>NZ_QFDQ01000275.1 GCF_003270085.1 Streptomyces triticisoli | reverse complement strand
GGCGGCGTCGGGCGCCGCGCCCGGCGCGCCGGGCGCGGCGAGCGGTCCGATGCCGGGCGCACAGCCCGTCGTCGCCAGCACCAGCAGCGCGGAGGCCGCCACAAGCCGTGATCTCGTCACCTCGTCACCTCCTCGTGTCCGCGTGACCGCGGGCGAGGCGGCGCAGGTTGTAGTGGGCGACGTCGCGGCCGAGGTCGGCGCCGATCTCGTCGGAGAAGCGGAAGTGGACACCGGCCAGGACGCGGGCGTCGACGTTCTCCCGGGTGAGCGTCGTCCAGGCCGTCCCGCGCGGATAGCGCCGGGTCACGGCCTTGCCGTCGCCGCGGGTCCAGGTGCTGGTGAAGGCCACCGGGCTGTACGGTCCCACGAGCTGCGTGACGACCTGCTCGGCGGCGCCGGCGGTGACGGCGTGACCGCTGGGGAACTCCGGGTGCGGCGGCGTCGGCAGGTACGAGGACCACGTCGGGTCGGGGGTGGTGCGGGGGTCGCCGTCGGTGTCCGCGAATCGGATGGCCGTGACCGGACGCCAGTGCAGCCGCACGTACTTGGCGTCGAAGCAGGCGATGCTGGAGTCCACGATGGAGGCGCCGAGCGCTGCCAGCACCAGCACCTTGTTCCGGCGGGACCGGGTCCGCTGCCCGACCAGCGCCCGGAGCGCGGGCACGTAGTGCGACAGGGGGTCCAGCCAGGCCAGGTCGGTCTGCTCCTCGGTCCGCTCGGAGACCTGTCCGCCGAGGCGGCGCACCTCGTCGAGGTCCCGCCGGTAATGGGCCGTGCCCAGCGCCGGCGGCGGTCCCGGCCGGAACCGATCGCCCCGGCCGAGCAGGAACGGACGCGCCCGGCCGTACCCGGTGCCCACCAGCATCGTCGCCCCCGGCGTGAGCCGGTAGACCCCGGGTGCCTCCGGCGGCAGCTCGAACGGCACGTTCACCGACGCCATGTCCAGGCCGTCACCGGTCCGCGCCGCGACCGTCGACGCCGCCGCCTCCCGGCCGGCGGCGACGCCCGCGTCCTTGGCCACGCCGCCGGGCAGCCCGGCCAGCGAGCGGCTCAGTACGTCGTCGAGCCGGACCGCCTGGTCGGGGACCAGCGCCAGCAGCACGTCGTGCACCGCGGTCGCCACGGCGGCGTCCTCGAACACCGGGCGCCGCTGCGGCGCCCGTACCGACGCGGCCCGCCGGGAGCCGAGCGCCGTCCACGCCGCCATCCAGCCCATCGCCCACGTCCGCTCGGGCAGTCCGGCCATCGGCGACGCGGCGAACGCCGCCAGCATCTCGTCGAGCCAGGGGAGGACGAGGTCCGGGGCGGCGTCGGTCCAAGCCGGCGCGGGGGTGGCGGCCCGGGCGGTTGCGGGGAGGGCCATGAGGCCCGCCGTGCCCGCGGCGACGCCGGCGGCGGCGACCAGCAGACGGCGTCGCGAGGTGCCCGCGGTGAGGGGGAACACCGACGATCCAGGAGATCCTGTCGTCATCGTCATGCCTTTCCATCGATTGGTGGGAATGGGAGGACAGGGGCTGGGGAGGAGGAGCGAGGGTGGCCGCGCGCTCCTTCCCCGCAGGTCACAGCCGGCGCAGCAGAGCGGCCCGGTCGACTTTGCCCGTGCTGGTCAGGGGCAGTTCGTCGAGGGCGACGACGCGCGCGGGGATCATGTACGAGGGCAGGACCGCGCGCAGGGCACGGAGGAGCTCGGCCTTCGGCAGCGGCTCGTCCGCCGGCACGTAGAAGGCCGCCAGCGTCCGCCCGCCCGGTCCCATGGGTGCCACCACCGACGCGGCCCGGACGCCCGGGCACTGGAGGAAGGCGGCCTGCACCTCGCCGAGTTCGATCCGGTAGCCGCGCACCTTGACCTGGTCGTCGAAGCGGCCCAGGAACTCCAGATCGCCGCTCGGCAGCCAGCGGGCGCGGTCACCCGTGCGGTACATCCGTCCGCCGGGGCGCGGGGCCCCCGGGTCGGGCAGGAACCGGGCGGCGGTGAGGCCGGCCGCCGCGGCGTAGCCCAGGGCCACGCACGTGCCGGCGATGTACAGGTCGCCCTCCTCGCCGAGGGCGCAGGGCCGCAGGTCGCCGTCGAGCACGTAGTAGCGGGCGTTCTGCATCGGGGTCCCGTAGGGGATGCTCGGCCACGCGGGGTCGACCTCGCCCACCCGGTAGTGGTTCGACCAGACGGTGCACTCCGTGGCGCCGCCCAGCGCCACCACCTCGGCGTGCGGGAACGCGGACCGGATCTGGTCCGGGAGCGGCACCGGTATCCAGTCGCCGCTGAGGAGGACCAGGCGGAGCGTGTCGCGCTCGGCGGGCTCGCGGGCCCGGACGAAGGGCATGACCATGGCCAGGGCGGCGGGCGCCGAGTCCCAGATGGTGACGGGCTCCTGTTCGAGGAGGTCCACCAAGGCGTCCGGCTCGGCCAGTTCGGCCGCGGACGCGAGCCGTACAGTGGCGCCGGCGGCCAGCACACCGAAGATGTCGTAGACCGAGAGGTCGAAGCTGAAGGCCGTGACGAACAGGATCCGGTCGGAGGGGCCGATGCCGTGGGTGCGGTTCATCCAGTCGATGAGGTTCACCGCCGACCGGTGGGTGACGACGACCCCCTTGGGGGCGCCGGTCGAGCCGGACGTGAAGATCGTGTAGCAGATGTCCTCGGCCGTCGGGCCGTCGGTGAGGGGGGCGGCCGGGCGGAGGCCGACGTGATGGCCGGTCCACAACGGTTCGCGGCCCCGCGCCGCGCGGTCGCGGCCGGGCGCGACGCGAACGACGGCGTCGTACCGCTCGGCCAGTTCGCCGGTGAACTCCTCGGCCCGGCGGCGGTGGACGTCCGCGCGGGCCACCCCGGGCAGCAGTTCGGGGAGGCGCTCGACGAAGCGGGGCGGCACCCGGAGACCGGAGAAGGCGCTGAGCCCGGGGTCGACCAGGTCGGCGAGGACGATGACGCCGTCGTCGGCGAGCAACCCCAGGAGCATGTCGAGGACGCCGGTCAGGTGGTCGAGGTCCGGCAGGAACTGCACCGTACTGGCCAGCACGACGACGTCGAACGGGCCGCTCACCCGCTCGGCCGTCTCGTGGGCGAAGCACACCACTCCCTCGGCCTCGCCCCCGGCGCGGACCGCGGCCTCCTGACTGCAGGCCACGGACACCGGCGAGGGATCGACGGCGACGTACCGGGCCGCGTGCGGCACCAGGGCCTCGACGATCAGACCGGACCCGCACCCGATCTCCAAGACCGAGGGCCGCTCGGCGGACGTGGCGGCCCGGACGAGCCGCGCCACGTGGTCCTGGTAGCCCCGGACGTCGTCCTCGTCGAAGGGCCGTTCCGAGCGGCGCAGGTTGAAACCGGCGGCTTCGAGCGGATCGGGGGAGCCGGCCACGTAGTCGAAGAAGTCCGCGACCCGTTCCCGCCGGAATCCGGCCGACCAGGAGAACTCCTCGGGGATGTCGGGGCACAGTACGTGGCGGAGCGACGGCACCTCCCACCGGAACTCCTGCACGGCGGGCAGGTGGGCGCGGTCGGTCAGCACGGCCGTCACGCCGAGCCGGTCGAGCAGCCCGACCACCCGGCGGGCGGGCCACGCCGGGTCGAGCGGCACGTAGAAGGCGCCGCACTTGAGCACTGCGAGCAGTCCCACGAGGGCCGACGCGCTGCGCTCGCCGTAGAGGCCCACGGCGGAGCCCCGGTTCACCCCCAGCTCGCGCAGCAGCCGGGCCAGCCGGTCGGAGCGGCGGTCCAGTTCGCCGTGGGTGACGACCCCCTTGTCGGAGGTCACGATCGCCGGGTGGTCCGGATGCCGCCGGGCGGCCTCGGCGATCAGCCCGGGGATGGTGGCGTCGTCGCGGAAGGGCCGCGCGGTTTCGTTCCACCCGCTCCAGGGGGCGCCCGGGAAGGACGCCGACGGGGCGCTCACCGAGCCGGCGACCGGAAGGCCCCGTGGGCCGCCAGGGCGCGGGTCAGTTCGTTCACCGTCGGGTTGTCGAAGAAGAGCCGGAGCGACAGGCGCGTGCCTGCCGCCGTCCCGAGTTCGGCCATGATGTCGGCGATCAGCAGGGAGTTCCCACCGGCCTCGAAGAAGTCGTCGTCGTCGCCGAAGCGGTCGTGCTCCAGCGCGTCGGCCCACTGGGCCCGCACGTGGGCGCGCACCCGATCGAGTTCCGGGCCGTCGTGGCCGCCGGGGTCCGGGCTCGCCACCCCGGCCGATCCGAAGTTGTTCACCACTCGCTCCTGCGTCTCTCGCGGTGCTCTGCGTCTTCCCTGGCGTCCGCCGCGCTCCGGCCGGCGCCGGAGGCTTCCGGAACGTTCCCGCGCCGCCCGGGTGGCGGATTCTCGTCGTCACGAACGGAGGTGCCAGTCTTGCCGCGGCGATCGGCGGTTGTCCGAGGATCTTTCAGAGGTCAGTCAAGGTTGCCGCCCGGGGGCCGCGGCGACTGGTCATCCTCACAGACATGGGAACGAACACGAAAAGTCGTTGGTTCGTCGGTGCCTCTCACGAGGGACTCAAGGAGTGCGCGCTGTACGCCTTCCCGCACGCGGGCGCCGGCGTCACCACGGTGCGTCAGCTGTGCGTCGAACTCGGGGACGCCTACGACGCGTTCGGGGTACGCCTCCCGGGGCGGGAGTCCCGGCTGGAGGACCCGGTGGAGACCGTCATGTCCGAGCTCGCCGACAAGCTCGCCGGCGAACTGACCCGGCACGCCCAGGGACGGCCGGTGGTGCTGTTCGGGCACTGCGCCGGCTCGGCCGTCGCCTACGAGGTGGCACGGCGTCTGGACCCCGGGCGGGTGCGGGCGCTGGTCGTCTCCTCGCACCCGGCGCCCGGGAGCCTCCGCCGGGAGCCGACGTGGGGGCTGCCGCGGCCGGATTTCCTCCGGCAGGTCGTGACGGACGGGTACCTCCCGTCGCAGCTCCTCGCCAACGAGGAGCTGCTCGACATCGTCGAGCCCGCCCTGCGCGCCGACTACCGGCTCGTCGAGGAGTACGAGCTGGCGCTGTACGAGGCGGGGCACGTCGATCCCGTCGAGGTGCCGACGGTGGCCGTGTTCGGCCGCGACGACCACACCGTCGAGCCCGGCCAGATCGACGCCTGGTCGGCGCTGACCACCGGGCCGTTCCGGGTCGTCTCGCTGCCGGGCGGCCACGACCTGCCGAGCAGCCGCCCGGCGGAACTGGCGGCGGCCGTTCGCGAGGCCCTGGCAGACGGCGCCTGAGCCCGTCCGCCGGCCCGCGCCCCGGGACACCGTCGCGCCGCTCAGGCCGTCTCCCGGCCCAGCACGTCCGCGACCAGTGCGGCGACGTCGGTGGACACGTGGAAGTGCCCGCCGGGCCGCACCCGCAGGGTGAACGCGCCCGAGGTGACACCGGCCCACTCGGTGATCTGCTCCTCGTCCACCAGTGGATCGCCGTCGCCGTGGTAGCAGCTCACCGGGCACGACAGCGGCGTGATCCCGGCGCGGGGCCGGTACCGCGCGTGGGCGCGCAGGTCGGAGCGGAGCGTCGACGTGAACAGCTCGCGCATCTCCGCGTTCTCGGCGATCCCGGGGTCGATGCCCCCCAGCGCGCAGAGCGTCGCCCAGAACTCGTCGTCGGGCACCAGATGGATGTCCCGGTTCCGCATCTCTCCCGGGGGGAGGCAGGCGGAGGCGCACAGCCGCCGCGGCTCCCCGCCCATGTCCCGCAGCAGCATGGCGGTTTCGTAGGCCACCAGGGCGCCCAGGCTGTGTCCGAACAGCACATGGTCGAGGGACGGCATCCTGAGCAGTTCCGCCACGACGCGGCCGGCCATCTCGGCCACGTCGTCCACGAGTTGCTCGCCGAACCGGTCGCCGCGCCCGGGGTACTGGATGCCCACCAGCTCGACCCCGGGCGGCAGCACGGCGACCCAGTCGCGGAAGGAGGTCGCCGAGCCCCCGGAGTGCGGGAAGCACACCAGGCGGACGACCGGGTCCTCGACCGCGGTCAGCGTCCGTGTCCAGCCTCGTTCCCGCATTCGGCCCATCGGTCCGTCCCTCTCGGTAGCCCACCCTTCGGAACTGCATCGTTTGTCCTCGCGGCGTCCGTCAGGAGTTTCTCGAAAGAGTTCGGTAAGACATGGGTCATCCGATTATCATTCCAATGAGCGACGGGGAATCATGCGTACGGGTTCTCCTGCCCGTTCCGCCGATATCGCGAATGATTTTCCGTGCTGTCGCGGTGATAGGTTGAGCGTATGACTGCCGCCCTCGAAGACGTCGCCCGCGCGGTCGACGTCGACAGCGTCATGGGGATACTCCGGACCCGGCCGCGGCTGCTCGCCCTGGGGGAGCCCACCCACGGCGAGGACGCTCTCCTGGAGGTACGGAATGACCTGTTCCGGCAGCTTGTCGAACAGGAGGGCTACCGGATCGTCGCGATCGAGAGTGATTGCATGGCGGGCCTGATCGTGGACGATTACGTCACCTCCGGTACCGGCACCCTCGACGACGTCATGGAGCGTGGATTCAGCCACGGTTTCGGCGGGTCCGCGGCCAATCGCGAACTGGTCCGCTGGATGCGCGCGTACAACGACGGCCGGTCCGCGGCGGAACAGGTGCGATTCGCCGGTTTCGACGGCCCGCTGGAAATGAGCGGCGGCGAGAGTCCCCGCCATGCCCTCACCGCGCTCCACGCCCACCTCGCCGACCGGTGCGACGCCGCGATGCTGCCCTGCACCGCCGGGACCCTCGACCGTCTCCTCGGCGACGACGACCGCTGGACCGAACCCGCGGCGATGACGGACCCTTCCCGGTCCGTCGGCCGGACGCCCGACGCCGAGCGGCTGCGGCTGATCGCCGACGACCTGACCGCCCTGCTCGACGCGCAGGCCTCGGACCCGGACGAGCCGTCGGCGCGGGACGACCGGGAGCGGGCCCGCCTGTACGCGCGGACCGCCACCGGGCTCCTGCGCTACCACTCCTGGACGGCTGACACCTCACCCGGCCGCCTGGGCTGGCTGCTGATCCTGCGGGACTCCATCATGGCCGCCAACCTGCTGGCTCTCGCCGAACAGGGCCCGGTCCTCGCGCACGGCCACAACGGGCACCTCCAGCGCGAGAGGAGCAGCATGCGGAGGGGCGACCACCGGATGGAGTGGTGGAGCGCCGGAGGGATCGTCAGCGCCCGGCTGGGCGAAGATTACGCCTTCGTGGCCACGGCCCTCGGCACCATCCGCCACCGGGGCGTGCAGACCCCGCCGCCGGACACCGTCGAAGGACTCCTGTACGCGCTCCCCGAGGACCGGTACGTCGTCGACGTCCGCCAGCTGGCCGCCACGCTCGGCGACGCGCCGCTCGTCCCCCGCGAGTCGCCCTGGTACGGCTACTCCCCGCTGGACCCGGCCCGCCTGGCGAGCAAGGACGCCCTCGTCTTCGTCAAGGACGCCCCCGAGGGGCCGATGTGGTGGCCCGCCGGCTGACCGCCGACCGGCCCTGACGACCCGGGACCACCCGGGTCGTCAGGGCGCGCGCCGCACACCCCCGTTGCCTCGACCGGCTTCGTACCGGCTCCGCGTCCTCTCCCCGCCCCGCCCCGGCTCATGGGGCGGGGCTCTTCGTGCGCGCGCCTTCTCCCGCCCCAGCCCGCGGGCCGCACCGTCGGGTCTGGCCGACATCTGTCAGACGGTCGGGTGACTCGGAAATCCGTTCCTAGGGTGGGCTCCCGAGTGACGGCGGGTTCCGCCGGCCATGACGGGGGAGCCGCGCACCGCACGACCGAGCAGCACTCCGTCGTGGGCCGACGACGATCGAGGGCTACTTCTTCCGGGAGTCTGCATGCGTGCTAGCGGCGGTGTTTCTTCGGCGCAGGAAGCGATGTGGCTGGAACAGAACCTCGCGCCCGAGGTACCGAACAGCACCACGACGATCTGGGACGTCCGGGGCGAGCTCGACCTGGGCGGCCTCCGGGCCGCGCTGCGGACAGCCATGGCCGAGGCGAGCGCGCTCCTGGTGAACTTCCGGCAGGACGACGGCGTCCTGCGACTCGTCCCCCGGGACCCGGAAGCGTTCGAACCGTTCCACACCGACGTGAGCGACGCGGCCGAACCGACCCACGCGGCCCGGGAGTTCCTCACCGGCCAGGTCCGGCGCCCCTTCGACCTCGCCACCGACGCGCTGTTCCGCGTCGGAACCATCCGCCTCGGCGAGGAGCGGCACCTCGTGTGCCTGCTCTTCCACCACATCCTGACCGACGCCTTCGGCGTGTTCACCGTGCTGTCCCAGCGCGTCGCGGAGATCTACCGCGCCCGCCGCACCGGCGCCCCGCTGCCCGAACGGCGGGACACCCCACCCGGGCGCGCCGGCGAGAAGGAGGCGGCGTACCGCTCGTCCGCACGCTTCGCCGACGCCGAGGAGTTCTGGCGGAACTACGTCGCAGGCGATGCGACGGCCGCCCGCCTCCCGACCGGCCTGCGCGCACGGACCGCGGAGCGCGCCGACGACGCCGCGTTCTGGGACGGCCTCACCGCGCCGCTCGGCATGTTCAGCCGCACCGCCCGCGTCCCGGCGGGCGAGGTCGCTGCCTGGCAAGCGGCCGCCGACGCCGCCGGCACGAGCGTCCCTGACCTGCTCACCGCCGCCGCGACCGTCTTCCTGCGGCGCCTGTGCGACACGCCGAAGCCCCTGCTGTCGTTCACCGTCAACTACCGCCGCGGCGACATCCGGCACGCGCTCGGCCTGTACTCCAACGCCCTGCCCCTGGCGGTCGAGGTACCGCCCGCGGCCGATGTCGTCGGCCTCGCCGAGGCGGTGCGCCTGGAACGCCTGCGGGTGCTGCGGCACGCCGAGTACAACGTCGCCCTGATCAAGCGCTCGGCCGGGTACGCGGGCGACGCCCGCAGCCCGTTCGGCCCCGTGGTCAACGTCATCCCCTTCATGGAGGAGCTCGACCTCGCGGGCGCCGTCGGACGGTTCGCGGGCGGCACCTTCGGACTGCCGGACGAGGTCCGGATCTCCACCTACGGGGACGGCGGCGCCGACAGCGACCTGTACGTCCGGTTCGACGCGCCCGGGACGCTCTACACCCACGAGGACGTCGCCGGACTCGTCGAGCGGTTCGTGGCCTTCGTCCGGGCCGCCCTCGCCGACCCCCGCGCCCGCGTCGGAGACCTCGCCGCCGTCGGCGACGAGGAACGCGCCGCGCTGCGCCGCCTCGGCACCGGCCCCGTCGCCGAACCCGACGGCGCGACGCTGCCCGCCCTGCTCGACCGGCAGGCCGCCGCCACCCCGGACGCGGTCGCCGTCGTCCACGAGGACACCCTCCTGACCTACCGCGACCTCGTCGCGCGCGCCGACCGCCTCGCCCGCACGCTCGTCGCCCACGGCGCGGGACCGGAACGCGTCGTGGCCGTCGCCGTTCCCCGCTCCGCCGAACGCGTGGTCGCGGTGTGCGCGGTCCTCAAGGCTGGCGCCGTCTGCCTGCCCGTCGATCCCGACTGCCCGTCCGACCGCATGCAGGCCATGCTCGGCGACGCGCGGCCGGTGCTGCTCCTGACGGTCGTCGGCGCCGACGACTTGGCCGTCACCCCGCTCGACGGCCCGCAGCCGCTGTGGGAGGCGAGCGTCGTCGAGCGCGCCGCCGGGCCGCGGGACGGCGCGCCGGCGCCGGACCCCGCGCCGCT
>NZ_QFDQ01000274.1 GCF_003270085.1 Streptomyces triticisoli | reverse complement strand
GGGCTCCGCCCGGACGCGCGCCCGGCGTCCCCGGGGCACCCGGCGGCGGAGGCGTGGTCGAGCCACCCCGCCCACGGCGCGGCGGAGGCGGCGCCTTGCTCGTCGCGGCGTCGGCGATGTCACCCGCGTGGGGCGCCGGCGGCCGCGCCGGACCGGCCGAACCCTGCGGCCCGCCCGAAGCCGGGGACGGAGGAGGCGGGGGCGGAGGCGGAGTCCCGGGGCCCGCCGGGACACCCGGCGCACCGGGGACGCCGGGGATACCGGGGGCGCCGGGCATGCCGGAAGTACCGGGGACGCCGGGGACGCCGGAAGTACCGGGGACGCCGGGGACGCCGGGGACGCCGGGGACGCCGGGGGCACCGGCCCCCTGCGGATAGCCGGCGGCCGGCGCGCCCGGACCGGGCAACGTGCTCGGCGGCACAGGCGGCGGCGCGCTGCCCCGCGGGGCACCAGGCACACCCGCACCCCCCGAGGCACCGCTCCCGCCGCCCCCGTCGGGCTCGTCGACCACCGGCGCCAGCGTCGTACGCGGAAGCCCGCTCCCGCCCGCCATCAGCGCCGTCTTGGCGTCCGGCGCGGCAGCGGGCGGCGGCGGAGTGTCGTCGTCGGTCCCACTCGGCGACGGCGAGTACACCGTGTCCGGCAGCGGCACGGAACGGTCGTCCTCCGCACCCGCGTTGGTGTCCGTCCCGGCCCACGGAGTCGCCCCGACAGGAGCACCCGGCACACCCGGCGTACCCGGCACACCGGACGCACCCGCGCCCGCCACCCCGCCCACCGGAACCCCCGCCTGCGTCTGCGGAAGCGCACCGCCCTCCGTCGCCCCCGACCCGCCCCGCCGGTCCGGAATCCCCAGCTTGTCCGCCGCCTCCTGCAACCACTGAGGCGGACTCAGCAAGAACGACGTCTGATTCAGATCCACCCGCACCGCCGGCGCCGGAACCGCGTCCGCGACCTGCCCCGTACGGCCGTACTCCTCCTCGTACCGGCGGATCACCTCACCCACCGGCAGACCGGGCCACAACGTGGCCTCCCCGCTGTCCCGGGCGATCACCAGCCGCTGCGCACCGCCGTCCAGCCGCGGACCGCCCTCACGGTCCTCCGCCCACACCACGAAACCCAGCTCGAACTCCCGCACCCGCACCTCACGATGCTGGTACGCCGGCACATCCCCGTTGACCCACTCCTCCGCGCGCTCCTGCGCCTGCGCGAACGTCACCATCGCCCGACTCACTCCCCCACCGACGACCCGGAAGACACGGCCACCACACGCGCGAAACCGCCGTCCACCATCAGATTCGCCACTGTCTCCAACTCCGGCGGAGAACCCGCCAGCCGGCACAGAAACGCGTCGAAGTCCTCACCGCACGGCAACAGCAACCGCTCCACCCGCTCCGCCTGCGACCACGCCGGATCCACGTCCCGCACATCGTCGTACGCGCAGAACCACACCGAACCGACCCGCTCGCCCCTCACCTTCACCGCGAGCAGCCCGCCCTGCACGAAAGCGACACCCAGGTAATCCTTCGTCAGGTGATCCCGCAGACACTTGTTGACGTACACCAGGTCATTGACCGCCGCCTCCTCCCGCACCGTGAAGAACGGCTGGTCGATCAGCAGCCCCAACTCCGCGTCCAGCGCCGTCCCCACCGGCGCACAACCACCCGCCGCCTTCAGGAACGACCGGTACGCACCCGGAAGCCGGTACCCCAGATCCTCCTCGACCCCCAGCACCTGCTGCTCCGACACCGCCACACCCGACTTCGGCAACCCGAAGTGCGCCGGCCGCGTCTCCTGCAACGGACGCGTACCCCGCTTCGCCTGATCGACGTTCGCAGTCGCGATCCCACCGTGATGGCGCAACAGCGCCTTCACCTCCACCGGCACCAGCTCCAGACGCCGGCCACCCCCCACGTGATGCCACGTCCAGCCGTGCGGAGTCGCCACACTCGGCACCGTGTCCCACAACTCGTGCCCCGACGCCGCCAGCGCCGCGTTCGCCGACACGTAGTCCGTCAACCGCAGCTCGTCGACCCCGAACCCCGCAGGCGGCTCCGCGATCTCCACCGCGGCCCGCGCATACGGCGAGAAGTCGGGGAAACCACGCTCATCCACCCGTACCCCACCCGGGTGACGAGCGGCCCGGACCGGATCCGGAAAGTGCACGACCTGCCCGGCATAGGCCGCGTTCGGCGGCGCGGCCCGTCCCCCAGCCTGGTCGCCGGGTGGAACCCCCAGCCCGAGCCGGCCTGTCGTCATGGCGGTTGCCCCCTGAGGCACTCTGTACGACCCACGGCGACCGGCTTCCAGCACCGGCCCGCCAAGACCCGTATCCCTACTTCTCTCCAACGCGTCAACCGCGCGCATCGCGGCGTGCCAACAGCCTATGCGGTACGACGACACCGGTCACCGGGCCTCCACCCCGCCCCCACACCACCACCGCCCCCACACGTGACCAGCCGTCACCCCACCGTGACGCACCGCCCCCGACCGGGCGTGTCACACCGCCCCAGCTACCGCAGCGGCAACGCCATTTGGCACTCTGTTTCCCTCGGGGGGATGCACAGGAGGAAAAAACGATCATGAGCGCGACACGGACGGGACCACAGTCACACGCCTCCGGCGACCCGAGAATCGGCTGGAGCAGCACCGAAACCCCCCACGCGCCCACCCTCCACCACCGCCGCGACGGCATACTCCCCACCGTCGCCGCCGCCCTCTCGGTCCGCGGCGCCACCCTCACCGGCACCCCCGCCCGCGGCGAGGAACCCCCCGCCCTCCACCCCCTCGTCCAGGACTTCCTCGACACCCTCACCAGCGCCCAGCGCGACCGCTTCACCGGCCGCTGCGCCGAAACCATCCTCATCTCCCGGCACATCACCACCGCCGACGCCGCCCGCAGCAAACGCGCCGCCCGCAAACCCATGACCAACGGCGAAGCCCGCAAAACCCTCAAACACGCCAAACTCACCACCCGCCGCATCCGCGAGGACGGCGACCCCCTCCACGGCGGCTTCGCCACCCCCTGCCGCACCTGCACCGCCCTCAGCGCCCACTTCGGCGTCCGCATCGTCGACCCCACCGCCCAGAACAGCTGACCCGGCCGACCACCACACCCCCCCCCACCGCACCACCCACGACGAACGAAGGCAGATGCACGCCGACCGCGCCACATCCCCCGAGCTCTCGACTCCTCCCCCATCCCGCTTCGCCGTCCCCGTCGACGCCGCCCTGCGCGCCGCCGGCTGGCAACCCGGACGATGGGACATAAAACAAGCCGAAATCTGGGCCGACACCCTGCGCGACCACACCTCACCCGCCGGCCACCGCCACGCCGTCTTCCCCGCCGCCGTCGAAGCCTGGGCCGAATTCGGCGGCCTGCACATCTCCCCCACCGGCCCCGGCCGCCAGATCGCCCCCGCCGCCCTCCACCTCGACCCCCTGCACGGCCTCCACCTGGCCCGCACCCTCGGCGACCTCGGCCGCGCCCTCGACACCGAGATCAGCCCCCTCGGCACCGAAACCGACACCGACGCCCTGCTCACCATCGACACCGAAGGCCGCGTCTACGCCCTCGACCACACCGGCGACTGGTACCTCGGCCCCGACATCGACCAGGCCCTGACCGCCCTCATCTCCGGCATACAACCGGCACGGCTGACAGCAGGCTGAACAAACCAGAGAGCCGGCCCGCCCCCGGCCCCACGACGCCGGCCTACGACGCCGGAATCACCGCCGACACCCGGAAACCCCCCGCATCCGTCGGCCCCGACACAAACACACCACCCAACGCCACGACCCGCTCCCTCATCCCCACCAGACCGTTCCCACCCGACGGCAACCCCGCCGCAGACGCCGACGCGGACTCCGGCGGCGGCTCGTTCTCCACCTGCATCGCGAACTCCGACGACCGATGCGCCAACCGCACGTACGTCTTCGCCCCCGCCGCATGCTTGTGGACGTTCGTCAACGCCTCCTGCACCACGCGGTACGCCGTCTGCTCCACCTCCGCCGCATACGAACGCACCTCACCCTCCACCGACAGATCCACCGCCATCCCCGCCGCCACCGACTGCCCGACCAACTCGTCCAGCTCCGACAGACACGGACCCTCGGCCCCACCACCGGCCGCCCGGGAAGCCGCCGCAGCCGCGGCCACCCCCACCGCGGCCAACGGCACGGCATCCCGCTCACGGACCTGCGCGGGCACCTGCCCCTCCGTACTGCGCAGCACCCCCAGCATCTCCCGCAACTCGGTCAACGCCTGCCGGCCCATGTCCCCCACCACAGCGGCGTTCCGCACCGCCTTCTCCGGATCCTTCCGGGCCACCGCTTGCAACGCCGCCGCATGCACCACCATCAGACTCACCCGATGCGCGACCACGTCATGCATCTCCCGCGCGATCCGCGTCCGCTCCTCGTTGCGAGCCCACTCGGCCCGCTCCTCCGCCCGCTCCGCGAGCAGCTGCAACTCCCGCTCCAGACTGTCCGCCCGCTCCCGAAGACTCTCCATGAGCCGCCGCCGCGCCCCCACGTACATCCCCAGCAGAAGCGGCGGCGCCGTCAGCCCCAGCGACGTGGTGACCGCGGCGAACGGCACGAACCAGTGCCCGAGCGTCAGATCCCCCCGCGCCATGTCCTGCCGCACCCGCACAAACGTCACGATCATCGTCGCGACCAGGGACATCCCGGCCAGCGCGGCAGTCACCCGGCGCGGCACCTCGCACGCGGCCAGGGTGTAGAGCCCGACGATCGCCAGCAGGAAACCCATCTGGGCCGGCGTGATGGCGATCGCCACCAGCACCACGGCAATCGGCCACCGCCGCCGGACAAGCAGCACGGACCCGGCGAGCACCCCGAACACGACCCCCACGGCCGCCGGAATCCCCGCGTCCCGCGCGAACGGCACCCCCTCGGCCCCGCACTCCAGCGCGGACACCAGCGCAAGGCTCCCGTCGAGCACCGCACCACGCCACCGCGCCCACCACCACGGCCCGGTCGGGACCGTGGTGTGGTCTTCCCCCGTCGTGGTCATACCCCCAGCCTACGGGCGCCCGCCCCGGCTTTTCCGCCGAGTTCCGGGTGCGGGGCCGGACCACACTCCGTAATCGAACGGCAGCGGAACCGGCTGAAATCCCTCGAACCGCTGAACCATCCCCCGTTCGACCCCGGAACCACGCATTCCGCCCGGACGGTATGCCCATGGCACATGCACCAGGCAAGTACGCCGACTTCGAGGGCCTACGGGAGCGGGCGGTCGCGCTGCGGCGGGCAGGACTCAGCCGACGTCAGATCCGCGACCGCCTGCACGTCGACAACAACGACATCCTCAACCGCCTCCTGGAGGGCGAGCCACCCCCGGAGTGGACCAAGCGCCCGAACGCCAAGGACGACCTACGCGACAAGGCACGCGAGCTTCGCCTCCAGGGCTGGACGTACGACCAGATCCAGGTGGAGCTGGGGTGCTCGAAGAGCTCCATCCCACTGTGGGTACGGGACCTGCCGAAGCCGGAGCGCAGGCGGAGCCCGGAGGATGCCTCAGCCATCGCCAGGCGGGGCTGGGAGGCCGCCCTTCAAAGCCGCGAAGAGGAACGCCAGCACACGAAGGCGACCGCCAAGCAAGCAGTCGGCAACCTGTCCGACCGGGAGGTGTTCCTGGCAGGCGTGGTCCTCTACTGGGCCGAGGGCGCCAAGGACAAGTCGTACAGCCGCCGCGAGCGGTTGCAGTTCATCAACAGCGATCCGGACGTCATCAGCTTCTTCCTGCACTGGCTCGACGTGCTTGGCGTGGAACGTGAACGCCTGCGCTTTCGCGTGAGCATCCACGAGTCGGCCGACGTGGCGGACGCCGAGGAGTTCTGGGCCGGGCTGGTGGGCGTGGAGCCCTCCGTACTCCAGAAGGCCACGCTCAAGAAGCACAACCCGAAGACGAGCCGGAAGAACACTTCGGAGGCGTACCGCGGCTGCCTGATCATCTATGTACTCAAGAGCGCCGACTTGTATCGTCGCATGGAAGGCGCCTGGTACGGCATAGTAGAGAGTGCCGCTCGGCGACCTGACTGAATGTCCGGTTTAGTCGAGCTTGTTCCCCCGTGGTGTAATTGGCAAGCACTGTGGCTTTTGGTGCCATCTGTCCGGGTTCGAGTCCTGGCGGGGGAGCTAATCCGGTTCGGGTCCTGGCTGCACAGCCAGGACCCGCTCTCGTCTCCCCCCACCAACCACCCCGGTATCCTGCGGATGTCCACCCCCACCCATCCACAGCCGAAGGGCATCCCGTGAGCGCCATCCGCCCGGCAGCCGTCGTCGTTCTCGCAGCGGGTGAGGGCACCCGTATGAAGTCGGCCACACCGAAGGTCCTGCATGAGATCTGTGGCCGTTCCCTGGTGGGCCATGTGCTCGCCGCCGCGCGCGAGTTGGAGCCGGAGAACCTCGTCGTCGTCGTCGGGCACGCGCGGGAGCAGGTCACCGCGCATCTGGCCGGGGTCGACTCCGAGGTGCGTACCGCTGTTCAGGAGGAGCAGAAGGGCACCGGGCACGCGGTCCGTATGGGGCTGGAGGAGCTCGGCGGGCCCGTCGACGGGACGGTGATCGTCGTCTGCGGGGACACTCCGCTTCTCACCGGTGAGACCCTGCGGAGCCTCGCTGCCACGCACCACGGCGACGGCAACGCCGTCACCGTGCTCACCGCCGAGGTGCCGGACGCGACCGGGTACGGCCGGATCGTGCGGGACGGTGCCACCGGTGCGGTGACCGCGATCGTGGAGCACAAGGACGCGACCGAGGCGCAGCGGGCGGTCCGGGAGATCAACTCGGGGGTGTTCGCGTTCGACGGGCAGTTGTTGGCGGACGCGTTGGGGAAGGTGCGGACGGACAACAGTCAGGGTGAGGAATATCTCACTGATGTGCTCGGGATCCTGCGTGAGGCGGGTCATCGGGTCGGTGCCTGCGTGGCTGGTGATCACCGGGAGATCGCGGGGATCAACAACCGGGTGCAGCTCGCGGAGGCGCGGCGGACTCTCAACGACCGTCTGCTGACGGCCGCCATGCTGTCCGGGGTGACGGTGGTGGATCCGGCGACGACGTGGGTGGATGTGACGGTGACGTTCGAGCAGGACGTCGTGGTGCATCCGGGGACGCAGTTGCAGGGGTCGACGCACCTTGGTGAGGGTTCGGAGGTCGGGCCCAACAGCCGGCTGGCGGACACGCGGGTCGGGGCCGGGGCGCGGGTGGACAACACGGTCTCCGACGGGGCGGTGATCGGTCCGGAGTCGTCCGTGGGTCCGTACGCGTATCTGCGGCCGGGGACGCGGCTGGGGCCGAGGTCCAAGGTGGGGACGTACGTCGAGACGAAGAACGCGTCGATCGGTGAGGGGACGAAGGTTCCGCACCTGTCGTATGTGGGGGACGCGACGATCGGTGAGTACACGAACATCGGTGCCGCGAGTGTGTTCGTGAACTACGACGGGCAGAGCAAGCACCACACGACGGTGGGTTCGCACTGCAGGACCGGTGCGGACAACATGCTTGTGGCGCCTGTCACGATCGGGGACGGTGCTTACACCGCTGCCGGCTCGGTGATCACGAAGGATGTGCCGTCCGGTTCGTTGGCCGTGGCCCGTGGTCAGCAGCGGAATATCGAGGGTTGGGTGGCTCGCAAGCGTCCGGGGAGTGCGGCGGCGAGGGCGGCGGAGGCGGCTGCTTCGAGGGGCGAGGGCGAGGGGTGACCGGAAACGGGTGCGCCAAACACGGCGTACCGTGATAACTGCACACACGTATACCCCACCACGCTCCGATCACCCTCTGAGGAGACACTGCTGTGACCGGGATCAAGACGACCGGCGAGAAGAAGATGATGGTCTTCTCCGGCCGCGCCCACCCCGAGCTTGCCGAGGAAATCGCCCGCGAGCTGGGTATCGAGCTCGTTCCGACGAAGGCGTTCGACTTCGCGAACGGCGAGATCTATGTGCGGTATCAGGAGTCGGCGCGTGGTGCTGACTGTTTCCTGATCCAGAGCCACACTGCTCCGATCAACAAGTGGATCATGGAGCAGTTGATCATGATTGATGCGCTGAAGCGTGCGTCGGCCCGTTCCATCACGGTGATCGTGCCGTTCTACGGTTATGCGCGGCAGGACAAGAAGCACCGGGGGCGTGAGCCGATCTCGGCGCGTCTGATCGCGGACATGATGAAGACGGCCGGTGCGACGCGTATCCTCGCCGTCGATCTGCACACGGACCAGATTCAGGGCTTCTTCGACGGTCCGGTGGACCACCTGTTCGCGCTGCCGCTGCTGGCGGACTACGTGGGCGGCAAGGTGGACCTTTCGAAGCTGACGATCGTGTCTCCGGACGCCGGCCGGGTGCGGGTGGCGGACCGCTGGTGCGACCGGCTGGGTGCGCCGCTGGCGATCGTGCACAAGCGGCGTGACCCGGATGTGGCGAACCAGGTCACGGTGCATGAGGTCGTCGGTGATGTGAAGGGCCGCATTTGTGTCCTGGTGGACGACATGATCGACACCGGTGGCACGATCTGCGCCGCGGCGGACGCACTGTTCGCGCATGGTGCGGAGGACGTGATGGTGACGGCGACGCACGGTGTGCTGTCGGGTCCGGCGGCGGACCGGCTGAAGAATTCGAAGGTGAGCGAGTTCGTGATGACGAACACGCTGCCGACGCCGAACGAGTTGGAGCTGGACAAGGTCAAGGTGTTGTCGATCGCGCCGACGATCGCGCGTGCGGTGCGTGAGGTGTTCGAGGACGGTTCGGTGACGAGCCTGTTCGACGAGCAGTGATGGTCGTTTCGTAGGTCGTTTTGGGTGTGGCCTCCCGCTCCGAGTAGACTGCTGCAGTTGCTCGGCGAGGGAGGCCGTACTCGTTTTCGTGGTACGGCGGTCCGTTATCGACGCGCTCTTCGTAGCAGGCCGTTCGTGGCCGGGTGACTCCGTCCGTTTTTCTTGTGCTTCTACGAGGAGTGAAGAGTATGTCCGAGGTGAAGATCGCCGCTGAGACTCGTACCGAGTTCGGCAAGGGTGCGGCGCGTCGTGTCCGCCGTGAGAACAAGGTTCCCGGTGTGCTGTACGAGCACGGCATGGTGCCGATCCACCTGGCGCTGCCGGGTCACGAGCTGCTGATGGCGCTGCGTACGTCGAACGTTCTGCTGTCGCTGGACATCGACGGCAAGTCGAACGAGCTGGCGATTCCGAAGGCGGTGCAGCGTGACCCGCTGAGGGGTGACCTGGTGCACGTGGACCTGCTGATGGTCAAGCGTGGCGAGCGGGTCGTCGTCGAGATCCCGGTGGTGGCCGAGGGCGAGCTGGCGCCGGGTGGCAACCTGCTGGAGTACGTCCTTTCCACGCTGACGGTGGAGGCCGAGGCCACGACCATCGCGGACCAGCTGACGGTGTCCGTGCAGGGTCTGTCGGCCGGTGCCGCGATCCTGGCGAAGGACATCCCGCTGCCGGAGGGTGTGAAGCTGGCCGTGGAGGAGGACACTCCGGTTCTGCAGATCCTGGCCGCGCAGGCCGAGGAGGTCTCGGAGGAGGAGGAAGGCGAAGAGGCCGTCTGAGTCCGGGCCCGACCGTCGTCGTTTTGCCGGCCGCTGCTTCCCCGGGGGAGCGGCGGCCGGCGCGTATTGAGGAGACGTGGACGTGACGACTGCCGCGAATGCCCCCTGGTTGATCGTCGGCCTGGGCAATCCCGGGCCGGGGTATGCGATGAACCGGCACAACGTGGGGTTCATGGTGGTGGATCTGCTGGCTGATCGGATGGGGGGCCGGTTCAAGCGGGCGGCGAAGGCGCAGGCGCAGGTGGTGGAAGGCCGGCTGGGTTCTCCGGGGCCGGACAGTCGCCGGGTGGTGCTGGTGAAGCCGATGTCGTACATGAACCTGTCGGGTGGGCCGGTGAACGCGTTGCGGGATTTCTACAAGGTGCCGCTCGCGAACGTCGTGGCGGTTCACGACGAGTTGGACATCGACTATGGCGTGCTGCGGTTGAAGCTGGGGGGTGGGGACAACGGTCACAACGGTCTGAAGTCGATGACGAAGGCGATGGGGGCGGGTTACCACCGGGTGCGGTTCGGGATCGGGCGCCCTCCGGGTCGTATGCAGGTGGCGGATTTCGTGCTGAAGGATTTTTCGTCGGCGGAGCGCAAGGAGCTGGACTTCTTCGTGGACCGGGCGGCGGATTCGGTGGAGTGTCTGCTGGCGGAGGGGCTTGAGCGGGCGCAGAGCGCGTACAACTCCTGACTTGTCGCCCGCCGGGTTCCGCTGAAGTTGACCGGTCGTGGAGGTATGGCCAATGATCCCGGCCATGTCTGCCGCCTCCGTCTCTCGTTCCCGTCAGGCCTCGTACGCGGCGCTCCGGTTCGGGCGGGTCGCGGCGACGGGTGTGGTGGCGGCGCTGATTCTGGTCGCGGGGGTGTGGGCGTCGTGGGACACCGCGCCGTACGTGATGCTGACCAAGGGGCGTGAGCTCGGCACGGTCACGGTGGCGGGGTGCGACGGCGATACGTGCGCGGGGCCGTACACGCCGGTCTCGACGGGGTCGACGGCCCGTGAGCGGGTGGTGATCGCCCACACCGTGGCGGTGCGGCAGGGGCGCACGTACAGCGTCGTCGTGAAGCCGGGGACGGATCAGGTGGTGCGCTCGGGTCCGGCCGGGATTCTGTACGCGTGGGCTCCGCTGGGCGGTGCGCTGCTGCTGGCTTCGGTGGTGGTGGCGGGCGGGCTGCGGCGGACCCGGGCGGCGTGGGTGCTGGCGGGGTCGGGGGTGGCGCTGCTGACGGCGGCGTTCCTGGCGTTGTGAGCGGCGTTCCTGGCGGGTCGAGGCGGCTTCGGCGCTCTCCGCATCTGTGCGGCAAGGCAGTGTTGTTGCTCCGTAATTGATTTTGGGTCAGGGCAGGGAGAGACTGAATCACCCCCCACATTTTCCCATCGGTCACTCGCAGATGGACTGACTCATGCGTACCCCCACTCGCGTCGGCGTACTCGCCGCCGCTTGTTCCGTCGCCCTGCTCACCGTCCCGGTCGCCCATGCGGCCCCTCCCGGTGACAACGGCACGGTCAAGATCCACGACGCCTCCACTGACGAGGAGTTGCGTCGCAACGAGCCGCATGTCTGCACCTTCTACCTGGACGCCTTCGTTTTCGACGGTGGCCAGCAGGTGAACTGGCACATCGAGCGGTGGGCCCCGACTGCCGGTGTCAAGGGCGAGACGGTGTTGTCGGACAGCCTCACGCTGGATGCGTCGGGCCATGGCCGTACCGAGGATCTGTCTCTGCCGGACGGCCACTACAAGCTGTTCTGGAATTTCGACGGCCAGAAGGGCAGCGCCAAGCACAAGGTGTTCTGGACGGACTGCGGGGACTCCGCTGAAGGCGGCACGACGCCGTCCGGTGTGCCGTCCGGCACTCCGTCGGCGTCGGTCGTCCCCTCGGCCGAGCCGTCCGAGTCCTCCGGCACGTCCGAGTCCGACGGCGCGTCCGGCACGTCCCCGTCGGCTTCGTCGCCCGCTGCCGCGGTGCCCGAGGCGGCGCCGTCCGCGCAGGGCGCGACCGGTGATCTCGCCGAGACCGGCAACGGCGCCCCGGTGGGCCTGCTGTCCGGTGCGGCCGCCGCGCTGCTCGCCGCGGGTGGCTTCCTGCTGTTCCGCCGCCGCAGGGCCGTCCGCGACTGACGCGGTACCCCTTCATGACACACAGGTGCCCCTGAGCCCCACTGCGAGGCTCAGGGGCACCTGTCGTGTGTCACCGGGGGTCAGCCGGTGTTGCGCAGGCCGGCGGCCACGCCGTTGACGGTGAGGAGCAGGGCCCGGGAGAGCAGCGGGTCGGGTTCCTCGCCGGCTGCCGCGGCGTCGCGTTGCCGCTTGAGCAGGGCGACCTGGAGGTAGGAGATCGGGTCGAGGTAGGCGTCGCGGATGGCGAAGGTCTGCTTCAGGACGGGCTGGTGGTCGAGGAGGTCGCTCTCACCGGTGACGTGGAGCACCTCGCGCACGGTGAGTTCGTGCTCGGCCCGGATGGAGTCGAAGATGTGCCCCAGGTGGTCGGGGACGAGGGTGTCGACGTAGTGCCGGGCGATGCGCAGGTCGGTCTTGGCGAGGGTCATCTCGACGTTGGAGATGAAGTTGCGGAAGAAGTGCCACTGTTCGTGCATCTCGTCGAGCACGGTGTCGAGGCCGGCTTCGCGCAGCGCCTTGAGTCCTGAGCCGACGCCGTACCAGCCGGGGACGATCTGCCGGGACTGGGTCCAGCCGAACACCCAGGGGATGGCGCGCAGTCCGTCGAGGCCGGCGCCGGAGTCGGGGCGGCGGGAGGGGCGGGAGCCGAGGTGGAGGTCGGCGAGCTGGTCGACGGGGGTGGAGGCGAAGAAGTACGCGGGCAGGTCGGGGTCCTCGACCAGGCGCCGGTAGGCGGTGTGGGCGGCGTCGGAGACGACGTCCATGGCGGCGTCCCAGCGGGCGAGGGCTTCGACGGACTGGCGGGGGGCGGTGTGCAGGGCGGAGGCCTGCAGGGTGGCCGCGACGCTCAGTTCGAGGTTCTCCCGGGCGAGGGACGGGATGAGGTACTTGTCGGAGATGACCTCGCCCTGTTCGGTGACCTTGATCTCGCCTTCGAGGGTGCCCCAGGGCTGGGCGAGGATGGCGTCGTGGGTGGGGCCGCCGCCGCGGCCGACGGTGCCGCCGCGGCCGTGGAAGAGGCGGAGGCGTACGCCGTAGCGGTGGGCGACGTCGCGCAGGCGGCGCTGGGCGCGGTGGATCTCCCACTGGCTGGTGGTGATGCCGCCGAACTTGGAGGAGTCGGAGTAGCCGAGCATGACCTCCTGGACGTCTCCCCTGAGGGCGACCAGGCGCCGGTAGGAGGGGTCGGCGAGCATGTCTTCGAGGATGGTGTCGGCGGCCTTGAGTTCGTCGGTGGTCTCCAGGAGCGGCACGATGCCGATCCTGGCCCAGCCGGCGTGCAGGTCGATGAGGCCGGCTTCCCTCGCCAGTACGGTGGCGGCGAAGACGTCGTCGGCGCCCTGGCACATGGAGATGACGTAGGACTCGATGACTTCGGATCCGAAGACTTCCAGGGCCCGCTTGACGGTTTCGAAGACGCCGAGGGTCCTGGCGCCGGCCGGGTCGACGGGGGCCGGGGTGGGGGCGAGGGGCCTCCTGGACCTGAGTTCCTTGGCGAGGAGCTTGGCGCGGTAGTCGCGGGGCATGTCGGCGTAGCGCCAGGTTTCCTCGCCGAGCCGGTCGAAGAGCTGGCCGAGGGCGTGGTGGTGGGCGTCGGCGTGTTCGCGGACGTCCATGGTGGCGAGCTGGAGGCCGAAGGCGGCCAGGGTGCGGATGGTGCGGCCCAGCCGGCCGTCGGCGAACAGGCCGCCGCGGTGTTCGCGCAGGGAGTTCTGGATGATGCGCAGGTCGTGCAGCAGTTCACTGGTGCCGAGGTAGTCGTGGCCGGGCTCGTGGGGGGTGCCGGTGGCCAGGCGCTGCTTGGTGTTGACGAGCTTCTGGCGGATGCAGGTGGCCTTGAGCCGGTAGGGCTCTTCGGCGTTGAGGCGCTTGTAGCGGGGGCTGATCTCGGGCAGCTTCTCCAGGTCGGCCCGGAGGGAGGTCAGCAGTTCGTCGGTGGCGCCGGTGTAGCGGATGGAGTTGGACAGCAGGCCGCGCAGCTCGTCGATCATGTCGAGGGCGTCGTTGATGCCGTGTTCGTGCTGGAGGATCAGCACGTCCCAGGTGACCTGGGGGGTGACGTTGGGGTTGCCGTCGCGGTCGCCGCCGATCCAGGTGCCGAAGGTGAGGGGGCGGGTGTCGTCGGGCAGCTTGACGCCGACGCGTTCCAGTTCGGCGGTGAGGTCCTCCAGGACGTCGCCGACGGCGTCGGCGTGGAGTTCGTCGAGGTAGTAGATGGCGTTGCGGGCCTCGTCGGCGGGTTCGGGGCGGACGACGCGGAGTTCGTCGGTCTGCCAGACGAGGTCGATGTTCTCGGCGAGCCGGGTGTCGTGGCGGCGGCGGTCGGAGGCGGCGACCGGGGTCTCCAGCAGGGCGGCGATGCGGCGGAGCTTGTTGAGGACGGAGCGGCGGGCGGCCTCGGTGGGGTGTGCGGTGAAGACCGGGCGGACGTTGAGGTGCTTCACGGTCTGGCGCAGGTGTTCGGGGTCGGCGTCCTTGAGCCGGTCGGCGGTGCGGGCGATGAGGCCGCCCTCGGCGGCGCGGTGGGCGCGCAGTTCGCGGCCGCGGTGCACCTGTTCGGTGATGTTGGCGAGGTGGAAGTAGGTGGAGAAGGCGCGGACCAGCTTGGCCGCGGTTTCCAGTTCGGTGCCGCGCAGCAGTTCGGCGGCGGCCTCGCCGTCCTCGCGGGTGAGGCGGCGGACCTTCTCGACCAGCTCGAGGAGTTCGGGGCCTTCCTGCCGTACGAGGGTCTCTCCGAGGAGGTCACCCAGTCGGCGGATGTCGGCGCGCAGCTCGCTGCTGGCTGTCGTCTGGTCGTCGGCACTGCTCACAGGTGCGGCTCCTTGCGGGTTGAAGCACGTCTGGGAGGGAACCCGGACGAGTGCCGCGCGGCGGGCTGCCGCATACGGGCCGGGCATCCGGGAAGGAATTTTCTTCAGCGGACCGCGCTGTCCGACCGGCTCCAAGTCTAGGTGTCGGGCGGGACGCGCAGGGCTACGGGCTCTTGCCGCGGGGCGGCACGCTGCCATACTTACGACGCCGTAGGTTACGGAACCGTAGGGAGCTGGACGGTTCCGGAGGCCGTCGGCGTCTGATCTCGACCCTCGACCCACAGGGGACGCCCATGACCACGAGCTCCGATGTGAGCCACGACGCCCCGGAGGCGACCGGCACCGGGCTGCCCTCCGCCACGCTGGGCGGTGAGCAGAAGCGTTCGATCGAGCAGATCACGCTGCTGCTCTTCATCACCGTCCCGTTCCTCGCGCTGCTGGCGGCGGTGCCGCTGGCCTGGGGGTGGGGGGTGAGCTGGCTGGATCTGGGCCTGCTGGTGTTCTTCTATTTCCTGGGCTGTCACGGCATCACGATCGGTTTCCACCGGCATTTCACCCATGGCTCGTTCAAGGCGAAGCGGCCCTTGAAGATCGCGCTGGCGATCGCGGGGTCGATGGCGGTCGAGGGGCCCCTGGTCCGCTGGGTCGCCGATCACCGCAAGCACCACAAGTTCTCCGACCACGAGGGCGATCCGCACTCGCCGTGGCGGTACGGGGAGACGGTTCCGGCGCTGATGAAGGGCCTGTGGTGGGCCCATGTCGGCTGGATGTTCGACGAGGAGCAGACCCCGCAGGACAAGTACGCGCCGGATCTGATCAAGGATCCGACGATGCGCGGGATCTCCCGTCAGTTCGTGCTGTGGACGACGGTGTCGCTGGCGCTTCCGGCGCTGATCGGCGGCCTGGTGACCCTGTCGTGGTGGGGAGCGGTCACCGCGTTCTTCTGGGGTTCACTCGTTCGGGTGGCTTTGTTGCACCACGTGACCTGGTCGATCAACTCGATCTGCCATGCGGTGGGCAAGCGCCCGTTCAAGTCGCGGGACCGCTCGGGCAACGTGTGGTGGCTGGCGGTCCTGTCCTGCGGCGAGTCCTGGCACAACCTGCACCACGCCGACCCGACCTCCGCCCGGCACGGGGTGGAGCGCGGCCAGCTGGACTCCTCGGCGCGGATCATCCGCTGGTTCGAGCAGCTCGGTTGGGCGTACGACGTGCGCTGGCCGTCACGCTCGCGTATCGATTCCCGCCGCAACCCCGACAAGGACCGCTCCCGGCGCCGTAAGGAGACCGCCGAGGCGGCATGATTGACGGCGTGGCCACCGACTCCGACAGCATCCCCAGCAACGACAAGCCGCGGCGCGCGCGTCGTACCCGTATGACCGGTGCCGAGCGCCGCCAGCAGCTGCTGGAGATCGGTCGCACCCTGTTCGCGGCGAAGGGCTTCGAGGCCACGTCGGTGGAGGAGATCGCGGCGAAGGCCGGGGTGTCCAAGCCGGTGGTGTACGAGCACTTCGGTGGCAAGGAGGGCCTGTACGCGGTGGTGGTGGACCGCGAGATGCGGCGGCTGCTGGACATGGTGACCAGCAGCCTGACAGCCGGCCACCCGCGTGAGCTGTGCGAGCAGGCGGCCTTTGCCCTCCTGGACTACATCGAGGAGTACACGGACGGCTTCCGCATCCTGGTCCGCGACTCCCCCATCCCGCAGTCGACGGGTTCCTTCGCCTCCCTGATCTCCGACATCGCCACCCAGGTGGAGGACATCCTGGGCCGCGAGTTCAAGTCCCGCGGCTTCGACCCCAAGCTGGCCCCGCTGTACGCCCAGGCCCTGGTCGGCATGGTCGCCCTGACCGGCCAGTGGTGGCTGGACGTCCGCCGCCCGAAGAAGGCGGAGGTGGCGGCCCACCTGGTGAACCTGGCCTGGCACGGCCTGGACGGGCTGGAACCGAAGCCGCGGCTGATCGGTCACCGCAAGTCCTAGGCGAGGGGCTCCAGGAACTCCAGGCGGTTGCCCGCGGGGTCCTCGGAATAGAAGCGCTTGTGGCCCGGCAGGTTGTCGTCCCAGGTGATCTGCGCCCCGCGCGCCTGCAGCCGGGCGGCGTAGGCCTCGATGGCCGTCACCCGCAAGCCCGGGTGGGCCTTCTTCGCGGGCCGGAAGTCGTCCTCAATGCCCAGGTGGAGCTGGACGGCACCGGCCTGGAACCAGCAGCCGCCGCGTGCGGCCAGGACCGGCGGCTTGGGGATCTCCTCCATGCCGAGGACGTCGACGTAGTACGTACGCAGGTCGTCCTCGGAGCCGGGCGGGGCGGCGAGCTGGACGTGGTCGATCGCGCTGAGCACGGTTCACGCCTCCTTCGTGGCGACCGCGAAGATGCGGCGGAAGGGGAACGGGGTGCCGTGCGGGCCGGCCGGGTAGGCCTCGCGCAGGGCGGTGCGGTACTCGGCCAGGAACTCCTCGCGTGCCGCCGGGTCGTCGGCGAGGGCGGTGAGGATTGGCCGCAGCCCGGTGCCCTTCACCCAGTCCAGGACCGGATCCTCGCCGGTCAGCAGATGGACGTACGTCGTCTCCCACACGTCCGCCGTGCAGCCGAGCGCGGTCAGCTTCTCCAGATAGGCCTCGGGGGTGAGCACCACGTCCTCGTGGCGCAGCACGTCCGCGAGGCGGTCGCGCCGGCGGGCGGAGTGAGCGAGCTCGCGCATCAGCCGGTGGCTGGGGGCGGAGAAGTTGCCGGGCACCTGGAAGGCGAGGGTGCCGCCGGGGCGCAGCCCCGCCACCCAGTCGGCGAACCGGCCGGCGTGCCCGGGCACCCACTGCAGGGTGGCGTTGCTGACGATCAGGTCGTACGGCTCGCCGGGCGTCCAGGTGCGCACGTCGGCGTGGGCG
Source organism: Streptomyces triticisoli (assembly GCF_003270085.1). GTDB lineage: Bacteria > Actinomycetota > Actinomycetes > Streptomycetales > Streptomycetaceae > Streptomyces > Streptomyces triticisoli. Next base: position 13,136 of record NZ_QFDQ01000274.1, on the reverse strand, counting down.
AAGTCGAGGCGTCCGCCGCCGGGGGTGGGGCCCTGGTGGTCGACCACGGCCTTGTCGAGCATCTCGGGCGAGTTGTCGTAGCCGGTGATGTGCGCGGTGGGCCAGCGGCCGGCGAGCAGGACGGTGACGTTGCCGGGGCCGCAGCCGAGGTCGGCGACACGGGGCGGGCGGGACCCGCCGGGGAGGTCGGGGACGCGGGCGAGCAGGTCGGTGAAGGGGCGGGCGCGGTGACCGGCGTGACGCAGGTACTGGGCGGGGTCCCAGGCGGGGGTGCGGGCGGACATGTCGGCCTCCTCGACGTGCGCGGCGGGCTGCGATCACCACTCTCCCGTGACGAATGTCTCGACGTCAAGAGAGTCGACATCAAGAGACTTCACATCGACACAACCACTACACTGATCGCCATGGAGGACGAGGTCGATCGGCTGGTCGCAGCGTGGCGCCGGGAACGTCCGGACCTCGACGTGGAACCGCTCGAGGTGCTGAGCCGGGTGAGCAGGCTGGCCCGGCACCTGGACCGCGCGCGGCGGCTGGCCTTCTCCGAGCACAGTCTGGAGCCCTGGGAGTTCGACGTCCTGACGGCGCTCCGGCGCACGGGAACGCCGTACCAGCTCTCACCCGGACAGCTGCTGAACCGGACCCTGGTCACCTCGGGCACGATGACCAACCGCATCGACCGGCTGGCGAAGAAGGGCCTGGTGGAACGCCTGCCCGACCCCAACGACCGGCGCGGTGTACTGGTCCGCCTGACGGAGGAGGGCCGGGACCGCGCGGACCGCTCCCTGGCGGAGCTGCTGGACCAGGAGCGGGCGATCCTCGCGGAGCTGTCGTCCGCGCAACGGGCCGAACTGGCAAGCCTGCTACGCCAGTTGACCGCCCCGTTCGACAACGTCCCCGGTTAGCCCGGCAGACCCCGGGCCGGTGGGCCCCAGGCCGTTGGGCCCCAGGTCGGCGGGTCCGACCCCCGCGCGGCGGGCGAGGGCGACGGCGGCGAGGGTGGAGTGGACGCCGAGCTTGCCCAGGACGTTCTGCATGTGGGTGCGGACGGTGTGCGGGGACAGGTACAGCCGCTCGGCGACGGCCTTGCGTCCGAGCCCGGCGACCATGCAGCGCAGCACCTCCCGCTCGCGCGGGGTCAGCGACTCCACCAGGCGCTCGCTCTCGGTGCGGTGCTTGCGGGCAGCGGTCAGCTCCCGCAGTACGCCGGTGAGCAGGGCCGGCGGCAGGTGGGTCTCGTCGCGCAGCACACCGCGGATGACGGTGAGCAGCCGGGACAGCGAGCAGTCCTTGGCGACCCAGCCGCAGGCTCCGGCCTGCAGGGCGAGCGCGGCGCGCCGCGGGTCGTCCTTCTCGGCCAGGACGACGACCCGCACCGCGGGCTGGGCACCGCGCACCCCGGCGACCAGGGAGATCCCGTCCACCAGCCCGTCCTCCTCGCCCTCCCGCACGGGAACGGCGGGCCGGGCTCCGGGGGCACTCCCGCCGAGGTCGGCGTCGACGAGCATGACGTCGAAGCGGCGGCCCTCGGCGGCGGCCCGCTCCAGACAGCGCAGCGCGGCCGGCCCGGACCCGGCGGCGGAGACGTCGACGTCGGGCTCGGCGGCCAGGGCGGCGGCGAGCGACTCGGCGAAGATACGGTGGTCGTCGACGACCAGGACTCGGATGCGAACCATGGAAGACCCCCTTCCCCAAGCTCCTGGCAGAGCAGGGGATTCCCTTCGTCAAAAGTGCGTCAAAGAACGCCTCGGAGAACCTGACGGAGAACGCCGGCCGACGCGGCCCCGACGCCTCTCGCCCCCCTGACCGGCACCGGCCCCCACCGGTACCGCTCCTCAGAGTACGGGCGGTGACCGGCAGGGGAAGGCAATTCGCAGAACTGACCGCCGTACGCGTTTAAGGTGTGCCGCATGTTCCGTATCGAGGCAGAAGTCGACAAAGAGCGCCGCAATCTGCTCCGCTCCCGCCTCCGCGACACGAACACGGCGGCCTCCCCGGTCATCGCCGCCCTGCGCAGAACTCCCGCCGCACGTGAAGTCCCCCTGCACATCTGGGCGTCGGACGAGTCGGGGGACCTGGCCGGCGGCCTGGTGGGCCACACCTGGGCGACCTGGCTGCACGTCACCCACCTCTGGGTCGACACCCCCCACCGCGGCGCGGGCCTCGGCTCCCGCCTCCTCAAGCGGGCCGAACGCATCGCCCGCGACAAACGCGACTGCAGGACCGTACGCCTGGAGACCTGGGACTTCCAGGCCCCGGACTTCTACCGCCGACACGGCTACGAGGTGGTCTGCGCGATCCCCGACTACCCCCCGGGGATCACGGAGTACACGCTGGTGAAGCGGCTGCGCTGAGCGGCCGGGTCAGCCGTACCAGGTCACGTTGCAGACGTGGACGCAGTCGTGACGCGGGACGGCGAGAAAGCTGATGAAGCCACGGCCGCCGAGCAGGTCGAACTCCGGAGGCCGCCTTCCCGGTCTGTGGGGCGGCCGACGCGCACGGAGTCGGGTCCGAGCGCGGCGAGTTCGGTGGCGAGCCGTTCGACTTCCGCCACGACCCCGACGGGAAGCCTCTCGGTGACGTACTCCGCGCTCGGGTTGTAGTCCCACGTCCAGTCGCTCACAGGCCCGCCTCGGCCTCGGCAGCCTGCCGGATCCGCCGGATCTCGGCGATGGCGGCGTCCGGCTCCTGATCACCGGCGTCCACGATCCGTTCCAGCTCACGCAGGCGGGCGGCCCGCTGCGGGTGTCGCTCGATCGCGACGAAGACGGCCCACGAGTGCACGAAAGCCCGCAGTGGCGCCAGGCTCTGCGTCTGCTGGGCGTTGGTGGTGGCCTCGAAGAGGTGCCGGGTCAGCGCGGCCACTCGGCTCGGAGCGATCCGCGCGACCGCCGCCCGCAGCGCATCGGGCGTCAGTTCGGGCATGGGGATCAGCGGCCCGTTCGGGCCGTCGGGCTGAGCACTCACGGAGACCTCCGGCGCGGGGCGCGGTCTTTCGCACGCGGCGCCCATGGTTCCTCGCGTGGGCGGCATCTTCCGCCTGCCCGTCCACGGTAGCCGCCGCATTCGACCCACGTCATCACAAAGGGTGACCATCGTCCCGATGGCGTGACCGCCGCGGGGCCGTATGCCTCAGCGGGCCGGCACGGCGGCGCGGACCGCCTGGTGGACGGCCCGGGCCAGGCGGGCGCCCCACAGGGAGCGGGGGCCGGCGAAGGCGTGGACGTCCTCGCCGGGGACAGGGGTGTGCGCGGCGACGCACACCGCGTCCGTGGGGGTGCCGGAGCAGTTGTGGCCGGTGTCGAGCAGGGCCTGGACCTTGGCCTCGGTGGCGGTGGCGACCGCGTTGACCAGGGCGGCGTCGGTCAGCGCCACGGGGAGGGCGACGATGATGTTGATCGTGCCCGGCTGCGCGGGCAGGGCGGTGCCCTCCGTCGGGGAGGCGGCCCAGCCCCGCACGTTGACGCCCGCGGTGACGACCGCCTCGGCGCCGCCGTCCTGTGCGTGGGCGTGGCGGGAGACGTCGGCCGCCGTCATCAGCCCCACGCCCAGTCCCTCCACGCCGGCCTCGACGGCCAGTTCGGCGAGGTGCCGGTCCGGGTCGGTGCGCCGGTAGCCGTGGGCCACCTGGGCGTTGAGGACCCAGCCGCGCTCGCCGATGCCGCCGCCGAGCACGGCGCTGCTGACCATCCGCCGCCCCGGGCCCGCCGTCCACAGCAGCGCGTGCAGCCGCTCACCGTCCTCGGAGCGGCTCAGCAACCGCGCGGAGCGCAGGCCGGTGGTCGTGGCGGACGGGGGAAGGACGGCGGTCACCGGTCATGGCTCCTTGCGGTGGGGAACCGGCCGATCGTACGCGGGGCCCGGTGCGGGCGTGCGCCTGGGCCTCATGGACGCATGGGCGACCCGCGCGGTCAGCACACGGATTCCCGTGGCCCGGTGGTCCGGTGGCGATCTCGGCCCAGACCGTCAGACCGCCGCCCGTCCGGTGGGTTCCCCAACGGGTGGCCGGCGCGTCGGTGATGAGCAGCCCGCGTCCCCGCTCGCTCTCCGGCGAGGGCACGGACCCGGGGGCGGAGCTTGTACCCGCGTCGGTCACACCGATGGTGACCGCGGCGGGATACAGCGCGCAGCCAACAACGAATGCCTGGAGGTGGCCCTCCCCCTCACGTGGGTGGGCATACATGACTCCAAAGCCTCCAATCGACGTGGACTCACCGTGAGCACACGCGCGTTCGCCCTGTTCATCGAAGGACTGAGGGACGTACTGCCGGCTTGAGCAGGTGCAGGGGGGTGCCTCCTCTGAAAAGTGAGAGCACCTCGGCTTCCAGTGTTCACTGGCCGCTCATTTGAGTGCGCGAGTGACATTCACCTGCCGGGTGGTCGCGCGATGCGGGGGGGGTGTCTCACAGGATGGCCGACATGCGGCTTACCGGAACGCAGCAAGCAAGGTCGCTCACGCCACGAGGCGGCACACGATCCGTTGCGGCCAGGTACCGTGAAGCCGAGACCGTGAAAGGAGCCCCGGCCACCATGACTGCACACCTGGCAGACTCCGGCCCGCCCCACCTCCCCGCCATGCGCACCATTGGCGAACTCCGCGCTGCCCTGACCATGGGCTACGGCTTCCCCGGCGATGCCGACGACTTCGAGGCCGAACTGGCCCGCGAGATCAACCACGCCGACCCTGCCGATCTCAGCGGAGTTGTCCGTCTGGCCGAGGAGTTCCGCGGCCGGATCATCGCCCGCCAGGATCCCGACTTCGACTCCGCGGTTGCCACTGCCATCGCCGACATTCGCGCCGCACGAGGCATCGCTCGGTGACCGAGAGCCAGCAGTCGGTCATCGCCGAGATCACGAATGAGGCCCGCGTTCGCTGTCAGGCCATCGACGAAGGAGCTCTCGAAGCCGTCGAGGCCCTGCGTGCCGAACTGGAGAAGAACCCGACACTCGGCCGACCGGCCCGCAGTGCCATCGGGGACATGAGGCTCTACACGACACGGCTCGAAGCCACGGACAAGTGTCCGGCTCTCACTGTCACGTACGTCTACGACGCCCCGCCGCCCGAACCCGGACTGGTCCGCATCGCCCTCGTGTCCCCGGTCCGCTTCGCGGGCGGCGGCACCGGGTTCTGACGCCCGACGCAGCCGCATCCCGGCAGCAGATGTCAGTCCAGCCGCCGTGCCCCCGCTGAGGGCACCGCCTCGAAGACGCGTGGGGTCCTGTAATCCGCCGTGGTGAAGGCCTCTTCGACTGCCTTGGTGAGTGGCTGGACGTCGGACTCCTCCGCGAGCACGATCGCCGAGCCGCCGAAGCCGCCGCCGGTCATCCGGGCGCCGAGCGCGCCGCTCGCCAGGGCCGTGTCGACGACCAGGTCCAGTTCCGGGCAGGAGACGCGGAAGTCGTCGCGCAGGGAGGCGTGGCCCTCGGTCAGGACAGGGCCTATGGAGCGCAGGTCGCCTGATTCCAAGGAGGAAATCACTCGTTCGACCCGGGCGTTCTCCGTTATCACGTGACGGACCAGGCGGGTTACTTCCTCGTCCTCCGCCAGGCGTTCCAGGGTCGCGTCCAGGTCCGTGCAGGGGATGTCGCGCAGGGCGTCCACGCCCAGCAGGGCCGCGCCCTTTTCGCAGCCGGTGCGGCGTTTGCCGTACTCGCCGTCGCTGTGGGCGTGTTCGACCCGGGTGTCGACGACCAGCAGGCGCAGGCCCTCGGCGGCCAGGTCGAAGGGGATCTGGCGCTGGGACAGGTCGCGGGTGTCCAGGAACAGGGCGTGGCCCGGCTCGCAGCAGGCCGAGGCCGTCTGGTCCATGATGCCGGTGAGGGCGCCGACGTAGACGTTCTCCGCGCGCTGGCACAGGCGGGCCAGCTGCCAGCCCCTCAGGCCCAGGGAGTAGAGGTCGTTCAGGGCCAGGGCGACCACGACTTCGAGTGCTGCCGAGGAGGACAGGCCGGCGCCCGTGGGGACCGTCGACGTCAGGTGGATGTCCGCGCCCGTCACCTCGTGGCCCGCCTCGCGCAGGGCCCAGACCACACCCGCGGGGTAGGCGGTCCAGGTCCGGTCGGACTCCGGGGTCAGGTCGGCGAGCCGTAGCTCCACGGGTGCTCCCGGCGCGTCCGCCGAGTGCAGGCGCAGTACGCCGTCCGCGCGGCGCGCGACCGCGGCAGAGGTGACGTGCGGCAGCGCGAAGGGCATCACGAAGCCGTCGTTGTAGTCGGTGTGCTCGCCGATGAGGTTGACGCGGCCCGGCGCCGCCCAGACTCCCTCCGGTGCGGCGCCGTACAGCTCGGTGAAGCCTTCCCGGACCTCAAGTACCCCCACTTACCTCTCCCTTGTGCTGTGCTGGGCGAACTCCCAGGCGTCCGCGACGATACCCGCGAGGTCCGCGCGGGACGGGTGCCAGCCGAGCTTTTCGCGGGCGGCGGAGGCCGAGGCGACCAGGACCGCCGGGTCGCCGGCCCGGCGCGGGGCCACGACCTCGGGGACGGGGTGGCCGGTGACCTGCCGGACGGTCTCGACGACCTCGCGGACGGAGAAGCCGCTGCCGTTGCCGAGGTTGCAGATCAGGTGCTCGCCCGGGACGGCCGCCCGCAGGGCGAGGAGGTGGGCCTCGGCCAGGTCGGCGACGTGGATGTAGTCGCGTACGCAGGTGCCGTCCGGGGTCGGGTAGTCGTCGCCGAAGACGGAGATCGCGTCCCGGCGGCCCTGCGCGACCTGCAGGATCAGGGGGATCAGGTGCGACTCGGGGTCGTGGCGCTCGCCGTACGTCCCGTAGGCGCCGGCCACGTTGAAATAGCGCAGCGAGACCGCGCCCAGGCCGTGGGCCGCCGCCTCGCCGGTGATCATGTGGTCGACGGCGAGCTTGGAGGCGCCGTAGGGGTTGGTGGGCCGGGTGGGGGCGGTCTCGACGATCGGGACCTGCTCCGGTTCGCCGTACGTGGCCGCCGTGGAGGAGAAGACCAGTTTGCGCACTCCGGCCTCGCGCATGGCGGCGAGCAGGGCCATCGTGCCGCCGACGTTGTTCTCCCAGTACTTCTCCGGCTTCACCACCGACTCGCCCACCTGGGAGAAGGCGGCGAAGTGCAGCACCGCGTCGAAGCTGGAGTCCACCCATTTGGCGGCGTCGCGGATGTCGCCCTCGACGAAGGCGGCGCCGGCCGGCACGCCCTCGCGGAAGCCCGTGGAGAGGTTGTCGAGCACGACGACCTCGTGGCCGGCCTCCAGCAGATGCTGGGCGACCACACTGCCGACGTAGCCCGCGCCGCCCGTCACCAGGTATTTCCCGCTCATGAACTCGCTACCTCTCGCAGTCGCTCGGCCGCGCGCTCGGGCGGCACGTCGTTGATGAACACGCTCATGCCGGATTCGGAACCGGCGAGGAACTTCAGCTTGCCGGAAGTCCGGCGAATGGTGAAAAGCTCGACATGCAGTGCGAAGTCGTCGCGCGTCACTCCGTCGAACTCCTCCAGCGCGCCGAACGGGGCCTGGTGCCAGGCCGCGATGTACGGCGTGGGAGGTTCGTCCGCGAAGCCCTCCCCTCCGTCCCACCCGACGAAGATCCGGTCGAAGCGTCTCAGCAGTTCCAGGTAGATCCTGGGGAATTCCGTGCGGGCCGCCTCGTCGAGTGCGAGCAGGTCGGGGACGCGGCGTCTGGGGTACAGGTGGACCTCGTAGGGCCAGTGCGCCGCGTACGGCACGAAGGCCACCCAGTGTTCGCCCTCCAGGACGACCCGCTCGTCGGCGAGTTCGCGCTCCAGGACCGCGTCGAAGAGGTTCCCGCCGCCGGTGGCCTCCTTGTGGGCCGCCAGTGAGCGCAGCATCAGGGCGGTGCGCGGGGTGGTGAAGGGGTAGGCGTAGATCTGGCCGTGCGGATGACCCAGGGTCACGCCGATCTCGGGCCCGCGGTTCTCGAAGCAGAACACCTGCTCGACGGCGGGCAGGTGCGACAGCTCCGCCGTGCGGTCCGTCCAGGCGTCCAGGACCAGCCGCGCCTGCTCCTCGCTCAGGTCGGCGAAGGAGGCGTCGTGGTCGGAGGTGAAGCAGACGACCTCGCAGCGGCCCGAGTCGCCGGCCAGCGACGGGAAGCGGTTCTCGAAGACCACCACGTCGTAGGACGAGTCGGGGATCTCACTCAGCCTTCCGCCCCGGGACGGGCACAGGGGGCACTCGTCGGCGGGCGGGTGGTAGGTGCGGCCCTGGCGGTGGGAGGCGACGGCGACCGCGTCGCCGAGCAGGGCGTCCCGGCGCATCTCGGAGGTGGTGACCGTGCGCTCCAGGGGGCGCTGGTCGGCCGTGCCGCGCACGATGTCGTCCCGCAGGTCGTAGTAGATGAGCTCACGACCGTCGGCCAGCCGGGTCGAGGTCTTCTTCACTTCGGACTCCCTACCTGGTCCCCGGGCCCGCACCCGTCAGCACCCAATCACCCACCCAACAGAATTAAACATAACACGCCACAACCGATCATCTGTGGGTACGGTGGAGTAGGGCGCGGTGAGTGCGGTGAATGAGGCGAGTGGGGGTGAGCGCGGTGAGCAATGCGCGGTCGCTTGTACGCCGACACCCGGTGACAGGTGCTGCCGCGGCTACATCGGGCGCGGCGCCCGGTCCAGCAGACCCGTGCGGGCGGCCAGGGCCGCTGCTTCCAGGCGGGAGCCCACGCCCAGTTTCATCAGGACGCGTTGGACGTGGGTGCGGGCCGTGCTGGGGGCGATGCCCATGCCGGCCGCGATCAGACGGGTGTCCTCGCCCTCGGCGACCCGGACCAGGACCTCCACTTCACGCGGGGTGAGCATCTGCAGGAGGCGCTGCCCCTCGTCGTCCGGCTGGGCGGCGGGGTTCAGCAGCTCGCTGAAGGCGCCCTGGAGCAGTTGCGGGGCGATCGCCGCCTCGCCCGCCCTGGCCTTGATGATCGCCCGCTCGACGCCCTCGATGCGCTCGTCATGACGTACGTAGCCCGAGGCGCCCGCGGCGAAGGCGGCCGCGATGCCGCGCGGGGACGGGACCGGCCCCAGGACGACCACCGCGACCTGGGGACGCTCCCGTTTGATCTTCACCACCGGGTCGAACGTGCCCGGCTCGGCCGGTGCCGCCGTCCCCAGCAGGCACACCTCCGGCGCGCGGCTGATCACGACGTCGGCCGCGCCGGCGGCCGGTGCCGCCGCGGCCAGCACGCGGTGTCCGCGCAGCTTCAGCGCCGAGGCCAGTGCCTCGGCGAGCAGTCGGTGGTCGTCGACCACCATGAGCCGCACTCCCATCGAGCCCCCCAGTCCCCCCAGCGGATGCCCACAGCCCTACGGGCAGTGGCCCCCCGGCACACCCGCCCTTCATGCCCTCGGAAGCTACACGCTTGTTCGACGTCGCGCTGCCCCTACTGGCGAGAAGTGCCCCGGATCGGCGGAGTTTTCGGCATTCCTCTCCATGGAGGGTCATTGAGGGGGTCACTGAGGGGTCAATGACGGGGCAGTGAGGGGGCAGCGTGGCAGGTCAGTCGTTCGTGCCGAGGGCCATCACCAGGTACTGCCTGTCGGTGCCCGACGACACCGACTTGCGGACGTAGGTGTCCGCCATGTAGAGGCGGCCCTGGGAGTAGAGAACCTCCGAGAAGTCCGGAGACATGGTCCTCTCCACGTTCCGCACGGCCTCGCCGGAGGGGTTCTCCATCAGCTTGGTCGCCTTGAAGCTGCTGCCGTCGATGCTCACGACCTGGCCGCCCTTGTCGTAGGGCGGACTCTTGTAGGCGATGAGGTTCCCGCCGTCCATGCGCAGCGGGTAGAGCTGGTAGCCGTCGCCCGCGTCCGCGCGCTGGCCGGTCTGCTTGCCGGTGCCGAGGTCGAACGCGACGATCTCGTTGGTCCTGGTGAACTCGCCGGTTCCGGCGTGCCGCTCGGTGGCGAGGTACAGCCGGTCGTTGCCGACCACGAGGTTCGAGCAGTACTCGATGTCGCTGCTGCGCGAGCAGCGGAACGTGTACCTGTCGCGGGGCGTCGAGATGTGGGTGCGCAGCTCACCGGTCCGGTTGTCGACGGAGAAGAAGTCCGAGATGCCGTTGCGCTCCCCGACTTCGGCGGCCACGACGAGCGGATCGGTCGAGACGACCACCGCGGTCTCGATGCCCCGCGACATCTTGTACTCGGAGATCACCTTCCCGGACTTCGGGTCGATGGTCTGGATGTGCAGCTGACGCTGGTCGTGCGGGCCGCACTTGCGCACCGCGACCAGCTTCTCGCCGCCGCCGTAGCCGGCGTCGTAGCAGGTGTCGTCAGGCTTCGGGAGCCACAGGGCCTTGCCGTCGGCGATGTCGAAGGCGGCGCCGCCCCTGAGACTGCCCACGGCGACCGTACCGGCGCTGACGGTGACGTTGTCCAGGTTGCTGACCTCGTCACCGGACTTGATCGTCTGCGTCCACAGCTTCTTGCCGGCGGCGAGGTCGATCGCCGCGATCTGGCTGCAGCCGTGGTAGGGCTTGTCCTTGGTCGGCATGGCGGGCTCGTGGAGGATCGCCGTCCTGTTGTCGGAGGTCATGCGACGGCTGACCTCGCACACCGGGCCGGGCAGCTTCACGGTCCACAGCTTGGTGCCCTTGTCGGGGTCGTGGCCGACGATCTCGGCGATGCCGGTCTTGGCGTACACCTTGTCGGTGAGCCAGGAGCCGGGGGTGGAGACCGTGTCCGTCACTTCCGGCATCGGCACCTGGAAGAGGACCTTGGAGGCGGGGTCGGAGGGCACCTTCTCCTTGCCTCCGGCCGTGGTGCCGCCGTCCTTGCCGCCGGTGCCGCCGCTGGAGCTCGCGGTGTCCTGCTTGCCGTCGCCGCCGGACGACTTCGAGTACCAGACGCCCGCGCCGACGATCAGCGCGATCGCGACGACGGCCGAGACGATGATCGCCAGCTGGGCGTTGTTGCCCTTGCGCCCGCCGCCCGGCTGTCCGGCCTGCGGCTGCATCGGTACGGTCTGCGGCTGGCCGGGATATCCGTGGCCGGGCTGCGGGGCGCCGTACGGGCCCGGCTGCTGGGCGTACGGGTTCGGCTGCTGGGCGTACGGGTTCGGCTGCTGACCGGGGTAGCCGTAACCCGGGGGCGGCTGGGGGGCGGACTGTCCCTGAGGGGCCTGCGGGTAGCCGTAGCCGGGCGGGGGCTGCGGCGGGCCCGCCGGAGGGGCCGGGGACGGGGGTGTCTGCGGGGCGCCCTGCGGCGGCTGGGGCTGCTGGGGTGCCTGCGGGTAGCCGTAACCCGGCGCCGGCTGGGGGGACTTGGTCAGGTCCGGGCCGCCCGCGGAAGGCGCGGGCTGGGGCGGCTGGTCCTGAGGCGGGCCGAAACCACCCTGCTGCGGCGGCTGGTCGGGCTGCGGGGGCGGCGGCTGGGTCATGACGGGGACACCTCGGGGGTACGGGAACGGCGGCGGGACGACGGGGAAGCCAGGTGGCCGGAACGGCGCGCGGGCGCCGGCCGCACGGGGCGGCCGGCCCGGCTCACTTGCCGTAGGCGAGCATCAACTTCTCCTTGCTGTCGCTCCTCCCGCTCAGCCGGGTGGTGGAGATGTAGAAGCGCCCGTCGACCCAGTCGACGTCCTTGGAGAAGAACCCGCTCTCGATTCTCACGGTGCCCTCCGGGTTCTGCAGCAGCTTCACCGGGGTGTGGTCCGAGCCCGCCGTCGGCACGGACACGACCTGGCCGCCGGTGTCGTACCACGCCTCGGCGTACGCGATGAGCTGCCCGTTCTCCACCCTGATCGGCATCATCGAGGTGTTCGTCGGGGACTTCACGCGCCACTTCTCCTTGCCGGTGGCCAGGCTGATCGCGACGATCTCGTTGGGACCGGTGGTGGCCTTGGTGGGCAGGTAGAGGGTTTCGGCGTCGGACGCGACCGCCTTGCAGCTCTGCAGGTTGCGTATGAGGAAGGACAGGCCGCACTCGGGGTTGAAGGCCGCCTTGGAGTCGACCTGGGAGCGGATGGAACCGCCGCTGTTCAGCGTCGAGATGTTCCAGTGCTTGCGGTCCTTGTCGGTCGAGTAGAGGACCACCGGGTCGACGGAGAAGACGCGCTGGACCTCCCAGTCCTTGGGGATCTGCTTGGTCCACTTGACCTTGCCGGTGGCGGGGTCGAGCTCCTGCACCTCGTCGTGCGCGTTCGGCGCGCCGGCGGCGCAGGACGAGACCGAGATCAGCCGGGCGCCGCCGGCGAAGGCGCCGGGGAAGCAGGCCTGGCCGTAGCGCTTCTTGTCGTAGAGCTTCCTGCCGCTGTCGATGTCGTACGCCGTGCCCGACTGCGAGCGGCCCACCATCAGGGTCTTTCCGGTCACGGTCAGCGTGACGTCGAGCGCGCTGTCGAACAGCTCTCCCTCGGAGACCTCGGCGCTCCAGCCCTTCTTGCCGGTGTTCAGGTCGAGTTGCTGGATCCGGGTGCACTTGGCGCGGTCGCTGCTGCCGTTCATGTAGGCCACGACGACCTTGTCGTCGGCGGTCTTCTGCGGCGTCACCGCGCAGATCTTCTCCGGGAAGGCGGCCGGCTCCCAGGTGGGCCGGCCGTCGCCGACGTTGTAGGCGAAGACCTGCTTGTACGCGGCCTTCACCGCCGCCTTGTCGGTGATCCACATGCCGGGGGCGTCGGCACCGAGGCCGGGGGCGTCGGGCGCCTCCTTGTACCAGAGCACCTTGGCCTCGCCGGCCTGGCGGCCCGCGTTGAGGTCCTCCGGGTCCGTGTCGCCGTCGCCGCTGCCGTCACCGGGGTCGACGGGGGCGTCGGAGGCGGCGGGCCCCGAGGGCTTGGAGCCGTCGCTCTTCTCGGCGACCGGCGTCTTCTTGTCGTCACCGCTGCCGGTGACGGCCCACACGGTGGCGCCGGCCACGAGCAGGGCGGCCACCACGGCGCCGATGACGGCGGCGGGCTTGCCCTTGAACGGGTTGCGGGAGCCGCCGCCGGGCGGCGGGGTCCCGGGCGCGCCCGGGACCTGCGGCTGCGGATAGCCGTAGCCGGGCTGCGGCCCGTACGGCCCCGGCTGCTGCGGCTGCCCGTGGGGGCCGGGCGCGGCGGGGGCGCCGTACGGCCCCGGCTGGGCATACGGGCCGGGCTGGGCGTAGGGGCCGGGCTGCTGCGGGTAGCCGTAGCCGGGCTGAGGCTGCGGGGGGCCCGCGGGCGGGGGCGG
>NZ_QFDQ01000273.1 GCF_003270085.1 Streptomyces triticisoli | reverse complement strand
GTCACGCGCCGCGGGCCTGCGGGACCGGGCCCGCGGCGCGTGACGGGCGGGCCTGCGGGGCCGGGCCCGTGTCGGGTGCCGGACGGATGTCCGTGGGCGCGGCCGTCCTCGCCCTCCGGGGCGCCGCGGCCCACCTCGGCTGAAACCTGCCGTACCGCGGCCGGTACGACGCCGTCGCACCGGCCGCATGCCGTTCACCGGGCGGCCGGTGCCGGAGCAGGCCGTGACCGAGATGATCACGGCGGCGCGGGCCGAAGGGACGCCCCCGGACGCGCACCACCCCTACGGCATTCCGCTCACCCCGCTGGGCCCGCCGGACGCGGCCGGGCGGATGCCGACGAGGGCCTTCACCGGCCCGTTGCCCGGGCTGCGCGCGGGGCAGGCCCTGGAACGTGCGCTGCCTATGGCCACCGGGCACGGAGTGCGCACCTCGACGCTGCGTCAGGCGATGGAGTGGCCGGACCCGCGGGCGGCGACGACCGGCCCGTGGCACCGGTGTCGCCCCCGTCTGCTGACCCGTTTCGGCTACGGCCCGCACGAGGTCCGACCTCGCCGAGGTGCGCAGCGGCACGGTCGCGTGCGTGTCCGGAGCGGAGTTCACCGGGAGCGCCGAGGGGTGCGCGTGCCGTGCTCCTTGCGGGCCCCCGAGATACATGCCCGAGAGCAACCGGGTACCCGGCTGCCCGTGTTGTCCGTGGCCGCGCCCCGGGGCGGCCGGGCTCACCGGTCCCGGGGGCCGCCGGCCGGCCCCAGCGCCGGGACGGCCGGTCCCCGTGGGGTCGGGACGGCCGGTCCCGAGGCAGGGACCCTCGGGCCCTCCTCGGCGGTGTGCGCCGGCGCGGATAGTGGCAACCGGTGGCCGAGTCGGTGAACGAGGAGCCGCGGTTCGGGGGAGACATCCCGGTGCCGTACGACTACGCGAGCGAAGGGACGAACGGCATGCTGGAGCCGTCGAGGAAGAAGAAGGGCGAGCCGGCGTCGGACGCCGCGCCCGCGCCCGTGTCCGGGCGGGCCTGGCTGATGCTGGCGCTGGCCACGGTGGGCTTCGCCGTGAACTTCTGGGCCTGGGCGCTGCTCAGCCCGCTGGGCCCGCGCTTCAAGGACAGCCTGGAGCTGTCCTCGTTCGAGCAGTCGCTGCTGGTGGCGGTGCCGGTCGTGGTCGGCTCCCTGGGGCGCGTCCCCGTGGGAGCGCTGACCGACCGGTTCGGCGGACGGGTGATGTTCCCGCTGGTGTCGGCGGTGACGATCGTGCCGGTGCTCTACCTGGGCCTGGCCGGGCACTCCTCGCTGCCCGCGCTGCTGGTGGGCGGCTTCTTCCTCGGCATCGGCGGTACCGCCTTCGCGGTCGGCGTGCCCTTCGTCAGCGCCTGGTTCCCGCCGCGGCGGCGCGGCCTGGCCATCGGCGTCTTCGGCATGGGCATGGGCGGCACCGCGATCAGCGCGCTGACCACGGTGAAGCTGGTCGATGCCCGGGGCATGGCCAACCCCTTCCTGATCACCGCGGCCGTCCTCGCCGTGTACGCGGTCGTAGCGGCCCTCGTGCTGCGGGACGCGCCCGGACGCGCCGTGCCGACCGAACCCCTGGCCCGTCGGCTGGCCGCGACCTGCAGGCTCGGCATCACCTGGCAGGCCTCGGCCCTGTACGCGGTGGCCTTCGGAGGCTACGTCGCCTTCTCCGTCTACCTGCCCACCTACCTGAAGACCGGCTACGGCCTCACCCAGGCGGACGCCGCGAACCGGATGGCCGGGTTCGTACTGCTGGCCGTGGCGATGCGGCCGGCCGGTGGCTGGCTGTCGGACCGCATCGGAGCGGTGCGCGTGCTCGCCGGAGCGCTGACCGTGGTGTTCGCGGGCGCACTCGTGCAGTCCGCGACCCCGCCGCTGGCCCCGACCGGCACCGTCGCCTTCCTCGCCATGGCCGCCGCGCTCGGCGCGGGCAGCGGCGCCGTGTTCGCCCTGGTGGCCCTGCTGGCCCCGGCCGAGCAGGTCGGCTCGGTCACCGGCATCGTCGGCGCCGCCGGCGGTCTGGGCGGCTTCCTGCCGCCCCTGGTGATGGGGTCGCTGTACGGCGCCTACGGCTCGTACGCGATCGGCCTGGTCCTGCTGGGCCTGGTCGCCGCCGCGGCCCTGGCCTTCACCGGAACCGGCGTGCGCAGTGCCGTCACCCGGCGCAGCCACCGGGTCGCCCAGCCCCAGCTGCGCTGACCGGACGAGCCGGACGGGGAAGGAGGGGCCGAACGGCCCCCGTCCCGAGCCCGGGCGGCCCCTGCCCGGGCACGCTGGATCACGGGATGCTGGCAGTGAGAGCGGATCGGAGTACGGGAGGTGTGCGTCATGGTTTCGCCCGTCGTCGCCGGAGTCGATGGCTCCGAGGAGAGTCTGGCCGCCGCCGAGTGGGCCGCGCGTGAGGCCGAGCGCCGGGGGCGGAGCCTGCGGCTGTTCCACGCCTGGAACTGGCACCCGGCCCCGGCCGACGGCGTGCGGGTGGACGCGGCCCGGCGGCGTCTGGCCCGGCAGGTGCTGAGCCGGGCGGAGAACCGGGTGCGCGGCGCCTGCCCCGGTGTGCGTCTGGAGGAGGAGCAGGTCCTCGGACCGGCGACCACGGCCCTGCTGAGAGCGGCCGGGCGGGCCGAGGTGCTGGTGCTGGGCTCGCGCGGCCTGAGCGGCTTCACCGGCTTCCTGGTCGGCTCCGTGGCCCTGGGCACGGTGGCCCGGGCCGTCTGCCCGGTCGTTCTGGTGCGGGCCGGTGAGGAGGCCGCCGACGAGCACCTCCCGGCGGCCGACGGCAGCGCCTCCACCCGGACCGGCTACCGGGACGTGGTGCTCGGCCTGAACGTCGCCGTGCCGTGCGACGAGGTGATCGAGTTCGCCTTCCGGGAGGCGCAGCTGCGCCGGGCCCGGCTGCGGGCCGTGTACGCCTGGCAGCAGCCGTCCGCGCTGAGTCTGGGCCCCGGTGAGATCGCGCTGGTGGACGACCCCGGGCGGGCCGAGGAGTGGCAGGGGTTCCTGTCCGCGCTGCTCCAGGTGTGGCGGGACAAGTACCCGGAGGTGGAGGTCGTCGGGACGGTGGTACGGGACAAGCCCTCGACCGCGCTGGTGCGGGCCGCCTCCGGCGCGAGCCTGCTCGTCGTCGGCCGCCGCCCGTCCACCCTCCCGGCGGGCCCGCACACCGGCCCGGTCGCCCACGCCGCCATCCACCACGCCGACTGCCCCGTGGCGGTCGTCCCCCACGAGTGAGCCGCCCGCGATCTCCCCGGAGAGCGGCTCCGGGCCCTCCCGGCCGTGAGCTCGGCGGCCTGCGCAGCGGGGACAAGCTCCTTCGCCAGGCCGGGTAACCTGGCGGGGTGACCGGCTCGGATGCAACTGTCTCGTTCCGGCTCGCGTACGTCCCCGGGGCGACGCCCGCCAAGTGGGTGCGGATCTGGAACGAGCGCCTGCCCGACGTCCCCCTCGCCCTCGTCCAGGTCCCGGCCGCCGAGGCGTCCGGGGCGCTGCGCGACGGCGCGGCGGACGCGGGGATCGTACGCCTGCCGGTGGACTGTACGTTCTTCAGCGCGATCCCCCTCTACACCGAGACGACGGTGGTGGTCGTCCCCAAGGACCACCTGGTGACGGCCGTGGACGAGGTGTCCCTGGCGGACCTCGCCGACGAGGTCGTCCTCCACCCCCTCGACGACGTCCTCGGCTGGGAACGGCCGCCCGGCGAACCCGCCTTCGAGCGGCCCGCCACCACGGGGGACGCCGTCGAGCTGGTGGCGGCGGGCGTGGGCCTGCTCGTCGTCCCCCAGTCGCTGGCCCGCCTCCACCACCACAGGGACCTCACCTACCGGCCGGTCGTCGACGCCCCGCAGTCGAGCGTCGTGCTGTCGTGGCCGGAGGAGGCGCACACCGACCTGGTCGAGGAGTTCATCGGGATCGTCCGCGGCCGAACGGTCAACAGCACCCGGGGACGCGCCCGGCCCCAGCCACAGACGCCGGCCCAGCGCGAGGACCAGCGAGCCGACGGCAGGGGCACCCGCCGCAAGCCCGGGGCAACGGGCCGGTCCAGCAGGACGACGCCCCGCGGCCAACGGGGCGGCGGCCCCAAGGGCGGCGGACGGGGCAGACCGGGCCGCAGGGGGTAGCCGAGGCCGTGGCCGAGCGTGGTGGTGGGCGCGGTGGCCGCGTAACGCGTGAAGGCGGGACGGCCGAGCTGACGGCCGCGTCCTGCGCGGTCCTCGGCTGAACGCGGCAAACCGGCTGAACGCGGCAGAAAAGCCCGCCCCTCACGGCTGAGGAGCGGGCCCTTGTCGTACGGGGACGGACCGCGCGTCAGCGGACCGGCGCACCCTGCGGCTGCTGCGGGGCGATGCCCAGCGCCGTCGTGTACTTGGCCAGGACGAGCTTGCCGATCGCCGGGTACGGGCCGAGCGCCTCCGCGGCGGAGCAGCCCGCCTCCGTGGCGGCGGCGTCGACCAGCTCGGCGTCGATCTCCGGGCCGATCAGGTACGGCGCCAAGGCCAGCTGCTGCGAGCCGGAGGACCGCAGCTGCTCGGCGACGCCGGCGATCGAACCCTCCTGGTCCAGGGCGGCCGCCATCACCGGCACGGCGAGACGGGCGGCGAGCAGCATGCCGGTGATCCCGGCCGCCTGTACGGCCTCCTCGCCGCCGACCGACGCGAGGATGATCCCGTCCGCCGCGGTCGCCACGGTGAACAGGCGGGCGCGGTCGGCGCGGGCCAGGCCCGCCTCCGACAGACGCACGTGCAGCGCCTCGGCGAGCAGCGGGTGCGGGCCGAGCACATCGGTCAGCTCGGCCGCGATCCGGCTGTCCATGACCGCCTGCCGGACCTGGCGCAGCAGCGCGCTGTCCGGACCGGCCAGCAGCGGCACGACGACCGCGACGGGACCCTCGGGCTCCTTGGCCTCCACACCGGCGGCGACAGCCTGCTCGTAGCGGGCGGTCCGCTCCTCGGCCGCGTGGGCGAGCACGGACTGCAGGGTCGGGTACTCCGCGTCGTCCCCGTCGAGGTACCCGATCCGGGCGTCGAGGCCGGGGAGCTCGGAGCGGGCGATGCTCACGACCTCCTCGGCGAGACTGCGCGTGGCGGCGCCGGGCGTGCCCGGCACCGCGAGGACGAGCGCGGGCGCGCCCTCGGGTGCCGCCAGCGGTTCGGGGCGGCGGTGCCGTCCGGGCTGGCGGGGGCGCGGCATTCGTACTGGCAGGCCGGACGCGGGCCCAGTGGGGGAGCTCATGGCGCCGCATGTTACTGGCTTCGAGGGTTTCCCTGTTCGGGGAGGGTGCAGGTGAGCGGTATCCGTCCGGTTTTGTCTGATGAGTTACGTACGGATTCGAGCCGATCGGGCTGTGTGCGGGATCAGTCCCTTTGCGGAGGCGGTACGTACAGCAACTTCTCGTCACCCGGCAGTGCGAGGACGTCCCTGGCCAGATCGGTCGCGATCCGTACACAGCCGTGCAGCGGATCGCCCTCGGCGCGCACCCGCCGCGCGTGCGGCAGCCGCCCGGCCAACTCCTGCTCCAGCGGTACGAGAAGAGGGTTGCCCAGCTTGAACAGGCCGCCGGTCAGGGCCAGCAGAGGCTCCCCCGCGGTCGGGCAGACCGCCGCAGCCGACTCGGCCATGTGCCGGGCCGCCGCGCGCAGGATGCCCGCCGCGACCGGGTCGTCCGGAGCGCAGACCGCCACCTGGGGTGCGAAGGAGGCCAGGACGGCGGCGCGGTCGGGGCGTGGGTAGAGCCTGCCGGGCAGCCCCGGCATCGGCCCGAACGCCTCCTCCGCGCGGGCCAGCAGCCGCGCCGAGCCGCCGTCCCGCCCGTCGTGGGCGCGCAGTGCCGCCTCCAGG
>NZ_QFDQ01000272.1 GCF_003270085.1 Streptomyces triticisoli | reverse complement strand
CCAACGGTACGTCTTCTGAGTGAAATGTCAATGAAGCAAACGGAGTTGATTACAGGGGTGGGCGGCGAGCAGGGAATCTGCCGCGAGCCAGGAGCCAGAACCGTTCCCGGGGACAGGCCAAGGACGCTGACCAGGCTGCGTCGCCACCTGCAGTCGTGGCGTTGGTAGGCCAACGCGCGGACTCCCGTCCCGCCGAGCACCGATAGGACTGGACGCGGCCTTCAAGTCAGGGGGATCAGTCAAGCCAGTGCACGAGACGAGCTTTCTCATGGACCGCCAAGGCGCGTTCCTCCAGGCGAGGGGACCGCTGCGTGATCGGGTGACAGTCGGGGTTTACGCAGCGAGTGCTGTGTGAGGGGTCATGATGGTCTCGTACTCGACGGGAGTCAATCGGCCCAGCCGTATCTGGCGCCGTCGACGGTGGTAGGTGCGTTCGATCCAGGTCACGATCGCGATCCGCAGCTCGTCATGACCAAGGAAATCGCCCCCGCCCCGCCAGCTTGAGCACTGCGACCTGGTCCGTCCCTCGCCGCGCTCGCCCCAATCCTGGCGCGGTGCCGCGGTCCGGTCTGCCGTCGTCCGGTCGTTGTGGGTCCGCGGATTTCGTCCGGTTTTTTGCCCTCCGGCTTGTGCCTGTCCTGATCCTGTAAGGGTGTGAGGTCCAGGCGGGTCGGTGGGACCGTGCGATCATCGTGTTCGCAGCCTTGGGCCTTTGCGCTGTCGTTTTCTGCCGACCACAAACTGAGCGGCTCCACCGGAGCGCTGGCGACATCGAACTGCGACAACGGGGGAACGGGCATGGAAGACAGCCGGATGACGCAAGTGCGCCGGGAGCGTGCGCGTGCCGAGCGGCTGACCGAAGGGTTGATCGTCGGCGTGGCGTCGGTCCTCTCGTTCGGCCTGCTGGTCGGCCCGGCAGTGGTCTTCGGTATGACCGCTTGGCATCTGGTCACTGACAGCGGCACCACCGCGTTCAGTCGGCTCTTGGCTCCGGTGATCTTTCTCGCCCTCGTGACGCTACCGCTCATCTTGGCCCGCGTGGTGTTCCGCTCAGGCCGGCGCAAGGGCAAGGAGCGGCTGGCGGCGGCGGTCCCGGCAGTGTTGACGCTGCTCGGCGCGTCCGTTGTGCCGGTCGCGGCTCTGTGCCTGATCTTCATGTACGCGGACTGACCTCGGGCTGCAGCGGTCCGCCCGACGTTTACAAAGACGGTCGTGTTATCCCCAGAGAATGCGGCGCTCCACGTACGGATGCGGCTGAAGGCCAGGAAGGCCTACTACAGGATGAGTCAGGATGTCGGATATCACCGGCATCGCCGGGTGTTGGTCGGCGAGCCCTCTCGCACGGCGGAGTCGGGACAGCGCGCGGGACTGCACCGCGGCGAAGCTAACCCGCGCATTGCCGTCGGCGACGGCGACATGCAACGGCTTCGCCATCCAAGATCACGCCGGGCGGCAGGCCATGTTGCCCCTGAGATCCGTCAGCAGGCTGTGCGCGATGAACCGACGGACCACGAACGGGGTGACGTTCGCCCGCTCGTTGTACGCGACCGGATTCGGTGTGCCGAACGTGGTGGCGATCTGGTCCGCGGCGATGCTGACCGCGATCGGCTCGTAGGGGATCACAGCGAAGCGCGCCGACATTCATCGCCTCCACGGCGGCCACGCCCACGAGCTCCAAGCCGCTTGACATCCGAGTAACGACCTTTCCCACGATTGAGGCGCGGGCGTGCTCGCCCGGCGGTTCGGCTGGTGGATGATCAGCAGGCGGCCTGTCGGGCGAGCGCCAGTTCGGTGCTGTGGATGGGCCGGGTGGCCCGTCGGGCGGCACGGTCAGAGACCAGGCTCGCGATGGCGCGGTGGGTCTCTGCGTAGTCTTCGCGGCGGCCGGTGAAGCGCTGCAGCGGCCGCCAGTGGCGCATCTCGGCGTTGGCGTGCTCGACCGGGATGCGGGAGGAGGACTGGCGGCGCTTGGCTTCGCGCCAGGCTCGCTTGTCGCCCTCGGGTGCGTCGTCCTTGGCCTTCTTCGGCGGGGCGCTGACCTGGTCTGGGAACTCGTTCGCCAGGCCCCGGTAGCCGTCGTCGACCTCGGCCTTGACGCCAGGGTGGAGGCGGAACTGCTCGACGATCCCTTCGGTGCGCATCGCGGTCTGGTCGTGCATGCGGCCGGGCCGGTCGGCTCCGTTCCACAGGGTGCGGCCCTGCCCGTCACTGACGGTGGTGGTCTTGATGGTGTTCTGCTTCTTCTTGCCGGACACGAACGCACGGCGTCCGGGGCGGTGTGCCCTGGGGCGGCGGACATGGGTCTCCATGCCATCGATGCGCAAGGTGACGCCCTCGGCCTCGGCGTAGGCGAACACGTCCTCCAGGGTTCGCAGGCGCAGACCGGGGCGTTCGGGGACGGCGAAGCCGCGTGCGGCCAGCAGCGGACGGACCTCGGTCACGGCTCGGCCGATCGTGGAGGAGCCGACCTCGTACAGGATGCCCAACGCTTGGTAGGTCAGCTCGGTCCGGAGATGTACGAGGGTGACCACGAGCCTGTCGACGAAGGGGAGTTCGTACTTCGGGCCCGCTCCGCGTTGCCGGCGGCGCGCGGAGCCGCGTCGTTCCCGGCGCCCGGACTCGCACCGGGCCTCCCAGCGCGAAGCGAGCTCTTCGAGCAACTCGCCGAGATGTTGGCGGGACAGCCCGGTGAAGGCAGGATGGGACAAGGCCGCGCGGGCCCACTTCTTGGTCACACTCGAAGAACCCGCGCGGCCGCCATCACGTCACGGCCACTGCGCCGCAAGCATGGGTCAGGTCGTAAATACATGGACAGCTCCCCGCCGCGCCCGGCAAAGTGGCCGCCCGTGACGAGCAGTGAGCTATGGACCCGTGCGACCGCCGACCGCTACGACGCTGAGGAGAGCGAGATGTCCTCATCCGCTGTTCTCGGACCGACCCTCGCCTTCCTCACCGAACTCGCCGGAGACGGCCGGGCACTGGAGTTCGCCATCGGAACCGGACGAGTGGGCGTCCCGCTCCGGGAACGCGGCGTGCCCGTTGCGGGCATCGAACTGTCCAAACACATGACAGCGGTCCTGCGGCGCAAGATCGACGAGGACATGCTCCCGGTCGCCATCGGGGACATGGCCACGACCGTCGTCCCCGGCGAGTTCACCCTGGTCTATCTCGTCTACAACACGATCACGAACCTGCTCACCCAGGATGAGCAGGTCGAGTGCTTCCGCAACGCCGCACGTCACCTGACGCCTGGCGGCCGATTCGTCATCGAGCTGGGCGTGCCGCCGCTGCGGTTCCTGCCGCCCGGGCAGGTCGCAGTGCCGTTCGACGTCTCCGAGCGGCATCTCGGCTTCGACACCTTCGACCTGGTCGAGCAGATTCTCGTCTCGCACCACCTCACCCGCGACGGCGAAGACGGCCGCTACCGCCGCGGCAACTCCCGGCACCGGTACGCGTGGCCGGCGGAGCTCGACCTGATGGCACGGATCGCGGGGCTCGAGCTGGAACGGCGCGTCGCGGACTGGGACGGGGCGTCGTTCACCCAGGACTCCGCGAAGCACATCTCCGTGTGGCGCAAGCCAGCCTGAGGCAGCCCCCTGGTCCCGCGCATCAACCAGGCCGGGCACGATGAAAAAGCCACGACGGTGGGAGGTACCCCGCCGTCGCAGGTGCGTATCCACCTGGCACGCCGACTGCCATGTCCTCAGTTCCAGCCGATCGCCGATGACCGGCAGAGCCGCGTGGGGCGCGACGAGGGCCGGGAGGACGTGGTCGCGGCCGTGGCCGAGGCTGCCGTGGGGTGCTGCCAGCGGTCGTCGGCGGGCAGAAGGGTGTGCAGAGAGAGCGTCCAGGAGGTCGTCGTCGCTGGGCGCCCGTCTCGATGATCACCACGCCGGTCGTGGCGTGCGGCACGAAGACGTTCAGAAGGCCGTCGCGGCCTGCCGCCGCCTTGCGGAGGAAACTCTCACAATCGCGGGCGAGGTCGTAAGGCGGTGGGGTCGGACGCAGCAGATGCATCCGATCCCACCGCCGGTCAGCCGATCAGCTTGTGGAGCACGGGAACGCTGAGTCCGCAGCAACCTAGGCCCGTCGCAACGGCCGCGGGCACGGACTTCTCATGGAGGAACATGAGCCCGCCCATGACGAGGCCGATGATGACGGCCGCCAGGAAGACCACGGCGGCGTGCACCGATAGCAGCGGCGGCGCCTCGGACGGCAGCCCCGTGCTGGGCGAATCGGGCGGTTCGGGTCGGGCGGATATGGGGGAGTGCGGGTGCGGGTCCCGAGACATCGGGAGTCTCCTACGAGGCGGAGGAACAGAGACGGCGGACACCTGTGGTGGTGTCGTCCGCGTGGGGGTGGCGCGCGCCTCGCGGCCGGCGGTCCTGCTGCTCTCTGCCTGAGAGCGTCCCTGTGGAGCTTCGGCCCGGCCCAGGGTGGGCGTGTTCAGCGTAGCGGCGATCGGCGCGGGTGTTGCCCTGGGTGTGTGGTGGGTAGTCATCAGTACTGTCTTCGGGGTGTGTTCGGCTTGGTGGGCGGGGCAGTGACAGGTCTCAGATGCTTGCGTCTCGTCCTTGCGGGATCGGCTTCCTCACCCCGTAGGGCCGGTAGCCGGCACCCGGACAGCAGCGACTGGAGAGAAACTTCCGAGGCATTGCGGAGGCCCGGACCACCTGGTCCGGGCCTCCGCTTGGCCAAGGTGGTGTCTGCCGTCAGTTCACCGCAGAGATCCCCGCAGCCCAGCACAGCGCGAAGAAGCTTCTACGCTGCTGCACAGACAGCCGCGTGCAGTGATATGTAGCGTTCTGCACTCAAGTCTGCTGGATTTCACGGAACTTCTCTTCACCGCGTATAGCGTGAACCCTGCCGACAGGGAGGGGGCGACGATGGTGGATCCATGGGGTGATACAGCTGGTCAGGGCTCCTTTGAAACGGGGTTGCAGGCGTCTGCCGCAGAACTGCGCACCCACGGCGGCAGCGACCACCATGTCCTGGGACTGGCGAAGGGCCTGCTCGCGATGTTCCAGCACACCATCGACGAGCGGCTCACCGACCCGGACGCGGCCACCCCCACCACCCCCCGAGCGACAGGACGGCACTCATGACCATGGACCTCACCGGTTTTGCGCACAGCATCTTCCAGGCCCAGCCGTTCAGTATGTTCCTGGGTGCCGAACTCACCTCCGTGGGGCCCGACTCGGCCGAGATCCGCCTCATCAACCGGCCCGAGATCCAACAGCAGCACGGCTTCGTACACGGAGGAGTCCTCAGCTACCTGGCCGACAACGCGCTGACCTTCGCCGGAGGACTCGCCCTCGGCCGCGATGCGCTCACCGCCGAATACAAGATCAACTACGTTCGGCCGGCAGTCGGCGCCCTCGCTATCGCCCGCGCCAAGGCGACCGCCACAACCCGGAGTCAGGCCGTGTGCCAGTGCTTGGTCTACGTTGCCTCGGAGCAGGGGGAGGAGCGCCTGGTCGCCGTGGCGCAGGGGACGATCGTGAGCGCGGGCAAGCAAGAGGACTGAGACAACTGGGCAGTTGACCGGCCCATGGCGCCAGGTGCGTCACGGGCCGGTCTGTACCTGTTCGCGCAATATGTGCTTCTTCACCTTGCCGGAGGACGTACGCGGCAGCAACGGGACCACGTGATTTCAGCACCGTTTGATGCCCAAGAGATGGTGGGCCGAGCAGGGCGGTCTGCTCGGCCCACCGATGGTCACTCGATCAGTGCGTGCAGCCCTGCGGCGCAGGTCGCGGCAGCGAAGATCCCGGCGCGGACCGCCTTGGGGTAGGACTTCTCAGCGAAGAAGGTCAGCACCCCGATTCCGATGCCGCTGACGACGGCTATGGAGAGGATCAGCGCGGTGCGAGCAATGCTCATGACTTGTGGATCGTCCCCGGGAAGGCATGCGAAGGGCGTACCTTCCCGAATGATCCTGTGATGGTCACCAAGTCAGGCCCGCGTTCGCAGCGCGGGTCGGGAAGGCACGCCCGTGCTCAGCGTAGTCAACGAAGACGGCACCACGTCCGCCGGTTCCCTGATCGACGAGATCGTGCGGGAGGGCGCCAGGCGGATGCTCGCCGCCGCGCTGGAGGCGGAAGTCGACCAGTACATAGCTGAGTTGGCGGCAGAGCGGGACGAACGCGGGCGGCGTCTGGTGGTGCGCAACGGGCACCACCGCCCGCGGACCGTGACCACGGCGGCCGGGCCGGTCGAGGTGCGGGCGCCGCGGGTGAACGACCGCCGCGTCGACGAGGCGAGTGGTGAACGGCAGCGGTTCTCGTCGAAGATCTCCCCCAGCCTTCGGCCGGGAGGTGCCCCCAGCCGCCGTGGTGCCGCAAGTCCCCGAAAGTCAGCGAGGTACTCCTGCTGCTCTACCTGCACGGACTGTCCAGCGGCGACTTCGTGCCCGCGCTCGAGCAGTTCCTCGGCTCCGCGGCCGGCCTGTCGGCGGCCACGGTGAACCGGCTCACGAAGCAGTGGCAGGACGACCACGCCGCCTTCCAGCGACGCGACCTGTCGGAGAGCGACTACGTCTACGTGTGGGCCGACGGCGTCCACCCCAGGGTCCGTCTCGGTCAGGCCCACTCCTGCGTCCTGGTCCTGATGGGCGTGCGCCTGGACGGCACCAAGGAGCTGATCGCCCTGGCCGAGGGGCTGCGGGAGTCGACCGAGTCCTGGGCCGACCTGCTGCGGGACTGCCGCCGGCGCGGCATGCGCGATCCGGAACTCGTCGTGGGCGACGGGGCCATGGGCCTGTGGCGGGCCCTGGCGGAGGTGTTTCCGCAGGCCAGGCACCAGAGGTGTTGGGTTCACAGAAGCCGTAAAGAATCAAGGTGCTGCTTTACCGGGACGGGCTCGTTGTCAGGGTATGGCGGTTCCGGAGGAGATCTGTTCCCAACTCCAATGCAGATTCTTGGCGTTGTTGCCGCACTTGAACGAGCGGCAGCGGCGGCTGGCCCTGGCTACCGAGGCCCGGCTGCTCGGGCACGGCGGCGTCCGGGCGGTAGCGCGGATCGCGCAGGTCAGCGAGACGACCGTGCGTCGTGGAGTATCGGAGCTGGAAGCGGGTGCCGGGCCGCTGCCGGACGGCCGGGTGCGTGCACCAGGCGGAGGCCGCAAGCGGGCTGAAGCCAACGATCCTGCCCTGCTCAAAACCTTGTTGGGCCTGGTCGAGCCGGACGAGCGGGGAGATCCTCAGTCTCCGCTGCGGTGGACGACGAAGTCGCTGCGCAACCTGGCCGAGGAGCTGACCCGGCAGGGGCACCCGGTGTCCGCGCCGACGGTGGGCCGGCTACTCAAGCAGGAGGGCTTCAGCCTGCAGGCGAACGTCAAGACCCTCGAGGGTGCCCAGCATCCCGACCGGGATGCCCAGTTCCGCTACATCAACGAGCAGGTCAAGCAGCACCAGGCCGACGGCGAGCCGGTGGTCAGCGTGGACACCAAGAAGCGAGAGCAGATCGGACGGCTGCCCATGGCCGGCCGCGAGTGGCGGCCCAGGGGCGAGCCGGTCGAGGTGGAGGACCATCATTTCTTCTTCAGCGGCCCGGACGTTCAGCAGGCGATCCCGTACGGGATCTACGACATCGCCCGCAACACCGGCTGGGTCAACGTCGGTGTTGATCACGACACGTCGGTCTTCGCGGTCGAGTCCATCCGCCGCTGGTGGCGCTGTCGCGGCAGCCTCGACCACCCGAAAGCGTCACGACTGCTGATCACCTCGGACGCGGGCGGCTCCAACGGCTACCGCTACCGAGTCTGGAAGAGCGAACTGGCTGCCCTGGCCGCCGAGACGGGCCTGACAATTACGGTGTGTCACTTTCCTCCGGGCACGAGCAAGTGGAACAAAATCGAGCACCGGCTGTTCTCACACATCACCCGCAACTGGCGAGGCAGGCCGCTGACCAGCCACGAAGTCGTCATCGAGACGATCGCCGCCACCCGCACCCGGGCTGGTCTGCGCGTCGAGGCCCACCTGGATCCCGGTGACTACCCCACCGGCATCGCGATCAGCAAGGACCGCTTCGCCGCGCTGCCGCTGGTCCGGCATGAGGTTCACGGCCAGTGGAACTACGCCCTGCTGCCCGAACCCTCTGCGCCACAGGTGTCGCCCGCCGGCGAGGCACACGGCGTCGCCGACCGCCGCCGCGAACTTGTCACCCGTCTCGCGGACCCACGCCTGACCGGGCTGAGTGGCACGGAACTCGCAGAATTATGCGCTGAGTTGGCCCCACTGCAGGCCGCCCGGGCCCAGGAACGCTACAGCGAGCAGCGCGGCGGACGCGCCCGGCGCGCCACCGGAAACCAGCGGGCCAAGCCGCTGTTCGATGACGCCACCCGGGTGATGCTCACCCTCCTCTACCAGCGCCAGGTCTGCTCGATGAAGCTGCTGGGCGACATGCTGGAGGTCACCCCCACCTGCATCGGCCACCTCGTCGCCGAGACCCGCCGTGTCCTGGAGGACCACGGCCACCAGCCCGGTTACGCCCCCAGCCGGTTCACCACGGCGCACACGCTGATGGCCTTCCTCGACACCGACAAGACCCCGCCGCGCACCCGGATCATGGAAAGCCTGTCCCATCCGCGGCTTACCGGCATGTCCCGCACGGAGCTGAATGCGCTCGCTCGCCGCCTCGCCCCACGCCAGATTGCCCAGGTCGAACGTGCCTCCTACCAGCGCCGGGGTGCCGATCGCCAGCCGGGCAGCCGCGGCGGCGTCTTCCCGCAGAAGCTCGGCGACAGAGAACGCGTCGTCGTCGCCATCCTCTACCTGCGGAAACTGTGCACCCTGGACATCCTCGCCGACGCGCTGGGGGACGTGAGCAGGTCCTCGATCGGGAACGTCGTCCGCGAGATCCGGCCCCTGCTTGCCGAAGGCGGACTTCTCCCACTTCCGGCCACCACCCGCTACCGCACCGCCACCGAACTCCTCGCCGCCGCACAGGACCCCGACACACCGACAAGTTGATTCTTTACGGCTTCACAAGACCCGCAACGTGTCGAACGCACTGCCGAAGTCCGCGCAGCCTGGAGCGAAGAAGGCCCTGCAGGAGATCTACAACGCCGAGGACCGGGCCCATGCCGAGCGGGCCGCCCGCGCGTTCGAGAAGGCCTATGGGGCGAAGTGGCCCAAGGCGGTGAAGAAGATCATCGACGACCTGGGCGAGCTGCTGGCGTTCTACGACTTCCCGGCCGAGCACTGGATCCATCTGCGGACCACGAATCCGATCGAGTCCACGTTCGCCACGGTCAGGCTGCGGACGAAGGTCCCCCGGGGCGCGGGCAGCCCGGCCGCCGCGCTGGCGATGGTGTTCAAGCTCGCCGAGGCCACCCAGGCCCGCTGGCGGGCAATCACCGCACCCCACCTCGTCGCCCTCGTCCGCTCCGGCGCCCGCTTCGAAAACGGCCACCTCGTCGAACGGCCCGAAGCCGCCGCCTGAAACTCAACTCACCCACAAGTCTTGACTATTACTCTCCCCGGGACGGACGCATCCTCGTAGCCATCAGCGGCGACCGGGTCTCCAACGCCCCGGAGGAGCCGGACTTCCGCTTCAGCATCTGGGAAACAGCCACCTGGACTGAGCTTCCCAGTCCGCAGATCGGTCACAGCGGCCACGTGACAGCATCAGCCTTCTCACCGGGCGGCAGACTCTTCTCACCGGGCGGCATAGGCGGCCTGCTACGGATACGAACCCTGCCTACAGCCATATCGAACGAGTCGTCGGCGACCTGACGCATTCAGCAGTCAGCTTCGCCCGAGGCAAGCTGTCCACCTGCGCGCCCTCTATGTCGTCCAGCGCATGCCGATGGCGGCGAGCTGCTCCACCCGTTCCGGCGACAGCGTCGCGGCCCGGCTCCGCTGGTTCCCGATCCAAACGAGGGTGTGGCCGGGAAGGGTCGGCTATCTGTAGGCAGGGCCGAAACGGCGGCTCGGCGATTTCGGGAGTCAGGAGTCGTACAGCTCGTCGACGAGCGCGAAACCGTCCGCGATCCAGGCCAGCTCGGTGCGGGCGCGGGCGATGAGGCCGTCGTAGGCGTACACCTTGTAGCGCACCGCGAACTCGGCCTCGCGCTCGGTCAGCTTGGACAGGCGGGCCGCGAGGGTGGGGTGGGTGCGGTCGACGAGCGTGGCCCGGGTGCCTTCGAGCATGCTCAATTGCTCCTCCCAGTACGCCTGTTGTTGCCGGAGCTGCTCACGCACCGACGCGGGGTCGGCGAAGTCGAAGTAGGCCGCCTTCAGATACGCCGGGTCGCGCTGTCGCTGAGGCGTCAGCGGGGACTCCATCCACGCCCGGAAGTCGGCGAGGCCGGCGTCGGTGACGTGGTACTCCTTCTTCGTCCCCTTCTTGCCCCAGGGCACCTCGACCGAGGTGAGCAGCCCGTCGCGCTCCATCCGGTTGAGCTCGGGATAGATCTGGGAGTCCGGGGCGTGCCAGACATGAGCCACCGAGCGACTGAAGCTCTTCGAGATGTCGTACCCGGTCATCGGGCGACCGGTGAGCAGCGCGATCAGCGCGTAACGCAGCGACAAGGCACCTCCCCTTCCAGACCGGTCAGGTTACTCACCCTTGCCATCTAACTATATCCATAGTTAGTTTGTGGCCCGCACAACACATACCTCTCTTCATAGGGAGTCCCCATGCCTCGTACCGCTTCCCCTCTGGCGGACACCGCACCACCGGCCACCGCAGCCGCGAAGATCTTCAACTACCCCCGCAACGCCTGGTACGTCGCCGCCTGGGACCACGAGGTCACCGGCAAGCAGCCGCTGGCCCGCACGATCGCCGGCGTACCGCTGGCGTTGTGGCGCAACACCGAGGGCCGCGCGGTTGCCCTCGCGGACGCCTGCTGGCACCGGCTGGCGCCGCTGTCGAAGGGCAAGATCCTGGGCGACGAGCTGCAGTGCCCCTACCACGGTCTGCGCTACAACGCGGCCGGTCGCTGCACCGTGATGCCCGCGCAGGAGACGATCAACCCCAGCGCGGTGGTCCCCTCCTACCCCGTCGTCGAACGCTATCGGTATGTCTGGGTCTGGGTCGGTGATCCGGACCTGGCCGACCCGACCGCCGTGCCCGACATGCACCAGATGGACGACCCGGCCTGGGCCGGCGACGGCGAGACGATCCACGCCGACTGCAACTACCAGCTCATCCTCGACAACCTCATGGACCTCACCCACGAGGAGTTCGTGCACTCCTCGAGCATCGGCCAGGAGGAGCTGTCCGAGGCCGAGTTCGACGTGACTCATGAGGGCAACACAGTGACCGTCACCCGGTGGATGCGCGACATCGACGCCCCTCCGTTCTGGCTGAAGAACATGCGCGACAGGTTCCCGGGCTTCTCCGGCAAGGTCGACCGCTGGCAGATCATCAAGTTCGAGGCGCCGGGCACGATCTGCATCGACGTCGGTGTGGCGAAGGCGGGTACCGGTGCGCCCGAGGGTGATCGCAGCCAGGGCGTCAACGGGTACGTGATGAACACGATCACCCCCGAGACCGACCGCACCTCCCACTACTTCTGGGCATTCATGCGCAACTACTGCCTGGACAGTCAGACCATCACCACCCAGCTGCGCCAGGGGGTGCACGGGGTCTTCGGTGAGGACGAGGAGATGCTGCGCGCCCAGCAGCGCGCCATCGACGCCAACCCCGAGCACGAGTTCTACAGCCTCAACATCGACGCCGGCGGGATGTGGGTACGCCAGATCCTCGAGCGCATGCTCAAGGCCGAGGGACGCCCCTCCTCCGCGCCGGCCGCCGGTCAGGGGGCCTGAGGTGGCGGTGCAGACACAGACCCGCTGGCAGCGGGCCCGGGTGGTCGAGGTCTCCGACGTCGCCGACGGCATCCGCCGCATCGTCCTGGCCCCCGAGCAGCCCGAGCACGCCGCGCCCGGCACACACATCGACGTCAGGATCGGGGACGGTGCCCGCGGGGTGCGTTCCTACTCCGTGGTGCGCTCCGAGGACGGCGGCCGCCGGCTGACGCTCAGCGTGCGGCTCTCCCCCACCTCGTCCGGTGGCTCGGCGGCGATGCACCGACTGCAGGTCGGGGACGATCTGACCGTCACCGGTCCGCTGCAGAACTTCCCGCTCGCGGTCGGCGCCACCCGCTACGTACTCGTCGCCGGCGGCATCGGCGTCACCGCGTTGGTGGCGATGGCCTCCGCGCTGCGCCGGCGCGGCGCCGACTACAACCTGGTGCTCGCCGGTCGCAGCCGCGCCGTGATGGCGTACCTCGACGATCTGGTCGCCGAGCACGGCGACCGCGTCCGTGTCCACGTCGACGACGAGGGCACCCCGCTGGCTGTCGACGATCTCATCGCCGGAATCGCCCGGACACCCGCCGCCGAGGGCACCGAGCTCTACATGTGCGGCCCGATCGGGCTCATGAACGCCATCTCGCGGAGCTGGGCCGGGCACGACCTGCCGGCGACCAACCTGCGCTTCGAGACATTCGGTTCCAGCGGCCGGTACCCGGCCGAGGAGTTCCTGGTACGCATCCCCGACCTCGACCGGGAGATCACCGTCGCACCCGACACGTCGATCCTCGACTCCCTCGAGGCAGCCGGCGTCGAGACACTCTCGGACTGCCGCAAGGGCGAGTGCGGGCTGTGTCTGGCGAAGGTGGTCGACTCCACCGGCACCATCGACCACCGCGACGTCTTCCTGAGCGAGTCCCAGAAGGAACGCTCGGACAGGCTGTGCCTGTGCGTCTCCCGAGCAGTGGCAGCCAACAGCGGCTCAGGCGAACCCGCTGTCCTCTCCCTCCGCCTCACCTGACCCGGTGCACCTCCGCGTACGCACGGATCCCTCACCATCTGGACACCCATGAACATCACCGCACGCATCTCGCAAGCACCGATGAGCGGCTACCAATGGCTGATCGTCGCTCTCTGCACCTTCATGAACTGCCTGGACGGCTTCGACGTCATGGCGATCGCCTTCACCGGGCCGTCGGTCACCGAGGAGTTCGCGCTCAGCGGCTCGGAGTTCGGCCTGCTGGTCTCGGTCGGCCTGATCGGGATGGCGATCGGCTCGATGCTGCTCGCCCCCTTCGCCGACCTCATCGGTCGGCGCCCGCTGATCCTGATAAGCCTCCTCCTCGGCACGATCGGCATGTTCGGCGCGGCGACGGCATCGTCGGTGACCGTGATGGGCATCTTCCGCCTCATCACCGGGATCGGTGTCGGCGGCATCCTGGCCAGCACCAATGTGATCGTCAGCGAGTTCTCCAACGCCAAGAACCGCGGACTCTCCATCGGCATCTACACCGCCGGGTACGGGATCGGTGCCACCATGGCGAGCCTGGTCGCGAAGACCGTCGTGGGCGGCGACTGGCGCATCGTCTTCTACGTCGGCGGTGTCGGGACCCTGCTCGCCCTGGTCGTGATCGCCGTCATCCTGCCCGAGTCGGTCGCCTTCCTCGAGCAGCGCCGTCCGAGCGGCGCGCTGGAGCGGATCAACCGGACACTGGCCCGGATGCGGATGGAGGCCGTCACCGACACCGACCTCGACCAGGCGGCCGCCACCCGGATCGACACCCAGCGGGCCGGCTCGGGATGGCTCAAGCAGCTGCTGACCCCGACCATCCTGCTCTGGCTCACCTTCATCACGATCATGTTCGGCTTCTACTTCGTCAACAGCTGGACCCCCACGCTCCTGGTCGAGGAGGGCCTCTCCGAGAGCGCGGCGGTGACCGCCGGGATGGCGATCTCGATCGGCGGCACGGTCGGCTCGGTCCTCTACGGCGTCGCCGCCCGGGTGCGTACGCCGCGGGTGGTGCTGATCGGGTTCTCCCTGCTCTCTGCCGCGATGATGATCGTCTTCATCGTGAGCACCTCGACTCTGTGGCTCGGGTTCGGCATCGGCGTCGTCGTCGGTGCTCTGATCAACGGCTGCATCGCTGGTGCGTACACCGTCGGTCCGCCGCTCTACCCGGCCAACATCCGCAGCGTCGGCATGGGCTGGGCACTCGGAATGGGACGCATCGGCGCCATCCTGTCCCCGACCATCGCCGGCATGCTCAAGGACGCAGGTGCCTCCGCGACGCAGCTCTACGTCGGAGCCGCCATGGTGGTCGCCGTCTGCGCACTCGTCCTGGTGGGCCTGCGCCGGTACGACCCCGAGTCCAGTCCCACGGCGAAGGAGGCACTCGCCGTCTGACCTCTGCTCGGTCTCCTCGCGACGCAGGCCGATCGGGTTCCCGGTCGGCCCGCTGCGATTCCGGGGTTCGTAGTTGGTGTGGTGGGCGTGGTTTGAGCTGGGGTGCTGGAGGTTTTCTGAGAGGGCGTTAAGTCCCTTCCCTCTCGGTTCGTGATCGCTCGTTCGTGGTACTGATCGCTATCCAGGCCGACTGCCCG
>NZ_QFDQ01000271.1 GCF_003270085.1 Streptomyces triticisoli | reverse complement strand
CCGGGCCGCACGGGCCCCGTCCGGCCCGCCCCCGCCCGCTCCCCACCGCGGGCTCTGCCCGGGGCCGTCGGCCCCATCCCGCTCCCGCTCCGCGCTCGCCCCGGCTTCTGGGCCTCCGGGCGGCCCGCCGCCCACCTCGCTCCGCCTCGGTCCCGACCCGGTCCCGCACTGGGCTCCGCTTTCGGGCTGCCGCACGGCCGCCCCTCACCGTCTCCCCGATCGGCTGGGCTCGCGGCCCGCCGCTCAGCGCGGTCCTCGGCCCGCCTTCCTCCCCTCTTCCGGTCCCCCTTTTTCGGAGCAGCGTCTCCCCGGGGCCACTGGTGTACGCCACTGACGCCGCGCAGGCCTCGCGGACGTCCGGCTGAAACTCGCCGGGGAGGCCGTTGACGTGGGAATTCTCCTTCTCTCGCGCATGATTGACGGATCGTCGGACAGCCGGTACCACTGACCCACGCCGGCCCCGCACGCCCCGTCACGCCCGAGCGCACCAGGAGGCTTCCTTGCGAGGATCCGTCACCGACCCCAGACCCGTGCCGGGAGGCAGACGTGCGCGCGGCGCGGCGAGTGTCATCGCCTCGGCGGCGCTGCTGTTACCGCTGCTGGGTGCCGCGCCGTCCGCGGGCGCGACCGTGGACGACACCGGGCGGCTGCAGCGGGCGTTCGCTTCCGCGTCGGCCGAGTACCACGTGCCGCTCAGCGTGCTGATGGGTGTGTCGTATCTGCAGTCCCGGTGGGACGGGCACGGCGGCGCGCCGAGCGTGACCGGCGGCTACGGGCCGATGCACCTCACCGACGCGCGCACCGCCCTCGCCGGGGCCCCGCACCACAGCGAGGGCGCGGAAGACCCGCGCGGGGACGGCGCGCGTGCGGCCCTGCGCCCGGATGCGAGGGTGCCGGAGAACTCCGCGCTGCCCTCCCGGCTGAAGACCCTGACGAAGGCGGCCGAGCTGACCGGGATCCCCGCCGAGCGGCTGCGCGACGACGAGTCGGCGAACATCAGGGGCGGCGCGGCCCTGCTCGCGGCCGCCCAGAAGAAGCTCGGCGAGCCGCTGAGCGAGGACCCGGCCGACTGGTACGGCGCGGTGGCCCGGTTCTCCGGCGCGGACGACAGCACGACGGCGGCGGCGTACGCCAACGACGTCTACGACGTGATCCGCTCCGGTGAGCAGCGCGTCACCGACGCCGGACAGCGGGTCGTCCTGGCCTCGCTGCCCCGCCTCGCCCCCGACACCGCCCAGCTGGCCCGGACGGGTCTGCGCCGTGTCTCCGCGGCCGGTACGGAGTGTCCGGCCACGGTGTCCTGCGAGTGGATTCCGGCGCCGTACGAGGAGTTCGGCGGCGACGACTACGGCAACCACGACCTGGGCGACCGGCCGAAGTCGCAATCCATCCGGTACATCGTCATCCACGACACGGAAGGCCGCTGGGAGGGAGTCCTCAATCTCGTCCAGGACCCCACCTATGTGTCGTGGAACTACACGCTGCGCTCCACCGACGGGCACATCGCCCAGCATGTGAGGGCCAAGGACGTGGCCTGGCACGCGGGGAACTGGTACGTCAACGCCAAGTCGATCGGCCTGGAGCACGAGGGCTTCCTCGCCTCGCCGGACGCCTGGTACACGGAGGCGATGTACCGTGCCTCGGCGCGGCTGGTGAAGTACCTCGCCGGGAAGTACGGCATCCCGCTGGACCGGCAGCACATCCTCGGCCACGACACCGTTCCGGGGCCGACGGCCGGGAACATCCCGGGCATGCACACCGATCCGGGGCCGTACTGGGACTGGCGGCACTACTTCGAGCTGCTGGGCCGCCCCTTCGAGCCGACCGCGGGCAGGAACGGCGGCATGGTGACGATCCGCCCCGACTACGCCGCGAACCGGCCCGAGTACACGGGCTGCGTCACCCGCGGCGAGCCGTGCGCCACGCACGGCTCCGGCGCGGTGCGGCTGTACTCGCAGCCCGACACCTCCTCGCCGCTGATCAAGGACATCGGCCTGCGGCCGGACGGCGGTGACTCCACGATCGACGTGAACGACGTGGCCTCCCGGGTGGAGACCGGGCAGCAGTACGCGGTCGCCGGCCGGCAGGGCGACTGGACGGCGATCTGGTACCTGGGGCAGAAGGCCTGGTTCCAGAACCCGGCGAAGCAGCCGACGGCCGTGAACGCGGCCGGCTTCGTGGTGACGCCGAAGGCCGGGCTGGACAGCGTGCCCGTGTACGGGAGGGCGTACCCGGAGAAGGAGGCCTACCCGGCGGGCGTGCCCGTCCAGCCGGTGTCGCCGCTGCCGTACCAACTGCTCGCGGGCCAGAAGTACGTGGTGGGCGATCTGCTGCGGGGCGAGTACGACTACTCGGTCACCTTCACCACGGACTCGCACCGGGTGGTGATCGGCAAGGATCTGTACTACGAGATCCAGTTCGGCCACCGGGTGGCGTTCGTGCGGGCCGCCGACGTACGGATCCAGCCGTCGGTCCTGTAGCGGCGCCGGGGAGCACGAGGGGTCGGCCCTCAGGGGCCGACCCCTTGCGCCGCTTCCGGTCAGCCCTGCTGGAACAGCTCGGCGGGCAGTGGCTTGAGCAGGGCGTACAGGTCGTCGGTGATGGGGCGGTCCCAGGCGGCGATGGTCACCAGGACGCCGTCGCTGCGGTCGAACTGCACACAGGAGATCCGGCTCTCCGACAGCTTCAGCCGACGCACGATCAGCAGGTTGTCGCCCTGCAGCACCGGCGTGTCCTCGCTGCCGGCGACGGTGACCTCCTCGTCGTTGCCCAGGGCCAGCAGCAGTTGGGCGACCTCGAAGGGCATCTCGCCCTCGGCGACCTCGCGGGCCGGCGAGCCCTCGGGCAGGTTGCCGATGATCATCGCGGTGCCGCGGCCTCCGAACAGGTCGTAGCGCAGGAACACACCCTGGCAGGTGCCGTCGGGCGCGGGCAGCAGCCCGGCACCCAGGTTGCCGGGCCAGTCGCCCGGGTCCATGGCCAGTACGTCGAAGTCGGGCCCGGCGGGCGTGGCGCTGCGGCGACGGAGGAACGACATGTCGCCATGGTACGTGCCCCGGCCTGCCGTGCGACGTTCGGGCGGCCCTGGAACGGCGGTGGAATCACCCGGTCCGGCCGAGCGGTCCCGCGTGGCGGGGAAGAGGGCGGGTACGGCTGCCGTCGGCCCGTCGTCGCCGTCACTCCTGTGGGGGTGACGGGGGCACCACCGCGATGGGGCTCGCGGCGTGCAGCAGGACGGCCTGGGTGACCGAGCCCATCATGCGGGCCGGTGCCAGCAGGCGGCGGCGGTGGCGGCCGACCACGGTCAGTTCCGCGTCGCGGGAGGCGGTGACCAGGTACCCGGCCGCGTCTCCGGGTCCGACCCAGCACTCCGTCCGCACATCGGGGTGGCGGGCGCGGTGCGGGGCGAGGAGGCCCTCGACCAGGGTCCGGGTCTCGCTCTCCACGGCCTCCTGGTCGATCACGGGCGGGGCGATCTCGCCGGGCGCCATCCAGGTAGGGCCCGGCCACGGGTAGGCGGTGACCACCTGGAGCCGGGCCTCGCGCAGGACGGCCTCGGTGAAGGCGAGGGCGAGCGTGGCCTCGTCGGGGTTGTCGGCGTTCACGCCGACGACCACGCGGGGCCCGGGCCCGCCCGGCGCCTCGCCGTGCACCTCGCGGCCGGGCCGGGGCACCACGACGACCGGGCAGTCGGCGTCGCGGGCGGCGGCCAGGCCGTTGGAGCCGAGCAGCAGGCTGGCGAAGCCGCCGCGCCCGCGCGAGCCGAGCACCAACAGCTGGGCGGTGGCGCCGAGTTCGGGCAGCAGGGCGCCGGGCAGTCCGTCCAGTCCGGCGTACTCCACCTCGATATCCCGGGTGCGGCCTTCGAGGTGGGCGCGCACCTGGTCGAGCACCGGGTCGTCGTCGCCCCGGGGCGGTCCGGCGACCAGGACGGCGGTCTGGGCCCAGACCGCCGCGTACTGCCGCACATGGACGGCCCGCAGCCGCGCACCGCGCCTCCGGGCGGCGTCGAGGGCCCAGTCCAGGGCGCGCAGGCTGTCGTCGGAGCCGTCGACCGCGGCGACGACCGGTGGGGTGCTCATGGGTTCCTCTTCTCGGACGGCGGCCTTCCCGCGGGCCGGACTGGCGCAGCTGCCGGCCCGGGCGGGGATTTCAAGGTCATGTGTCCGAAAAAGCGAGGGGGACACCCCCGGCCCGGCGCCCCGGCTCGGCGTGATCTCAGGTGAGGTCGAACTGCCCCTCCCGGGCCCCCGACACGAACGCGCCCCACTCCGCGGGGGTGAAGATCAGGGAGGGGCTTTCCGGGCGACCGCTGTTGCGCATCGCGATGAACCCCTCGACAAAGGCGATCTGGACATCCCCCCGGCCACGGCTGCTGGACCGCCACTCGGCGTTGCTGAGATCCAGCTCCGGCTTGTCCCATCCCGCGAGCGGGTGCTGCTGGACAGTGCTCTCGGCCACGTCCGTGCTCCTCCCGATTCCGTCGTCCGCGGGCCAGCCTAGCGATCGCACCGGGCCGCCGACAGGTTGCGCGAGCGGGACCTTTCCCGGGGCCGCTCCCCCGCCGCCGGGGTCAGTCCGCCGGAGGCGGTGTGGCGGCGAGGCCTCGGCGAAGCAGCGGCCGACGGCCTCCCCGTCGGCCAGGCCTCCAGCACCGGGTACGTCCGCCCGCTCCGGCCCAGGTACGCGCAGCGCCTCCACGTCGTCGGCCTGCCGGTCGCAGCGGTACGTCGAGGGGTCCACGGGCTTCGCCGAGTCGCCGGTGCCGCGCAGGTGGTGGGCGAGGTCAGGCGGACCGTGGGCCTGTGCGGGTGAGCCGTGTGCGGATGTGGAGGTGGCCGTCGAGGGGGAAGGCGGGCGGCGCCGCGGGCAGGGTCCCGGCGAACTCGTACCCGCACTTCCGGGCGACGCGGCAGGACGCCGTGTTGTCCACCTGGTGCAGGAGTTCCAGGCGTGCCAGTCCCCCGTCGCCGAACGTGTCGAAGGCCCAGTCGGTCAACGCCCGCAGCGCCCGGGGCGCCACCCCCGGCCGCGCGCGTGCGCCGTGGTCCAGTAGCCGACCTCACCGGACACGGTGCCCGGGCCGACGCCCTTGAGCACGGCCTGACCCACCAACTGCTCCCGTCCGGCGGGCCCGAGGTCCTCCAGGACGGCGAACGCGAGGCGACTCCCGTCCTCCCAGTCCCGCTGCCGCTCCCGGATCCACCGAGCCGCGCCCGCCTCGTCGTCCACGGCCGGACTCGCCCAGCGGCGCAGGGCGTCGTCCCGGTACGCCTCGATCAGCCCGCCCGCGTCCGCCTCTGTCCAGGGGCGCAGGATCAGGCCGGGGACGGACAAGGTGGGTTCTGCCGGCAGGTGAGTGGTCACTTGTCACCGCACCTGTCCCGCAGTTCGCGCTTGAGGATCTTTCCGCTGGCGTTGCGGGGCAGTTCGGTCACGAAGAGGACCTTCTTGGGAGCCTTGAAGTGGGCCAGCTTTTCGCGGGTGTGGGCGATCAGTTCCGCCTCGGTGACCTCGCCGCGGGGGACGACGAAGGCGGTGACGGCCTCGATCCAGTGGTCGTCGGGGAGGCCGACCACGGCCGCCTCGGCGACCTGGGGGTGCGTGTACAGGGCGTCCTCGACCTGGCGGGAGGCGACCAGTACGCCACCGGAGTTGATGACGTCCTTCACCCGGTCGACGACCGTGTAGTAGCCGTGCGGGTCGCGGACCGCGAGGTCGCCGGAGCGGAACCAGCCGTCGCGGAAGGCCTCGGCGGTCTCCTCGGGCTTGTCCCAGTAGCCCTCGCACAACTGCGGGGAGCGGTAGACGACTTCGCCGGGTGTGCCGTCGGGCACATCCTTGCCGTCCTCGTCGACGACCCGGGCGTCCACGAAGAGCACCGGCCGCCCGCAGGAGTCCATCCGGCCCTTGTGCTCGTCGGGGCCCAGCACCATGGCCAGCGGGCCGATCTCGCTCTGGCCGAAGCAGTTGTGGAAGGCGAGCTTCGGCAGGCGTTCGCGCAGGCGTTCCAGGACCGGCACCGGCATGATCGACGCGCCGTAGTACGCCTTGCGCAGCCCTTCGAGGTTCCGGGTGGCGAAGTCGGGGCGGTTGGCCAGGCCGATCCACACCGTGGGCGGGGCGAACAGGCTGTCCGCGCGCCCGGCCTCGACGAGATCGAAGATCCGGTCGCCGTCGGGTGCGTCGAGAATGACGTTCGTGGCGCCCACGGCCAGGTACGGCAGCAGGAACACGTGCATCTGCGCCGAGTGGTAGAGCGGCAGTGAGTGGACGGGGCGGTCCCCCGCGCTGAGGTCGAGGGCGGTGATCGCGCTCAGGTACTCGTGGACCAGCGCCCGGTGGGTCATCATCGCGCCCTTGGGCAGGGCGGTGGTGCCGGAGGTGTAGAGCAGCTGCACCAGGTCGTCGGTGCGCGGCTCGGGGCCGTCGTACGGCGCCGCGGAGGGCAGCCGGGCGAGCAGCGAGTCGTCGGCCTCGCGCAGCGGCAACGTCCGTACGCCGGACGGCAGTCGTCCGGCCAGGTCCGGGTCGGTGAGGACCAGCGTGCTGCCGGACTGGCCGACGATGTAGGCGAGGTCGTCGCCGGTGAGGTTCTGGTTGACCGGTACGTGCACCAGGCCCGCGCGGGCGCAGGCGAGGAAGGCGATCAGATAGGCGTCGGAGTTGTGGCCGTAGGCGCCGACCCGGTCGCCGGGGTCGAGACCCTGGCCGAGCAGGACGTTCGCCGCGCGGGAGACGGCGTCGTCGAGTTCGGCGTACGTCCACGATCGCTCGCCGTACTCGACGGCGACCCGCGCCGGGGTGCGCCGGGCGCTGCGTCGCAGGACTCCGTCGACCGTGCTCCCGTGTCCGGTCCGTCCAGGCTGTCCAGGCGTCATGGCAGACGATCCTGGGCCCGCCGGGGGAGGAGGTCAAGAACCCGTACGCCCACCGGCAGCGCTGTGGGTCCGCCCCCCCCGGGGACGGGGCGGCGGACCCACACGGGATCTCGCGGACTCGGAAGGGGGCCGTCACTCGTTGAAGACGGCCTTCTGCACCTCGTTCGGTCCGTCGAAGTGGTCCTGCTTCAGTCCGTCGAGACGACTGACGATCTTCTCGCCGGCCTTGTTCTTGCGGGCACGTTCCACCAGGTGCTGCTTGTCCGTCGGGTAGTCCATGCCGCTGAGGGCCTTCTGCAGGTCGATCGGGCTGAGGTCGGCCATGGGAGCCTCCCGTGGGGGTGGTGCGGCCGTCCGCGGGGGCGGCCGGTCGTACGGATGCCTTCGCCCTGTCGGAGTGCCCCGCCCGGGCGGGAGCATTCAGCCGCCCGGACTTTCGAGGACCGCCATGGCCGCGTTGTGCCCGGGCACTCCGCTGACCCCGCCGCCGCGCACCGCGCCCGCGCCGCACAGCAGCACGTTGGCGTGCCGGGTCTCCACGCCCCAGCGGCCGGTGCCCTCCTGGGCGTACGGCCAGCTCAGCTCCCGGTGGAAGATGTTGCCGCCGGGCAGGCGCAGGTCCCGCTCCAGGTCCAGCGGGGTCTTCGCCTCGATGCAGGGCCGCCCCTCCGCGTCGGTCGCCAGGCAGTCGGCGAGCGGCTCGGCGAGGTGGGCGTCGAGCTGCGCGAGCGTCGACTCCAGCAGTTCCTCGCGGACGGCGTCGTTGTCGCGGGCGAAGAGCCGGGCGGGGGTGTGCAGGCCGAACAGGGTGAGCGTCTGGTAACCGTGTGCGACCAGGTCGGGGCCGAGGATCGTGGGGTCGGTCAGGGAGTGGCAGTAGATCTCGGAGGGCGGTGCGGCGGGCAGCTCGCCGGCCGCGGCCTGGGCGTGGGCGGTGGCCAGCTGCTCGTAGCCCTCGGCGATGTGGAAGGTGCCGGAGAAGGCCTCGCGCGGGTCGACAGAGGTGTCGCGGAGCCTGGGCAGCCGCTTGAGCAGCATGTTCACCTTCAGCTGGGCGCCTTCGGCGGGCTCGGGCGGGGTGTCGCCGGTCAGCGTGGCCAAGGCCTGCGGGGAGGCGTTCACCAGGACGTGCCGGGCACCGACAGTGCCCTCGCCGCCGCGGGTGCGGTAGGTGACCTCGGCGCTCCTGCCGTCGCTCGCCACCCGTACCGCCTCGTGGCCGGTGGCGATGACGGCGCCGGCCCGGCGCGCTGCGGCCGCGAGGGCGTCGGTCAGGGCGCCCATACCGCCGACGGGCACGTCCCAGTCGCCGGTGCCGCCACCGATGACGTGGTACAGGAAGCAGCGGTTCTGCGCCAG
This sequence comes from Streptomyces triticisoli, assembly GCF_003270085.1. Taxonomy (GTDB): domain Bacteria; phylum Actinomycetota; class Actinomycetes; order Streptomycetales; family Streptomycetaceae; genus Streptomyces; species Streptomyces triticisoli. Next base: position 7,434 of record NZ_QFDQ01000271.1, on the reverse strand, counting down.
GGACGGGTCGTGGGCGTCGGCGAAGGTTCCGATGAGGGCGTCGGTGAGGACCACGCCGCGGACCAGGTCGTCGGCGAAGCGGTCCTCGACGGCGACGCCGATCGGCTCCTCGAACAGGATCCGCCAGGCCTCCTCGTCGTCGACGCGGCGGCGCAGCTCCTCGCGGGTGGGCAACGGCTCGGTGAGCGTGGGGAAGACCCGCCGGGCGAGGCGGCCGGTCATGCCGTAGAAGCGCTGCCAGGCCTCCCACTCGCGCTCGGAGCCGGTCAGCCGGGCGAACGCCTTGCGGGTACGCTCCTCTCCCCCGCCCACGAGCAGCCCGGTGGGCACACCGTCCCGTTCGACGGGCGTGTACGAGGAGACGGTGCGGGTGCGCAGCCGGAAGTCCAGGCCCAGATCCTGGACGATCTTGTGGGGCAGCAGGCTGACCAGGTAGGAGTAGCGGGACAGCCGGGCGTCGACGCCGGTGAAGGGGCGGGTGGAGACGGCCGCGCCGCCGGTGTGGTCCAGCCGTTCCAGCACGAGCACCGACCGTCCGGCCCGGGCCAGGTAGGCGGCGGCGACCAGCCCGTTGTGCCCTCCGCCGACGATGACGGCGTCGTACGTCCCGTGTGCCTCGTGTGCGCTCATGGTCCTTCGTAACACGCGGTGATCCACTTCGGCCAGGGTGCCGCCGCCCGGGGGAGGCACCGTCCGGCACGGCCGTCCGTCATCCGATCCTGTGCGGTGCGGGACGGGTCCGAGGCCCGAGCCTGGCCATCGCGCGGAGGATGTGTTTCGGCGGGAGCTGCCAACGCAGGCGTGCGGGGACACAGCGCAGCAGGGCGCCGGTGGCGCGCAGCCGGCGGGTGACGGTGGCGGGTGCGGGGGCCGGTCTGCCGTACAGCTCGTGGGCGTACGGCGGCAGAGAGGCGTACGCCAGTTGCGCCACGCGGCGCCACAGCACCTCCCGCGCCGGGACGAGCAGCGGGTGGGTCGGCGGCCGGAGCAGGAAGTCGTCGACGTCCCGTGCGTCGGCTCCGGCGGCCAGTTCGGGGCGCACCTTGTCGAAGTAGGCCGCGAGCTCCGCCCGGTCGGCGGGCACGGTGGCCGGGTCCAGGCCCACCAGACGAGCGCTCACGCGGTGTTCGGCGACGTAGCGGTCGGCCTGGGCGTCGGTGAGCGGGAAGCCGGAGCGGCGCAGCACGTGCAGATAGGAGTCGATCTCGGCGCAGTGCACCCACAGCAGCAGCTCGGGGGTGTCGATCCGGTAGCTCTCCCCCGTCTCCGGGTCGGTCGCCGAGAGCATGCTGTGGATCTTCCGCACCCGGGCACCGGCCTTCTCGGCGGCCTCGCTCGTCCCGTACGTCGTCGTCCCGACGAAGCCGGCCGTGCGCAGCAGCCGGCCCCAGGCGTCGCGCCGGAAGTCGGAGTTCTGCAGCACGCCGCGCACCGCGCGCGGATGGAGGGCCTGCAGGTACAGGGCCCGGATGCCGGCGACCCACATCATCGGGTCGCCGTGCAGGTTCCATGTCACGGATCTTGGACCGAACAGCCCGGGATCGCCCACGCCTCCAGGCTCCCACGTCGCTCCGCCGTGGGTCAGCCCAGGGTCGCCACGAAGTCCGAGCAGGCACGGGCCGTGGCCCGGCAGGCCTCGGCGGTCCGCTCGGCGCCCGGGTGCCGGTCGAAGACGTGCGCGCTCTCCAGGCAGACGGCCCGGCACCACTCCAGCTGGACGCGGATGCCGGACTCGTCCTGGCTGTTCTGCTCGGACAGCATCCGGCAGGTGGCGTCGCAGACCTCCGCGCACATGATGCCCTTGCGCCGCAGGAGTTCCTGCTCCTCGCTGCCGCCCGGATCCACCAGGCTCGCGCGCAGCGCACACGCCCGGGCGCACTCCGTGCATGCCTGTGCGCAGGCGAAGCGGTCCTCCAGGAACTGGATGAGTTCCTGCTGTTGCGCACTGGTCGAAGATGTCGTGGTCGATGTCGTAGTCACACCGCGCGGGTAGCCGGGGCCGCGGCCGCCAAACGCGGCGGCGGCAAGGGTTCCAGCCGTTTTCCGCCTCCTTCGCCGGGCACTCGTGCGGCCCGGGGGCAATGAGACGTGGACGAGTCATGGAGGTGGATCCGTGCCCGGACGACAGGAGCTGCCGTCGACGCTGGAGCGCTCCCCCGAGGACGCCCGGCACACCTGGATCAAGGCCCACGACTCCGCGGTGGAGGAGTACGGCGAGGGCGAGCGGGCGCACCGGGTGGCGTACGGCGCGCTCAAGCACAAGTACGAGAAGGTCGGCGACCACTGGGAGCGCAAGGAGGGCGGCCGCAAGGGCCCCTCGGACCCGCGGTCGGCCCGGCCCCGCGGGCAGGGCGGGCGCAGCGGCGAGGGCGTCGACGAGAGTGCGTCCAAGGAGCACCTGTACGACGTGGCCAAGCGCCTCGGCGTCGAGGGGCGCTCGAAGATGTCCAAGGGTGAGCTGCTGGACGCGATCCGCGAGGAGAACCGTTCGAGGACCCGGCGGGCACGCTCCGGGTGAGCGGGTTCGTGGCGGGGGCCAGGGGTACTCGCGGGGTCATGAATACCGCAATGCTGGACATCGCCGCGGCCCGGGACTACGCGGTCGGCATCTGGCCGTTCATCGTCGGTCTCTGCGTGCTGGCCCTGCTGATCGGCGCCTTCTGGCTGGGTGTACGCATCCGCCGCCGCGAGCCCGCCCCGCCGCGCCCGGAGGAGCAGCCGCGGCTGCCGGAGGGCGGCCCGGTCGGTGAGGTCCTGGAGAACCGCGAGCCCGACGAGGTGCCCAGGAGCCGTGACCGGCTGACCCCGCACCAGCTCAGGGAGCACGGCAACCTCGGGTCCCGCACGAGCCCGACGCGGACGCGTCCGCGCTGGGACGAGGGCAGCAGCGGTTCGTTCGGCAGCGGCGGGCCGGGCGGCCGCTGACCCCGCCGGCCCGAAGGCGAGGCCGTCGCACAGGGAGAGGCCGTCGCACAGAGAGAGTGAGATCCATGGCCGACGACCGCGACACCCTGCCCCTGCCCGACTACGACCATCTGCCCCTCGTCGCCCTGGAGAGCCGCGTGCGCTCACTGACCGTCGAGCAGGTCGAGGAACTGCTCGCCTACGAGCGCACCCACGCCGACCGGCTGCCGGTGACCGAGGTGCTGACCGCCCGTCTGGAGCAGCTCCAGGCGGGCGCCGAGCCGACCCGGGGCGACCCGGCCGCCCTGCGCCCCGAGCAGGGCGAGAGCCGCGCCGGCTCCCCGGTGACCCCCGTGACCTCGCCGGATCCGTTCGGCGCGCCGCCGCACGGCACCCCGGACCAGCGGGGCAAGCCGAAGGGCGACCGCCGCGCATAGGAGGCAAGTGGTCCGGAAGCCGAGCGACCACAGCATGGGGGGCTCGAAGGGCAGCGAACCCTTGCTCATGGTGCCGATCCAGTTGAAGAACTTCACCCCTGTCGGCACGGTGGTGAGGAACGACGTCAGGGAGAAGAACGGCAGCGGCACCGCCCCGGTGGCGAACATGTGGTGGGCCCACACCACCGCCGAGAGCACGGTGATCGCGAACAGCAGCATCATCACCGTGCCGTGAGTCGTGAACAGCTGGTTGTACTGCTCAGTGCTGGACAACCGCATTCCCGGACGGGCGAGTTCGGCCCGCATCAGCAGGGCGAGGACGCCGCCGAGGAGGAAGGACGAGAACGCCGTCGTCATGCGGAGGCCGCCGGTCACCTTGTGATCGGTCGTGGTGGCCCAGCGCATCAGGGCCCGTCCGAGTCCCGGGTTCGTCCGCTGCCGCGGCGCCCGGCGCCCCCGCCGCGCGGTCCTGCTGTCCACCGCCATGGGTCGGTGGACACCCGGGTCGGCCGCTCTCACGCCGCCCGTTCCCGCGCGCCGCCCGGGTGCGCCGGGCGGACCGGGTCGCGATGATGGGTTTGCGCGGCCGTGTGCCGGTCACCCGCGGCTCGGAGAGGAGGCCCCGTCGCCATGTCACGTCCGACTTCGTCCCGCCCGGCGGCGTCGCACGGCGCCGGTCACGGAGACGGACGCCCGCGGCGGCCGCGTTGAGTGAGCGGGGGTCCACCGAACGCCCGACGACGCACCTCGGGTGGGCCGTTGAGCTCTACCGGCGTGGTAAACGGCTGGAGCTCATGCACCGGGCGATGGGGTTCGCCACGCTCTCCCTGGTCACCCTGGCGCCCCTGCTGATCGTGGTGGCCGCGCTCGATCCCCTGCACCACGCCGGGTTCGCGCTGTGGCTGGTGGACGGCATGGACCTGTCCGGCCGGTCCTCCAAGGTGCTCACGCAGGTCTTCAACCCGCCGCTCAGGGTGGCCGCCACCACCAGCGTGTGGAGTCTGGTGCTGCTCCTCGTGTTCGGCGTGTCCTTCGCGTCGAGCGTGCAGAACGCCTACGAGCGGATCTGGCGGCTGCCCTCCGGCCCGTGGCACCGGATCTGGCGCCAGCTCGTCTGGCTGATCGTGCTGATGGCGTACCTGTACGGGCAGGTGCTCACCCGCACCGTGCTCGAGGGGACGTACCGGATGCTGATGAGCGTGGGCATCGGCGTGCTGTTCTTCTGGTGGGGTCCACACTTCTTCCTCGGCCACCAGGTGCGCTGGCGGCTGCTGTTCCCCGGTGCCGTCGCCACGATGATCGGTCTGGTGGGCCTGCGGACCTTCTCGTACCTGGTGTTCACCCCGCTGATCGTGACCAACGCGGTCAGCTACGGCGCCATCGGCACCATCCTGGTGGTGGAGTCCTGGCTGATCGGCGTGGGGTTCGTCGTCTACGGCGGCGCGCTGGTCGGCCATCTGTTCTGCGACCGGATGGGGCACCTGCTGCGGCACGAGGAAGCCGGCGACGAATGAGCCCGCACCCGGCGGGGCACTCGTGCCGGGCCACATGATCCTCACGACACCGGCCGGGGAGGCTGCCATGGCGGCCGCGGAGCGGTCCTACGACGAACAGGGCGAGGTACCCCTCGGCGGGTACGCCGCGCTGGCGGCGGCGTTCACGGCGGGCGCGGCGCTGTTCGCCGTGACGGCCCGCCGCCGGGACGTACGCCTGCCCGACCGGGTTCCGCCGTGGGACGTCGTCCTGCTGGGCGGGGCGACGTTCAAGGCGTCCCGGCTGCTGACCAAGGACAAGGTCACCAGCTTCCTGCGTGCCCCCTTCACCCGCCGCACCGACGACATCCCGGCCGGCGAGGTGACGGACGAACCGCGTGGCACCGGCGTCCGCCGCGCCGTCGGCGACCTCGTGTCCTGCCCCTTCTGCACCTCCGTCTGGGTCGCCGCCGGCCTGACCGCCGGCTACGCCTGCGTTCCCCGCGCCGCCCGTCTCGTCTGTGCCGGCCTGAGCGCCGTCACCGTCGCCGACTGGCTCCAGTACGCCTGGAGCTTCACGGAACGGCAGGCCGAGCGCTGAGCTTCCGCGCTCACGGGACCGAAGGCTGGGGTGTGCCGGAGGCCGCCCGGGTGCGTACCGCTTCGACGGTCTCCCACTGCTCGGTGCTCAGGAAGGCCAGGGCGGCGGGGAAGACGCCGTCCTGTTCCTTGAGGATGTGTTCACGCAGGAGTGCGAGCGCGTCGATGAGGCGGGCGGGCCATGCGGGGTCCGCCGGGACGCCGGTGGCGGCCTCGGCGAGTACCTGCTCGATACGGCGGTGCTCCGCCTCCAGTGCGGCGATCTTCTCGGGGAACTCCGGGGCGAGGGCGGGGAACAGGCCGTGCTCCTCCACCTCGGTGTGCGGGTCGAGCACGGAGGCGATCTGCCGGACCAGGTCCGCCATGCGGGCGATGTCGCCGTCCCGGTGGGCCTGTCGCACCCGGCCGACGAGGTTCACCACGGTCTCGTGCTCGCGGGTCAGCTCGTCGATCGATGCCAGGCTCTGGCAGCCGCAGTATTCGCACATCGGTCTGTTCTCCTTCTGTTCGGTGCGGTCCGACCGGTGCGGTCTCAGGTGAGTTCGAGGACCTCGCGGACCGGGCGGCGGGGGCTGGCGGGGCCGCCGGGTCCGTAGCCGAGGCGCAGCACCATCTGGACGTGGCCGCTGCCCGACACCGGGTCGCGGGCCAGCAGGCGCAGGTCCGGGCTCTCCAACGGGTGGGAGGTCAGGGAGGTGGCGAGGCCGGCCGAGGTCGCCTCCAGCAGGACCCGTTCCAGCGCCTGGCCGGCGAGCAGCCAGTCGGCCGGTGTGTCGCCGGGGGTGCTCAGCAGGGCCAGCTGCGGGTTGTGTTCGAAGTCGGCGGCACCGCGGTCGGCCACCGGCCGGCGGCCGGCGAAGTCGCGCAGCGGAGCCTTTCCGTCGCGGCGGTGGGGTCCGAAGGCGTACTCCGGGACGCCGTCGGTGGCGACGTCGGCCTCCGGGCCGAGCCGGGTCCAGTGCGTCAGATCCTCCCTGGTGTCGGGGTCCAGGGTCTCCCGGCCCTCCGCGTCGCGGACCAGTTCCAGTACGGCCTCGGTGTGCCAGCGTCCGGGGAAGAGCAGCTCGGCGCCCTCCCGGACCGCCGCCGCCCGCAGTGCGGCGCGGACGTCCTCCGGGATGTCCTGCTCGGCGAACGGGTAGCGGCTGGTGTGCCGCCTGGAGATCGCCGGGTGCAGTCGTCGTAGATCACCGTCGTTCGCGGCAGGCTCCACGAGGTGCACCGCGGCGAGCAGCAGCGGGTCCGCCGGATCGGGCAGCAGCCGGACCTCGGGAGTGAGACCGGCGTGCGCGGCGGCGACCCGCAGGTTGAACAGTGCCGCCCCGCATCCGATGTGCAGGGCCCGGTTGCCGGGGTCGGTCCGGTGCATGGCCCGCCGGAGGTCGGCGTACAGCAGGAGCAGGGTCTCGTCCGGCAGGAAGCGGAACCTCCAGGGCTGGGCGTTGTGCATGGACGGGGCGGCCGTGGCCTCGGCGACCAGCGTGGTCACCGTCGTGCTGTCGAGCTGTCGCGTGGCCATCGCAACCTCCTCGGGCCGGGCCGCCGTACGGCTGCCGGGATTCCGCTCACTGTGCGGCCCAGTGAACTCCTGTCCGGGCCTTTGCCGCATGAGCCGACCGGCCCGGAAATGAGGCCTTTCGTCCCGCTCGTCTCTTCTCCGGGTGGCCGGCCGCCCTGCCGTGCGGGCCGCGGTCAGGTGTGGGGGATCACCGCGACCGGCGGCATCGCGTGGCGCAGTACCGCGTCGGTGACCGGTCCGATGTGCGTGCCGAGCGCGCCCTGCCGGACCGTCCGTCCGACGACCAGCAGTGCGGCGTCCCTGGAGGCGTCGACCAGGTGGGCGCCGGCCTGGCCGATCACGGCCTGGGCGGTCACCGGCACACCGGGGAACTTCTCCTGCCAGGGGCGGAGCACATCGCCGAGCGGAGCGGTCACGGAGTCCGTCTCCGCGAGGCCGGCGCCGCCGGCGGGCTCGTCCGCCGGGCCGCGGCCGTGGACGACGCGGAGGGCGGTGCCGCGCC
>NZ_QFDQ01000270.1 GCF_003270085.1 Streptomyces triticisoli | reverse complement strand
GTCCGTATCGAGCCGGAGCTGGTCACGGGCCGCGAACTGGTCGGCGGGCGCAGCGTGTACGGCCTCGACCCACTCCCCTGACCGATGGCCGGGGACCGCCCGGACCGAACGTCGCCCGAAGGGGCCGAACCGCCCTCGCGGGGGTACTTGAGGGATGCGACGGTGGTGGTGGGATCTCCTGCCGCGCGACGCGGCAGCCCGGCGAAAGGCGGTGGGGACGATGGAACTGCCCCTGGTCGTGGGCGTCGACGGATCGGATCCGAGCCTGACGGCGGTGGACTGGGCGGTGGACGAGGCCGCCCGGCACGGTCGGTCGCTGCGGCTGGTGTACGCCTCCCTCTGGGAGCGCTACGAGGGTGCCGTCCCGTCGGGCAGCGCGGAACGCCCCTCGGAGCAGGTGATGGCCGAGCACATCGTCGCCTCCTCGGCGGAGCGGGCCCAGAGGCGCAACGCCGACGTGAAGGTGTCCACCGACATCCTCCCCGAGGACGCGGTCTCCGCCCTGCTGGACGAGGGAAACACCGCTTCCGCCCTGGTCGTCGGCTCACGTGGACGGGGCGGGCTGAAGGGGCTGCTGCTCGGCTCGGTATCCCTGGCCGTGGCGGCCCGCGCCCACTGCCCGGTGGTCGTGGTCCGCGGTGACAAGGCGGGCCTGGCCGGCACGCACGAGCGGATCCTGCTCGGCGCCGGCGAGCCCGACACCGGCGGCGAGGCCGTACGGTTCGCCTTCCGCGAGGCGGAGGCGCGCGGCTGTGTCCTCGACGTCGTACGGGCCTGGCGCAGCCCCGCGTTCCAGGCGTCCTCCGACGACCCGGCCCGCGGGCACGAGGAGCGGGCCTTGGGGCTGCTGGAGGACCTGCTGGGGGAGGCGCGGGCCGAGCATCCGGACGTACGGCTGCGCCCCGCGACGGTCGAAGGGCCGGCGCACAGGGTACTCGTGGACCGTTCGGCCGCCGCCGACCTGGTGATCGTCGGGGCGCGGCACAGGACGGGGCGCTCCGGGCTCCAGCTGGGCCGGACGGCCCACGCGCTGCTGCATCACGCACAGTGCCCGGTGGCGGTCGTGCCGCAGCGGGTGTGACAGCCCGGTGACGGCGGCGACGGCCGGAACGTGGGCGTACGACGGTTACGACCCCGCGCAGGAGCGTCTGCGGGAGGCGCTGTGCACGCTCGGCAACGGACGCTTCGCCACCCGCGGTGCCCTGCCGGAGTGCGACGCGGACGATGTGCACTACCCGGGCACCTATGTGGCCGGGTGCTACAACCGTCTGACGTCCGATGTCGCCGGCCACCGGGTCGAGAACGAGGACATGGTCAACGTCCCCAACTGGCTGCCGCTGCGCTTCCGGCTCGCGGACGGCCCCTGGCTCACCCCGGACACCGCGACGGTCCTCGACCACCACCAGGTCCTGCACCTGGCCTCGGGCCTGCTGGAGCGCCGGACCCGGTACGGGCTCGGCGACGGGCGGTCGCTGATCGTGCGCCAGCAGCGCATCGTGCACATGGCCGACGCGTATCTGGCGGCGCTGCGCACCGAGTTCACCGCCGACGGCCTCGCGGCGGACCTGGAGGTCGAGGCGGCCGTCGACGGCGGCGTCATCAACGCCGGGGTGGAGCGCTACCGGGACCTGGAGGGCCGGCACCTCACCCATGTGCACTCCGGCACCGTCGCCCCCGACACCGTGTGGCTGCGCTGCCGTACCCGGACCTCCGACATCCGGATCGGCATGGCCACCCGCCTGACCTGCGAGGATGAGATCACCGCCCGGCACGAGCACCCGCGCGCGGTCCAGCGGGTGCGGCTGCGGCTGGAGCCGGGCCGGACCGTCACCGTCGACAAGACCGCCGCGCTGCACACCTCCCGCGACCCCGCCATCAGCGATCCGCTGTGGGCCGCGGTCGACCGGGTGGGCGCGGCGCCCGGCTTCGGTGAACTGCTTCGGACCCACCGGACGGCATGGGACCAGCTGTGGCGCCGGGCCGACATCGACGTGCCCGGGGAGCCGGGGCGCATTCTGCGCCTGCACCTGTTCCACGTCCTGCAGACGCTCTCGCCGCACACCGCCGACCTGGATGTCGGAGTGCCCGCCCGGGGCCTGCACGGCGAGGCCTACCGCGGTCATGTCTTCTGGGACGAGCTGTTCGTCCTGCCGTATCTGAACCTGCACTTTCCGGAGGTCTCCCGCGCCCTGCTGCGCTACCGCCACCGGCGCCTGGAGCGGGCCTGCTCCGCCGCCCGCGCGATCGGCCGGCGCGGCGCGATGTATCCGTGGCAGAGCGGCAGCGACGGGCGCGAGGAGTCCCAGCGGCTGCACCTCAACCCCCGCTCCGGACGCTGGCTGCCGGACCACTCCCGCCTGCAGCACCACGTCGGCTCGGCCGTCGCCTACAACGTGTGGCAGTACTGCCAGGCGAGCGGCGACGCCGAGTTCCTCCACACCAAGGGAGCGGAGATGCTGCTGCAGATCGCCCGCTTCTGGGCGGACGCGGCCACCTGGGACGAGGACCTGGGGCGGCACCGCATCCTGGGCGTGATGGGCCCCGACGAATACCACGACGCCTACCCGGACGCCGACCGGCCCGGCCTGGACGACAACGCCTACACCAACGTCACGGCCGCCTGGGTCCTCGCCCGGGCCCTGGAGGTGCTGCGTACCCTGCCCGCGCCACGCCGGCGCGAACTGGCCGAGCGCACCGGCCTGGACACGGGCGAGCCCGAGCGGTGGGAGGAGGTCTCCCGCACGCTGTACGTGCCCTTCCACGACGGCGTCATCAGCCAGTTCGAGGGCTACGGAGGTCTTGCCGAGCTCGACTGGGCCGGCCACCGCAAGCGGTACGGCGACATCCGCCGCCTGGACCGGATCCTGGAGGCCGAGGGCGACAGCGTCAACCGTTACAAGGCCTCCAAGCAGGCCGACGTGCTCATGCTCGGCTACCTCTTCTCGCCGGCCGAACTCAAGGGCCTCTTCGGCCGGCTGGGGCACCACCTCGACGACGGTCTCTGGCGGCGCACCGTCGATTACTACCTGGACCGCACCAGCCACGGCTCCACCCTCAGCGGCCTGGTGCACGGCTGGGTCCTGGCCCGCGCCCGCCGCGCCGGGGCGTGGGACTTCGTCCAGGAGGCCCTGCGCGGCGACATCGCCGACCTGCAGGGCGGCACCACCGGCGAGGGCATCCACCTGGGCGCCATGGCCGGCACCCTCGACCTGGTCCAGCGCGGACTGCCCGGTCTGGAGACCCGCGCGGGCGCCCTGTGGCTGGACCCCGCACCGCTGCCGGAGCTGTCCTCCTACGGCTTCGCCCTGCGCTACCGCGGCCACTGGGGCGTACGGCTGCGCCTGGAACACGACCGTGTGGAGATCGCCGTACCCGCCTCCGACCGCACACCGATCGACGTCCGCCTGCCCGACCGCGCCGTCAGCGTCCAGCCGGGCGAGAGCTGCCGACTGATCCTGCCCGAGTGAACGGACCGGAGAGATCCGCGGAGCTCCGTCGCCTGGGTTCGAGGAATACCCCGGGGGGTACTCGTGTTAGTCTCGGTGTATACCCCCAGGGGTAATTTTCTCCGTGAAGGGAGCATCCCGTGTTCTTCATCGAGACCATCGAACTGGCAGGGCTCGGCAACCGCAGCTACCTGGCCGGCGGCGAGCGCACGGCCGTGGCGGTCGACCCGCCCCGGGACGTCGACCAGGTGCTGGCCGCGGCGGCCCGGCGCGGGGTGAGGATCGCGTACGTCGTCGAGACGCACGTCCACAACGACTACGTCTCCGGCGGCCTGGAACTCGCCCGGCTCACCGGAGCCTCCTACCTGGTCCCCGAGGGAGCCCGCGTCCGCTTCGCGCACACGCCCGTGCGGGACGGCGACACCGTGACCGTCGACGCCGACGCCCGGCTGACCCTGCGCGCGATGGCGACCCCCGGACACACCCCGCACCACACCTCCTACGTCCTTCAGGAGGCGCGGGCGGAGGTCGCCGTGTTCACCGGCGGCTCCCTGCTGATCGGCACCGTCGGCCGTCCCGACCTGGTCGAACCGCGGCTGACCGAACACCTGGCCCGCGCCCAGCACGCCTCCGCGCACCGGCTCGCCGCGGAACTCCCCGACGCCACCGCGGTGCTGCCCACCCACGGCTTCGGCAGCTTCTGCTCCTCGAGCCAGGCGGAGGGCGACAGCACCACCATCGGCCGGGAGCGGGTGGCGAACGACGCCCTCACCCAGGACGTCGACACCTTCGTCGCCGACCTGCTCGCGAACCTGGACGACATCCCCGCGTACTACGCCCACATGGGGCCGGTCAACGCCGCCGGACCCGCGACGGTCGACCTGACCCCGCCCGCCGTGGCCGATCCCGACGAGATCGCCGCCCGGCTGGCCGCGGGGGAGTGGGTCGTCGACCTGCGCAACCGGGTCGCCTTCGCCGAGGGGCACGTCGCGGGCTCGTTCAACTTCGAGGCCGAGGGGCAGCTCGCCACCTACCTGGCCTGGCTGGTGCCCTGGGGCAAGCCGGTGACGCTGCTCGCCGAGTCGCCCGCACAGCTGGCCGAAGCGCAGCGCGAGCTGGTGCGGGTCGGTATCGACCGCCCGGCCGCCGCGGCCACCGGCGGACCGGACGCCTGGCTCCGCCAGGGCGAGGTGCCCGCCTCCTTCCCGCGGGCCACGTTCGCCGACCTCGCCGAACGGCACCCGGGCGAGGGCATCGTCGTCCTGGACGTCCGGCGTGACTCCGAGCGGGCCGACGGCCATGTCGAGGGTTCGGTGCACATCCCCGTGCACCTGCTGCACCGGCGGCTCGGCGAGGTTCCCGACGGGCAGGTGTGGGTGCACTGCGCGGGCGGCATGCGGGCCGCCGTGGCCGCCTCCCTGCTGGATGCGGCCGGCCGGGACGTGGTCGCGGTGGACGACGGGTTCGAGGCCGCCGAGAAGGCCGGACTCACCGTACGGGCCGTCTGAGGAAAGACCCGAGGAAAGAACCCGGGCAGAGAAAGGAAAGTGAGGCAAGCACCGTGCGGATGAGTCTCTTCCGCCGCGGGCCCGGGCGGGTCACCGCGCGCGAGGCCGCCGAGCGCACCGGTCACCATCCGGCCGGGAGCGCGGGCGGCGCCGTACTGCTGGATGTGCGCGAGACGCAGGAGTGGCGCGCGGGGCACGCCCCCGGCGCGCTGCACATACCCCTGTCCGCGCTCGCCGCGGGCGCGCCGCTGCCGCAGGAGGCACAGGGGCGGCCGCTGATCGTCATCTGCCGCTCCGGCAACCGCTCCCAGCAGGCCGCCGAGCTGCTGGCGGCCCGGGGCGCCGACGCCGTCGACGTGGTCGGCGGGATGCGGGACTGGCTGCGGGCCGGACTGCCGGTGGTGGACGACCGCGGCGAGGACGGCACGATCGCGTGAGTGTCCTGATCCTCGCCCTGACCGCCGGGGCCGTCATCGGCCTGGCGCTGGGCGCGCTCGGGGGCGGCGGCAGCGTCCTGGCCGTTCCCGCCCTGATCTACCTGCTCGGTTTCACCCCGGTCGCGGCCACCACCGCGAGCCTGGTCGTCGTCACGGTCACCTCGGCCACCGCCCTGGTCGCGCACGCCCGCGACGGCCAGGTGCGGTGGCGTACGGGACTGCTGTTCGCGGCCGCCGGAATCGGCCCGGCGATGCTGGGCGGCGTGGTCGCCGGGCGGCTGCCCGCTGCCGTGCTCACCTCGGCCTTCGCGCTGGTCGCGGCCCTCGCCGCCTTCCGGATGCTGCGGCCCCGCCGGGCGTCGGTCACGGAACGCCCGGTACGGCCCGGCCGTGCCGCGGCGGCCGGCGCCGGGCTCGGCGCGGTCACCGGTGTGCTGGGCGTCGGCGGCGGCTTCCTCGCCGTACCGGCCCTGGTGGGCGTGCTCGGCCTGCGCATGCGTGCGGCGGTGGGCACCAGTCTCCTGGTCATCACCATCAACTCATTGGCCGCGCTGGCGATGCGGGCCGGTACGGCCCCCAGGCTGGACTGGGCGGTCATCGCGCCGTTCGCGGGGGCCGCGGTCCTCGGCGCCTGGGACGGCAAGCGGCTGGCCGCGAAGGTGTCCGGGGCGGCGCTGCAGCGGGTCTTCGCCGTGGTGCTGCTGGCGGTGGCGGCGTTCATGCTGATCGACGTGGTGGTGTGATGCGCGCCGACCGACGCGGCCGCCGTCACGCCAGCGACAGGAACAGCTTCTCCATGCGGGCCCGCATCTGCGTGGCGTCCTCGCCGTTCGTCCGGCCGGACTCGATGTCGGCCACGCACTTCTGCAGACCGGTGGCGATGATGGCGAAGCCGGCGCGGTCCAGGGCTCGGGAGGCGGCGGCGAGCTGCGTGACGACCTCCTCGCAGTCCCGCCCCTCCTCGATCATCCGGATCACACCGGAGATCTGGCCCTGCGCGCGGCGCAGCCGGTTCAGGACGGCCTTGAGGTCGGCGCCCTCGAGCTCCAAGTCCATGATCACTCCTCGCACAATACCCCTAGGGGTACTCTACGTCCCGATTCGGGATCGCGTCGACCAACCCACTGTCCGGAAAGGATCCGAACTGTCATGACCATTCCCTCCACACCCGTGTCCCTCGCCACCGAGCAGGCACGCTCCCGGCTCGACGAGCTGATCGTCATCGACGTGCGCACGCCCGGCGAGTACGCCTCGGGGCACCTCCCCGGCGCCCTCAACATCCCGCTGGACCGCATCCGTCAGGCACTCCCGGAGATCCGGAACGCCGCGGCGCGCGGCGAGGTCCTGGTCGTGTGCGCCTCCGGCGCCCGCTCGCAGAAGGCCTGTGCGCTGCTGGCCGGGCAGGGCGTGCACACCGCCACCCTGAACGGCGGCACCGGGGCATGGGCCGCCGCGGGCCACGAACTGCACCGGCCCGCGGCCTGCGAGACGCGGGCCTCCTGGAACATGGAACGCCAGGTGCGCCTCACCGCGGGCGCGCTGGTGCTGCTCGGCCTGGTCCTCGGCCTGCTCGTGCACCCGGCCTTCCAGATCCTGTCGGCGGGCGTCGCGGGCGGGCTGGTCTTCTCCGCCCTGACCAACACCTGCGGCATGGCCGTCCTGCTCGCCAAACTGCCCCACAACCGGCCGCGCCCGGCCCGGCTCGACGCGACACTCGAGGCCCTGCGAAACAGGTGAGGCCCGCCGAACGGCCGGTCGGCGCCCGGACCCGCGGCCGGGTCCGGGCGCCCCGGCCGTCGTACGTCGTGAGGCACCCGGCGGATCAGCCGGTGGACGCCGTGGTGGGGCGTGCGACGAGCGCGATCGCCCCCAGGTGGGCCCGGTGGCGGCGGAAGGTACGGCGCATGCGCAGTACTCGGCGCAGGGCCGCCGGGTCCCGCAGGGCCCGGCCGGCGATGTGCAGGGCCTGCGCGAGTCCTTCGTCGGCGACGAGCCGCCGGGGCTCGAGCAGCGCCATCGGCACGATCCGCCGGGCGGTGACGGTGAAGCCCTCGGCGGCCAGCAGTTCGCTCCAGCCGGACGGGGTGAGGGGCCGGGCGCCGATGTGGAGGGCGTCGGCGAGGTCCGCGCCGACGCGCTCGGCGAGCGCCGGATCGAGGCCGTCGGGCAGCAGGCACAGTTCGTGCAGGGCGTACCGGCCGGAGGGGCCGGCCAGGAGCCGGTGTGCCTCCGCCGCGATGCGGCGCTTGGCGGGCTCGGGCTGCATGGACAGCATCGCCTCGCCGTAGACGACGGTGGCCGTGCCGTCCGGCAGTCCGGTGTGTGCCGCGTCCGCCCGCACCGCGCGCACGCCGGTCCGCCCGGGCGCGGTGAGGGCACTGAGCGCCGCCACCGCCGCGGGGTCGCGGTCGACCGCGATGTAGCCGGCCGGGCCGCGGGCGAGTGTCATCCGGGCGGTGGCCCCGAGGCCGCCCGCAAGCTCCACCACCCGGTCGTCCGGGCCGATGTGCAGGGCGTCCAGCATCCAGCCGGTCAGCGCCGTGCCGCCGGGGCGCAGGATCCGCTTGCCGAGGCGGGCCAGCAGCCAGTGGCCGGGCATCCGGGCGGCGTCCAGCCCCTCACCGGGGACGGAAGGGGAGGGGTGGAGCGGGTGGTGATGGCCGATGGTCGCCATGTGCGTGCCTCGCTTCCTTCCTGCCGGCGTTCTTCCTTCTCCCCGGGCTTGTCTCTCCCGGGCCTGCCCGGACAACCATAATTTATAGTCATGTCTGCATATAGGACCGAACGTCCTGTTTCGGGAAGTCGCCGGCCCGGTCACAGCAGACTGCTCCAGTACGGCCAGAATCGGGTGAGCACCGGCACGGCGATCACCCCGTACCAGGCGGCCGGCAGGATCCAGTGCGTGTCCAGCACCAGTGTCAGCAGACCCCGGGCGGCCCCCGGCGCGCGGATGACCCCGTTCCCGAGGTTGTGCAGGGTGACGTACCAGAACAGGGCGATGGTCACGACCCGGACGACGGCGCAGTACGGGCAGATCCGGTTGAGCACGTACAGCGACTGCAGGATCAGCCAGTGCACGAACACCACGCCGGCCGGCGCCCCGGCGTTGAGTGCGAGCCACACCAGCCGGTGCAGGTGGGCGCCGGTCAGGGCGGCCACGCCGAGCGCGGCGACGACGGCGAACGCGCCGAGCCCCAGGAGCATGTTGGGGAAGCCGAACAGGTTGCCCTGCGCGCCGGCCATGGCGCTGCCGCAGCCCACCACCGGACCGATGTCGCACGACGGCCGGTAGCCGGGGCTCTTCAGGACCCGCCAGTTCTCGACGGCGAGCTGGAAGGCGGCGAGCCAGCCGACGACGCCGATCAGCGTCAGCAGCAGGCCCATGCGCCGCCCGGGGCGTGCTGCGGGCGTCGCCCTCATGCCGCGCGCCGGGGGGTGCGGTTCGCGTGAGGCGGACGGTGGCGTTCCGTACACCACCGGCCCAGTGGCGGCCCGGCGCCGGTGGACCGGGCAGGCGCTCAGCGCGTGCGGCTGGAACAGCGACGGTGCACCGGAGATCGCCTCCGGCCGCGGCTGAGGGGTGGACACCCCGCGGAACCACACCGAGACGGTCTCCCGGCAGTCGTGACCGCCGCCGAACACGTCGTGCGCGGCCGTGGCGGAGATGCCGAGCAGCACGGTGGCGGACCGCAGGGGGAAGAGCACCTTGTCGCTGCGGTCGGTGCCCGGCCGGATCCGCCGGTTCAGCAGCCGACGGGTGTTCGGCGGCCGGCGCTGTGCGGCGCGCGGCTCCCGTTGCCGTGCGTTCTCGTCGTTCTCCATGGCCGGGAACCTATGCGGGGCCCGCTGGGTGATCCTTGGGCCGAACGCCCCCCGCCCGATGCCCGAAGGCCCCGGTCCGCCTGCCCGGTCAGGGACCAACGGCCCTACGGTCAGGGCCTCTTGACAGGGTGGGCAGGGGGCCCGCGCGGTGCAGGCTGGAGCTGATCGAATCGGAGGCAGCGCATGTACGACCGCGCCCGGTGCCGGCCCGGCCCCATCCCCCGTCCCAGGCCGAGGCAGGCACGCCGTACGACGTGCGCCGTCCTCCGGTTCGGTCCCCGTCCGGCCGCCGGCCACGTCTGCCCTGACTCCCGGGCGGCCGGACGTGCACACGGGGCGGCCGTGAAGGCCCCGAAGGCACCCACCGACCGGGCGGGAGCACCCGAAGCGACGCCCGGCGAGGAACCGGCGGCGGACGGCGTGCGGGCGCCAGTGCGTGGGGCCGTGGTGGGTGCCGGGCGGAGCGTTCGTGGGTGGGGGCCGCGCGGCGCGGGGCCGCGGTGAGTGACGCCAGTGAGCCTGCGGGAGGTCCCGCGGCGGGTGCCGGGCTCGAGTTCGGGCCGGGGCCGCGGCCCGTCACGCGCCGCGGGCCTGCGGGAC
>NZ_QFDQ01000269.1 GCF_003270085.1 Streptomyces triticisoli | reverse complement strand
GCGGCCTGCGCGTTCACGGCGGCGGGCCTGGGCCTGGCGTCCCGCGCCGGCCGGCCCGCGCTGGCGGTCGCCGCGCCTCTCGCGGCCACCGTATGGGCGTACGACCTGGCCCTGAAGCACACCCCGGCGGGCCCGGTCGCCATGGCGGCGGCCCGCGGCCTCGACCTGCTGCTCGGCGCCGCGGCGACCGGCGGCCGCCTCCGCGCGGCCCTTCCGTCGGCCGCCCTGCTGAGCGCCCACACCTTCGCCGTCACAGCCGTCTCCCGCCGCGAGACCACCGGCGGCTCCGCCGCGGCGCCCCTGGCCGCCCTGGCCACGACCGCCACCCTCACCGGCCTGCTCCTGCGGCGGCGGGACACACGGCCGGACAGGAAGACCCTCTCCCCGGTGACCGCACTCACCACCGCCTACGCCCTCACCTCCGCCCGCCCCTGTCTCCACGCCGCCCTCAACCCCTCCCCACC
This sequence comes from Streptomyces triticisoli, assembly GCF_003270085.1. GTDB lineage: Bacteria > Actinomycetota > Actinomycetes > Streptomycetales > Streptomycetaceae > Streptomyces > Streptomyces triticisoli. The sequence continues at coordinate 46,812 of NZ_QFDQ01000269.1, read as the reverse complement.
CCTCGTCCAACGAGCCGTCGGCGGCGGCATCCGCGCCATGATCCCCCTCCAGGCCGCGCTGTCCGCCCGCGCCGGCGCACCGGTCACCGCCCTGGCCACGGCGGCCCTGGCGCCGCTCGCCCGCCGGTTCGCGAGAAAGGTGAGCGTCACATGAGCAGCCCCCGGGCCCTCCGCTTCGGCTACGGCACCAACGGCCTCGCCGACCTCCGCCTCGACGACGCCCTCGCCCTGCTCGCCGACCTCGGCTACGACGGCGTGGGACTGACCCTCGACCACATGCACCTCGACCCGCTCGCCCCCGACCTCGCCACCCGCACCCGCCGGATCGCGCACCGGCTGGACGCCCTCGGCCTTCAGGTCACCGTGGAGACGGGCGCCCGCTATGTGCTCGACCCGCGCCGCAAACACGGCCCCTCCCTCCTCGACGCGGACCCCGGGGACCGCGCCCGCCGCGCCGGCCTGCTGCTGCGCGCCGTACGGGTCGCCGCCGACCTCGGCGCCCACGCCGTGCACTGCTTCAGCGGCATCACCCCGCCCGGCACCGACCAGGACACGGCGTGGAAGCGGCTGGCCGAGTCCCTGACCCCCGTCCTGGACGCGGCCGGCGCCGCCGGCGTCCCCCTCGCCGTGGAACCCGAACCCGGCCACCTCCTCGCCACCCTCGCCGACTTCCACCACCTGCGCCGCCTCCTCGGCGACCCCGACCACCTCGGTCTGACCCTCGACATCGGCCACTGCCAGTGCCTCGAACCGCTCCCGCCCGCCGACTGCGTCCGCGCCGCCGCGCCCTGGCTCAAACACGTCCAGATCGAGGACATGCGCCGCGGCGTCCACGAACACCTGCCCTTCGGGGACGGCGAGATCGACTTCCCGCCGGTCCTGGCGGCCCTGGCCGCCACCGGCTACCAGGGCCTGACCGTCGTGGAACTGCCCCGCCACTCCCACGCCGGCCCCCACTACGCCGAACTCTCCCTGCCCTTCCTCCGCCGGGCGGCCACCGCTGAAGGGAGCACCCGATGACCCACCCGCAGGACCCCACGGGCACCCCCGCGGCCGGCACCGCCCTCGTCCCCGTGGACGAGCTGCACACAGTCCTGACCGCCCACCTGCCCCCGGCCGCCCGGGCCTGGCTCGACCAGGCGCTCGACGAGGCCGCCGCCCATCCCGGCATCCACGGCCCCATATCCGTATGGGAGCTGCGCCTGGCCGAGGCCGGTCGCCGCTGCGGTGCCGGCCACGCCGACGCCGCCCGCGTCCTCATCCTGCACGCGGCCCGCGCCGACCTGGACGCCCTCACCCGGGTCTACCGCCAGGGCACCGCCGACGAGCGCCGCGCCGTCCTGCACGCCCTGCCGCACCTCGTGCCCGGCCCGGACGCGGTGCCGCTCGTCGAGGACGCCCTGCGCACCAACGACACCCGGCTGCTCGCCGCCGCCGCGGGCCCGTACGCCGCCCGGCACCTGGCACCCCACCCGTGGCGGCACGCCGTCCTGAAGTGCCTGTTCACCGGCGTACCCGTCGACAGTGTCGCGGACCTGGCCCGCCGCTCCCGCGGCGACGCCGAACTCGCCCGCATGCTCGGCGACTACGCGGCCGAACGCACCGCCGCCGGCCGCCCGGTCCCCGAGGACCTGCACCGCGTACTGACCCTGACCGGGACCGTGCCCGAGACCGCGCCCGAGCCCGAGACCGCGCCGCACGGCCCGGTCGACCCCCACGGCAAGGAGTCCTGATGCGCATCTTCGACCCCCACATCCACATGACGTCCAGGACCACCGACGACTACGAGGCCATGTACGCCGCCGGCGTCCGGGCCGTCGTGGAGCCCGCCTTCTGGCTCGGCCAGCCCCGCACCTCGCCCGCCTCCTTCCTCGACTACTTCGACGCCCTGATCGGCTGGGAACCCTTCCGCGCCGCCCAGTACGGCATCGCCCACCACTGCACCATCGCCCTGAACCCCAAGGAGGCCAACGACCCGCGCTGCCTGCCCGTCCTCGACGAACTGCCCCGCTACCTCGTCAAGGACCGGGTCGTCGCCGTCGGCGAGATCGGCTACGACTCGATGACCCCGGCCGAGGACACCGCCGTGGCCACCCAGTTGCAGCTCGCCGCCGACCACGGCCTGCCCGCCCTCGTCCACACCCCGCACCGCGACAAGCTCGCCGGCCTGCGCCGCACCCTCGACGTCGTGCGGGAGTCGGCGCTGCCCATGGACCGCGTCCTGATCGACCACCTCAACGAGACCACCGTCAAGGAGGCCAAGGACAGCGGCTGCTGGCTCGGCTTCTCCGTCTATCCCGACACCAAGATGGACGAGGAGCGGATGGTCGCGATCCTGCGCGCCCACGGCACCGAGAAGGTACTGGTCAACTCCGCGGCGGACTGGGGCAGGAGCGACCCCCTCAAGACCCGCAAGGTCGGCGACCTGATGCTCGCCGAGGGCTTCACCGAGGACGACGTGGACCTCGTCCTGTGGCGCAACCCCGTCGCCTTCTACGGCCTCAGCGGCAGGCTGGACCTCGACGTCGCCGCGACCGACGCCACACACGAGGGCAACAGCATCCTGCGCGGCGGGGAGTGAGCGATGCGCTTCCGCCACCCCGACGGCTCCACCGTCCACCTCGCCTACTGCACCAACGTCCACCCCGCCGAAACCCTCGACGGCGTCCTCGCCCAACTCCGCGACCACTGCGAGCCCGTACGCCGCCGCCTCGGCCGGGACCGCCTGGGCATCGGCCTCTGGCTCGCCCGCGACGCCGCCCGCACCCTCGACACCGACCCGTCCGCGCTGCGCGGCCTGCGCGCCGAACTCGACCGGCACGGCCTGGAGGTCGTCACCCTCAACGGCTTCCCCTACGAGGGCTTCGGCGCCGAAGAGGTCAAGTACCGCGTCTACAAGCCCGACTGGGCCGACCCCGAACGCCTCGACCACACCACCGCCCTCGCCCGCGTCCTCGCCGGCCTCCTCCCGGACGACGTCACCGAGGGCAGCATCTCCACCCTGCCCCTGGCCTGGCGCACCGCGTACGACGACACACGCGCCGAGCAGGCCCGCACCGCCCTGCGCACCCTGGCCGAACGCCTGGACTCCCTCAAGGAGTTGACCGGCCGCTCCATTCGCGTCGGCCTGGAACCGGAACCCGGCTGCACCGTGGAGACCACGCACGACGCGATCGCCCCGCTGACCGCGATCGCCCACGACCGCATCGGCATCTGCGTCGACACCTGCCACCTCGCCACCTCCTTCGAGGACCCGGCGACCGCCCTCGACGCCCTCACCGAAGCCCGCGTCCCCGTCGTCAAGTCCCAGCTGTCCGCCGCCCTGCACGCCGAACACCCCCACCTGCCCGAGGTCCGCGAGGCCCTCGCCGCCTTCGACGAACCCCGCTTCCTGCACCAGACCCGCACTATCACCGCCACCGCCACCGCCACCGGCACCAGCACCGCCACCGGCCTGCACGGCACCGACGACCTGGGAGAAGCCCTCGGCGGCAACGCACTCCCCTACACCGCACCCTGGCGCGCCCACTTCCACGTCCCCCTGCACGCGGCCCCCGCCGCCCCCCTCACCTCCACCCTCCCGGTCCTGAAGGCCGCCCTGACCCGGCTCGTCGGCGGCCCGCACCCGCTCACCCGCCACCTCGAGGTCGAGACCTACACCTGGCAGGCCCTCCCGCCCGAGCTGCGCCCCCGCGACCGCGCCCGGCTTACCGACGGCATCGCCGCCGAACTCGCCCTCGCCCGCGACCTGCTGACCGACCTCGGCCTGAAGGAGCTGCCATGACCCGGCCCCAGCAACCGGGACCGACGCCGCTGCTCGTCCTGGACGTCGTCGGCCTCACCCCCCGGCTCCTCGACCACATGCCCCACCTCAAGTCCCTCGCCCAGTCCGGCTCCCACGCCCCGCTCGGCACCGTCCTGCCCGCCGTCACCTGCGCCGCCCAGTCCACCTTCCTGACCGGCGCCCTGCCCTCCGAGCACGGAATCGTCGGCAACGGCTGGTACTTCCGCGAACTCGGCGAGGTCCTGCTGTGGCGCCAGCACAACGGCCTGGTCGCCGGCGACAAGCTGTGGGACGCCGCCCGCCGCGCACACCCCGGCTACACGGTCGCCAACATCTGCTGGTGGTACGCCATGGGTGCCGACACCGACATCACCGTCACACCCCGCCCGGTCTACTACGCCGACGGCCGCAAGGAACCCGACTGCTACACCCGCCCGCCGTCCCTGCACGACGAACTCACCGGGAAGTTCGGCACCTTCCCCCTCTTCCACTTCTGGGGCCCCGGCGCCGACCTCGTCTCCAGCCAGTGGATCATCGACGCCACCCGCCACATCAACCGCACCCGCCACCCCGACCTGACACTCTGCTACCTCCCGCACCTCGACTACGACCTGCAGCGTTACGGCCCCGACGACCCCCGCTCCCTGCAGGCGGCCACCGACCTGGACACGGCCATGGCGCCCCTCCTGGACGACGCCCGCGCCGAGGGCCGTACCGTCGTCGCCCTGTCCGAGTACGGCATCACCCGCGCCGACCGCCCCGTCCACATCAACCGTGCCCTGCGCAGGGCCGGCCTGCTCGAGGTGCACACCCAGGACGGCATGGAGTACCTCGACCCGATGGCCTCACGCGCCTTCGCCGTCGCCGACCACCAGATCGCCCACGTCTACGTACGCCGCCCCGAGGACCTGGACGCCACCCGGGCCGCCCTCGACGGCCTGCCCGGCATCGACCAGATCCTCGACGACGAGGGCAAGGAGGCCCACCACCTCGACCACCCGCGCTCCGGCGAACTCGTCGCCGTCGCCGAACCCGACGCCTGGTTCACGTACTACTACTGGCTCGACGACGACCGCGCGCCCGACTTCGCCCAGCTGGTCGAGATCCACCGCAAACCCGGCTACGACCCGGTCGAACTGTTCATGGACCCGCTCGACCCCTACGTCAAGGTCAAGGCAGCCACCGCCCTGGCCCGCAAGAAACTCGGCCTGCGCTACCGCATGGCGGTCGTCCCCCTCGACGCGTCCCCCATCCGCGGCAGCCACGGCCGCCTCCCCAGGAGCGACGACGACGGTCCGCTCCTCATCTGCTCCACCCCCCGCGCCGTCGGCGACCGCGTCGCGGCCACCGACGTGAAGTCACTCCTTCTCCAGCTCGCCGGTCTCGGCGGAGCCGAGCACCAGTCCGAAAAGAGGCACCCGTGAACGACCTCCACGCAACCGACCACGCAGCCGATCACGGCACCGACGACCAGCTGCGCCGCAGCCTCGGCATAGGCCGCCGCGGCTTCCTCGGCACCTGCACCGCCGTCGCGGCCGGCGCGATCGCCGCCCCCGTCCTCGGCGCGGCCCCCGTGCAGGCGGCGCCCGCGACCGGGACGCCCGGCAAGGCCAAGGGCCACCTGCTCGTCCCCGAGGACAAGCGCGGCATCATCCTCTACACGGTCCGCGACGCCACCGGACGCGACCCGCTCTCCACCAACCTGCCCTCCGGCTTCCGCGCCGTCTTCGAACAGCTGGCCCGCTTCGGCTACCGCCAGGTGGAGTTCGCCGGTTACCGCCAGCACGCCAACGCCCCCGGCGGCGCCAACCTGGAGACCGTCGAGGGCGCCCGGCTGCTGCGCCGCTGGCTGGACGACTACGGGCTGAGAGCGCAGGGCAACCACGGTTTCATCCCACCGTCCTGGCCCCTGACCACCGCGGACCTGGACACCTTCAAGAAGCACCTGGAGATCGCCAACATCCTCGGCATGGGCCACATGGGCACCGGCGGTGACCCCACCGGCAGCTCCTACCGGGCCGACTGGGACGTGGCCGCCGACAAGTGGAACGCCATGGGCGAGATCGCCCGCAGAGCCGGGATCAAGCTCTACACCCACAACCACGACGCGGCGTACGGCTTCCTGCTCGACGGCGGCCCGCTCGACGACCGGGGCCGCCCGACCCGCAGCTCCGGCATCCGCAAGCTGGAGTACTTCCTGTCCGTCACCGACCCCAAGCTGGTCTGGCTGGAGATGGACATCTACTGGGCACACGTGGCCCAGTACAAGTTCCGCACCTACACCGACCACGACGGTGCCGTCCGGCAGGACATCTTCGACCCGGCCGCCCTGGTCGCCGCCCACAACAAGCGCTACCCGCTCTTCCACGCCAAGGACGGTGTCATCAACACCACCAACGGCCAGGGCTACGACATGGTCCCCTTCGGCACCGGCGTCATCGACTACACGACCTTCTTCTCCCGCGTCGGCCACCGCAACTACCACAACCCGATGGTCGAACAGGACAACGCCCCGAGCTCCACCGACCCGGCCCAGTCCCTGGAACACGCCCGCATCGGCTACCGGAACATGGCCGCCCTGCGCCGCAATTGACATCCTCGCCGTCTTGAAGGACGGCGATTCCCGCCTACCGTGCCGTTGAAGGCTGGGGTGTCGGGTGGGTTCCCGCTTCGCCGCGCTGTGCCGGGACGGGTCCCGGTCTTACCTGCGCTCCATGGGCTGACACGGCCAGTCCGGCCGCCTTGGCGACGTTGACCGCCGCGTTGGTGTCCCGGTCCAGGACGGCCCCGCACGCCCTGCACGTCCAGACACGGACGTGCAGGGGCTTGGGGCCGTCCTGCATACCGCAGGCCGAGCAGACCTGGCTGGTGGGCTCGAAGCGGCCGACTCGGACGAAGGTCCGCCCGTACCGGGCGGCCTTGTACTCCAGCATGGCCACGAACGCCGACCATCCGGCGTCGTGGACGGACTTGGCCAGGCGCGTGCGGGCGAGTCCCTTCACCGCCAGGTCCTCCACGGCGACCGCTTGGTTCTCGCGGATCAACCTTGTGGAGAGCTGGTGGTGGAACTCGCGGCGCGCGTCGGCCACCTGCGCGTGCGCGCGGGCTACCTTGTGCCGGGCCCTGTCGCGGTTCTTCGAGCCTTTCTCCTTGCGGGAGAGGGCACGCTGCGCCTTCTTCAGCCGTTTCTCCGCCCGGCGCAGGAAGCGCGGAGAGTCGATCTTCGTGCCGTCCGAGAGCACGGCGAAGTGCGTCAGACCCAGGTCGATCCCGATCTCGGGTGTGGCCTCCGGCAGCGTCTCGGCCGGGCCGGTGACGACGAAGCTCGCGAAGTACCGGCCGGCGCTGTCCTTGACCACCGTCACCGTGGACGGCACCGAGGGCAGGCTCCGGGACCACTTCACCTTCACGTCGCCGATCTTCGGCAGGCGCAGCTTCCCGCCCGGCGTGATCGACCAGCGGGCGTTCGCGGTGAAGCGGACGGCCTGCCGGGTGTCCTTGCGGGACTTGTACCGGGGCGCGCCCATGCGCGGGCGTTTGCCTTTCAGTCCGTCGAAGAAGTTCTTGTACGCGCTGTCGAGGTCCCTCAGGGACTGCTGGAGGATCACGGCGGACACCTCGCCGAGCCAGGCCCGTTCCGGGGTTTTCTTCGCCTCGGTGATGAGCTGCTTGGACAGCTTGCCGGTCTTCGGGAATGGCAGCCCCTCGCTGCGGGCGGTCTCACGGGCGCGGAGCGCGTCGTTGTAGACCACTCGCGCACACCCGAACGCCCGTGCCAGCGCGGTGCGCTGACCGGCGCTGGGGTACAGGCGGAAGCTGTACCGAAGCTGCACACCGATCACGGTACACAGTCGGCTTATGAGTGCCGATGAGAACATTTGTGCTGGTCGCACTGTGTTTCCGGCTGCATGTCCAATTGGTTTTTGTGACGAAGTACCGGCAGGCAGTGTTCGCCGAGTCCTGCGAATGATCCCGGTAGCACCGTACGGACACTAGGAGGCTAAACTCTGAAGGTGGCCATCTGGGCACTCTCCGTATTCACTCCCGAGGCCCCTTCCGAGGCGCCCCCAGGGGCAGATACGCAGGTGAAAGCCACCCCCAAACCTTGGTATTGTTGTCCTGTCGCCGCGGGGAACATCCCCGCTCGGGCGGCAGGCACCTGGTCCGGGTGGCGGAATGGCAGACGCGCTAGCTTGAGGTGCTAGTGCCCTTTATCGGGCGTGGGGGTTCAAGTCCCCCCTCGGACACTCACTGTGTCGATACGTATGAGAGGGCCTCGACCTGACGGTCGCGGCTCTCGTTGCGTGTTCATGGGTAATGGTGATGTCCAGGGCTTCGTGAAGGGGCCCTCCTTCTCCGCGTCGGCGGCGCGGACGCGTGGTGTGATGCCTCCGATTCTTTCGGTGATCGCCTGGCGAGCCTGGGCCTGCTCGGAGGTCTGCGTCTCTGCGGTGCTTGCTTGGCTGAGTGCTGTGACGGTGGCGGTGAGCAGGTCTGGTGCGAGGGCCCGGGCGACCCACGCATCCAGTGCCCGGCACACGACCTCTTTACGCGGGGCATGGGCCCGCCGCCCGAGACGGAAGGGCCCCGTCGCGGATGCGGCAGGGCCCTTCGGGGCTCGGGTCAGGAGCGGGGCGGGGAGCAGGTCAGCGGCGGGTGATCTTCCAGGTGCCGTCGGCCTTCGGCTTGTCGGGGTGCTGGACGTTGAAGAAGAGGCTCTTCGGGTCCTTGCCGAAGTAGATGCCGCTGATCTCGGCACCCGGGTCCTTGAGCGAGCCGAACAGCTCGACCTTGTCGGCGGCGCCGTCCTTGTCGTTGTCCTTGCCGGCGACGTAGATGTCGCTGAGGTAGTTGTCCTCGACGATCCACAGGCGGCCGTCAGGGCCCTCGGCGAGGTTGTCCGGGCTGTTGAAGCCCGTCATCTTGGCGCCGGCGTTCTCGACCGGCACGTTCTTCCCGGCCTGGACGAAGCTGGTGAGCACGTTCTTGTTCAGGTCGACGGCGACGACACGGTCCTCGCTGGTGTTGGCGACGTACAGCGTGTCGCCGATGACCTCGACGTCCTCCGGACGGCCGAACTCGGTGGCGTTGACGGCGTTGGCCGCGGCGTCGGCGTCCACGACCACCTTGTCCATGTCGAGCGCGACCCACTCGAAGGCGCCGACCTTCTTGTCGTACGTCGCCGAGCTCCACTTCTGCTCGGCGTCGGAGAGGCCCTTGATCTTCAGCGCGTAGAGCCGGCCGTCGGACAGGTCGCCGCGCTTGGTGGGCACGAACTTGTAGATCGAGCCGCCGTTGAGTTCGTCGATGACGAAGACGGTGCCGTCGGCGAGCGCCTCGATGCCCTCGTGCCGCATGATGCCGGCCTCGCGGCGCTCCTCGACGCGGGTGATCTTCGTCGGGTCCTCGGAGTCGAGGAACGCCTCGAAGAGGCGGCCGCCGGTCGTCTCCTCGGCGAAGAGCAGGGTGCCCCACGGGGTCCAGCGCAGGCCGTCGAGCCGGCTCCAGTCCGCGCGCTGGGCGATGACCTTGGCCTCGCCGGTCTTCAGGTCGACGACGGACAGGGAGCCGTTGGAGCCGACCTCGTGGGTGCGGTAGAGGTAACGGCCGGCCTGCGGGCCGGTCTCGTTGACCGTGTTCATGTCGGTGAGGTCGTCGGCGGTGCCGCCGTAGATGTCGAGGACGGTCTCGTCGGCGACGAGCTTCTGGGTGAAGCCCTCGGGGGCGACGAGCGGCTCGCTCCAGTCGGGGGTCACCTGGTCGTAGGCCGAGCCCTTGATCGGCTCGAACGCCATCGGCCCGGCCGCGGCGGCTGCCGGGCCGGCAGCCATCAGCCCGAGGGGCAGGCTCAGGCCGAGCGTGAGAGCCGCTGTGGCGAGACGGGTACGGCGCATGAGTGCGTCTCCCTGTGCAAGTCGTGGTACTGGGTGGACGCGTTGGAAGCTATGAGCAGTCTGTGAACATCCGGCCACCCACAAGTAGCCCTTCGCCATGGAGGCAGGTGAACACTCGGCCCCCTGCTGCGGCGCAAAGGGGCCGGCCGACCGCACTGGCATCCCTCGGCGGTAACTGCCGCACGACTTCGCCCCATGGGAGACGGTCCATGGCCATTTCACGGCCTGGCAGAAGGACGGCGTGTTCGGCCGGCTCAATGGAGTGCCGCGGCGACTGGTCCGGGAGGCGGAGGGCCGGAAGCCCGGGCTGCACCCCGCCGCACAATGCACCACCGACGCTCGCCCGCGACTACGAGACCCACCCGCACCGCTCCGAACTAGGCTTTCCGGGCCAGCCCGGCGGCGATGAGACGCTCCCAGACGGTGAGCTCCCGTTCGCCGCCGCTGTTCCACGGGCTGTCAGCCACGTCAGGACGCCACAGGGACGCGGGGACGATCCCGGGGTCGAGGATCTCCAGGCCATCCAGCAGGGATTCGATCTCCTCGTCGGTGCGCCACCGGCCGCGGCCGAAAGTCTGCTGGAGGACTCCCTCGGCCTCCGCTGTCTCCGGGTTGTTGCCGGAACGGAAGTGGCTGACGAAGAAGTAGCTGCCGGAGGGTACGTGGTCGCGCCAGTAGCGGACGATTCCAGCTGGGTCTTCCTCGTCGTTGACGTGGTGAAGGATGGCGCTGAACATGACGGCGACGGAGCGGTCGAAGTCGATCAGTTCCAGGGTGTCCGGGTGGGTACGGACGTCTTCGGGGTTGCGTACATCGGCCGGGACGACCCGGGTCCGGTCGTTTTCCTCCAACAACGCACGGCCGTGGACCAGCACTTGGGGGTCGATGTCGACGTACACGACCCGAGACTCCGGAGCGTGCCGTTGCGCGACCTGGTGGACGTTGTCGGCGGTCGGAAGACCACTGCCCAGGTCGATGAACTGCCGTACGTCGGTGGTCGTCACGATCTCCCCGACCGCCCGGGTCAGGGCTGCGCGGTTGGCGAAGGCGATTGCCACCGAACCAGGAAGGTCACGTTTGAACACGTCGCCGATCTCCCGGTCCACAGCGTAGTTGTCCTTGCCGCCGAGCACGTAGTCGTAGACGCGGGCGATACTGGGCTTGGTGAGGTCGATGGAGAGGCCTTCATCCGTCATGGCGGCCATCCTCCCCCGTGTGCTCGTCTGCTGACCATCACTTTGGAATCCTTGAGCAGACATCATGCTGCCGCACCGGGAAACCCCAAGATCCCCCACAGAGTCAAGGCCACGGGCCGCGTCGTTGCCACGCGCAGGGACGGACCGGCCGCGTACTCGATCGCGACGACATGGAACGGCCGTGACACGACAGGCGGACTGCTTCCCAACGGCTCGTACACCTGAACGCTGACGCCTGTGCCGGCGGACGGGCAGGGCGCGGCGTTGGTCCAGTCCGGCACGGTCCGGCTGACGGGTGGCGCGGCGGTGCGGCGGGACCACGTCGGCGACTCGTCGCTGCCCGACGGTGTCGGCGGCCTCCTGACGCTGAACTCCTCGGGATCGCTCACCTTCCACTGGGGGACGGGGGCGGGAAAGTGTCGGCGAGTGGCTGGTCGACCTCGGTCAGAGCCGTGCCGCTCGGCGACCTCAGCGGTGACCGCTGCAACAGGGCCTCGTCCAGGAGGCCTCCGTCGAAACCGATGAGCACACTGTCGCTGACGATTTCCGCGTCCAGCCCCGATGCGCCATCGACGTCCCAGGGCGCTTCGACGCCTCGTCCAGAACGACCCCAACCCGACCCCGAACTCGTTGACACCTGCCTCCACGAGATGGGCCATCACCTCCCGGGCCCGAACGCCGCCACCACACGGTTGGCGCGATCCGCATCCATAACAGCTGTCACTCCTCCGAGTTCAGGGCTTCTCGCGGGTTCAAGCCTTCTCGGGCTCGGCCGGTACCTGTCTTCCCGGACTTGGCCGGAACCTGCCTTCCTGTGGTGGGTGAGGGCGTCGAGTGCTGGAGCGAGTCGAGGATGGACAGACCTTGCGCCACCACTCCGGCCGCCACCTGGTTGATACCGTCGGTGCCGTTCAGGACGGTGAGATTGGCTCCGGACATGCCACGGGCCGCCGCCTCGGCGAGGGCGGGCAGATTCTCCACGACCCGGTTGGCAGCGATGAGTTCCTGGTTGCCGTCACGGAGCGAGGCGGCACGAGCCGTGTTGGCGTCGGCCTGAGCCTGGGCGATGGTCCGCTCGGCGTAGGCGGTTCCGTCGGCCTCGAACCTGGCCCGGTCGCGGCCCGCCTCGGCCAGGGCCCGCTGCCGATAAGCCTCCGCGTCCGCCGGGCGCCGTACCTCCGCCTCCAGCCGCTGGGCCGCCAGACCGGCCTGGCGCTGGGCCAGAGCGGTTTGTTCCTCGATGACCTCCTGGGAAGCCCTGGCCTGGGCGAGGGGGCCCGCCTGTGCGGCGCGGGCGTTGTACTGCTCGGTCTCAGCGGTGAAGCCCGCCCGCTTGATCGCGGTGTCCCGTTCGTACTCGGCCTTGAGCGCGGCGGCCTGCTGCTCCCGCTCCGCTGCTTCCTGATCAGCCTTGGCCTGCGCTATCCGGGCCTGGCTCGCCACCGCGGCGGCATGCGGTGCCGCCAGGTTGTCGATGTATCCGGTGGCGTCCTCGATCTCCTGGATCTGGAGTGCGTCCACGACGATGCCGAGTTTCTCCATCTCACCATGGCTGCCCGCCACCACTTCCTGGGAGACCCGGCTGCGCTCGCGGATGATCTGCTCCACTGTGAGTCCGCCGATGATGGAACGCAGATGTCCCGCGAAGATCCGGCCGACCAACTCCTCCATCCGATGCTGTTCCGACAGGAACCGGCGGGCGGCATTGGCGATCGACACCGCGTCGTCACCTACCTTGAACACGCATACGGCCCGCACCGCGAGCCGAATTCCCTGCTGGGTCACACAGTCCTCCGCGATCTCCGCTTCCCGCAGGGCCAGCGACAGCATCCGGGCCTTCTGCTTGACGGGTAGCACAAAACTGCCATGACCGGTGACGATACGAAACTGGGTTTTCTCGGCCTGCCGTTTGGAGCCGGAAATGAGCATTGCCTCATTCGGTGCGGGAACATGCCAGAAAAGCATGAGGAATCACCTCGCATCCTGCGGAACCAAGAAGACGCTTCAGGACGGCAGCGGCTCAACGATCACCGAGCGTGCCGAGATGGAGTCGATCACGATCACGCGGACGTCCTTGGCAACCGGTGCCGCGGACCAGGCCGCATAGGCTTCCGAGCCGCCCCGTACGGCCACGAGAACTTCCCCGGGACCGTCCTGTGGGATCGCCACCGTCACTTTCCCCAGGGCTCCCACAGGACTCTGCGAAGAGTCGTCGGCTATGCGCATACGTCCTCTTGACACACGGATACGGAAGGTCACCTGAAGGGGCTCTGAGTGGTCGACAGGCCACGATCACTCGCTGCCCGCTTTCTCCCCTCCGGACGCATCAAGGCTCTGGACACATCTGCAAATAGCTCCAGGCACCAAGACCTCGGTCGCCTTCGCACTCCTCCACGCTACTCCGCCTCGCTTCCCTCGGCGCATCACGCCTGACCGTGACACGGTGTGGTCGGTGATGTCGGGCGTCACGCGGAGGGCCCATGTCGATGAGCGCGGCGGCAGAATTCTGTTCATCGCGATGAGTTCGGCGAATTCTGACAGATTCTTGGAGGGAATTCCGGGCCGATTGAGCCCGGATCCACCCTGGCCATGGCCTCACCTGTCGGTGATTTCGGAGAGCCATGCCGTGTCCTCCGGGCCCGGCGCTTCGGGGCCGGGCGTGGGCAGCCAACGGACCTCGCCCGTGCGCAGGGCGACCGTGGCCCGTGGCCGCATCGGCCCGTCGCCCCTGCGTGAGAGCAGGACGAGTTCCCAGACCGTCGCCGTCATGGTGTCCAGCCGGGTGGTGCAGTCGGCGGTGACTCGCCTCGGATCCCGGGTCCGGCCCAGGGACAGATGGGGGGTGAAGTTCCTGGCGGGCCCCCTGCAGCGCGGGAACCGCTGCTGCAGTACGCGGTGCAGGTCCGCCCAGGGCACCTCGCCGGCTGCCGTCGGGTCGAGCCACACGGTGAAGTACGCCCTGTGCCGGAAGGTGCGCACCCCGTCCAGCCGGGCGGTGAAGACCGGCGTCTCGGCCGTCGCCGCGGCGAGCAGTGGGGCAGCCCGCTCGAAGTCGGACTCCGGCACGAAGCCGAAGAGCAGGTTGACGTGCGGCGGCCAACGGTGGATCTGCGGATCGTAATCCCGGCGGATGTCCTGGATGGGCGGCCACAGCTCCGCGGGCGGGATCCAGGCCACCGCCGTGCGGGCCGTCGGGGACACGTCGAGGACGCCGGCGGACTCGCCCCTGCCGGGGCTCGTGCCGGAGCTCAGGTGTGCTTGCGGGTGCCGCACCCGGCCGGCGCCCGACGCGTCGACGCGGTCCACGCCCGTGGCCCGGTCCCAGACCACCTCGCCGTCCGCCTCGATGAACACCACCCGGTGCCACGGGATGTCGCCCCCGGGCACGAAGGAGGACAGCGGGATGCGTTTGAGGCCGTCCCCGCGCTGGCTGATCCCCAGCACGAACCGGGCCGGGTCGAACCGCGGGTCCCAGCGGACCCGGTGGTAGATCTCGTCGCTGGTTCGCACCACGCCTCCTCTCCCGCCTTCGCACCTTCTCTTCCTCAGGATCGGCGATCGGTGTGGGTAATGGGTGCAGCGGGATCGAATCCCCCCTCGGACACTCGCTGCTACGGTACAGACGCGAGGGCCCCGACCTCACGGTCGCGGGCCTTGTCGCGTGTTCGTGGCCGACGGTGACGCCCCGGGCCCTGTGGAGCGGTGGCACCGCGACCTGATCAAGCAGCGTCACGCCCGCACCCGTCGGCCGAAGAGTCCGAGCCGATGCCCTGGTCCCTCGCTCTCGACGGCGTCCTGGCGCAGAGGTACGGGCGTGCGAGGAGCAGGCCGGTGCCGGTCAGGGCGATGCCGAAGTAGACCGGCGCGAGGTGGATGAAGTCCGTGTAGTGGATCGCGCCGTGCACCACGACAGCCGGCAGGAAGCCGGTGGCCGCCGCCGCGGTCAGGGTCCAGAACACCCAGGCCTCACCCCGCCGCCAGCCCCACGCGCTGAGCAGGACGATCGCCACCGCCGAGGCCATCAGGGCGCCGCCGAACCCCGCGCGGTCGTGCGCGACGAACGGCACGAGCCGGGGATTCACCGCTTCCAGTGTCTGCGTGTCGGTGCCCAGGAAGGTCAGGTCGGTCGGCACGAAGACACCGGTCAGACCGATCACCGAGATAACCGCTCCGCCGACGAACAGCCCCGCTCCCGTGACGATCAGCAGCAGCTGGCCGACCAGCGCCCGCCGGCGCTCCGGCTCCGGCCCCTCGGGCGCCAGGCGCCACCGCGGCGCGTGCGGGGTCCGGCGGACCGCGGCCACGAACATCGGGAAGAGCACGAGGGTGGTGGCCGTGTGCAGGGGTTCCACGAAGCCGGTGGCCAGGAAGTAGAACAAGGTGGGGAAGCCGACCGCCCCCGAGAGCAGGTACACCTCGCGGGCCCAGGGCCAGCCGCGCCTGATCCCGCCCACGGCGAGACCGGTGTAGAGGGCGCCGATCGCCATCATCGTGCCGGCCATGGTGATCCGGTCGTGCTGGAGGAAGTGCACGAGGTGGTGGTTGGCGGCACGCAGTTCGTGCAGCGTCATGCCGAGGTAGTCGCGGTCGTACCAGAGCAGCACCGGACCGAGCGTGATCGCCGCGGCGCCCAGTCCGGCGCCCGTCATGCCGAGCCCGACGAGCAGCCCCCACCACCAGGCGGGCCAGCGGCGGGGATCGCGGCCGACGTCCCGCAGCACGGGAGCGGGCGCGGTGGGCGTGGCTGCCTCGGTGACCCGTGCGAACCAGCCGGGTCCGGCCTCGACGAGCACCCCGGGCCGGGCGAGCACGACGGCGTCCGGCTCCTCGAGTGCGGTGGCCGCGGCGGTGACCGACGGGTCGGACACGTGGACCACGTGGGGATCGTCGCCGCTGGTGAACCCGTCGACATGGGGTTTGAGGGAGGCCTCGGCCTCCGGGTCGCAGGCGCGGACGACCAGCGGGATCGAGCGGCCGGCAGCGGCCTCGCGCACGGTCTCCGCGTCGGCCGCCGAGACGGGCGCCACCTCGACGACACCGGCCCCGAGCGGCGGCATGGCGCGTACCGCCTCGCGGGCGAGCGAGGGCGGGACGGACAGGCCGAGGCGGACGGTCACGGGCACATCGGCGATCTCGCCGGCGAGCCGCTTCGGCGGATGGCGGTGGCCGAACCCCCGGGCGATCAGCCGCGCGCCGGCGGGACGGGAGCCGATCGAGGCCAGCAGCCGCAGTGCGGTGCGCTGCGAACGGCGGCGGCCGAGGACGGCGGCGGCCAGGCCGCGCAGCGGGTGGTACGTCCAGTCCGGCATCAGTGGCTCCCGCTCTCCGTCGTGCTCTCCGTCGTGCTCACCCGGTCACCGGGCGGGGTCCAGCCGAGCACCGGCGTCATGGAACGCAGCGCCGCCCGCGTCGGCGTCAGCCGGGCGGCCGTGTCACGCAGCAGCACCGCGGGCGGCCACGACAGCTGGCCGACCACGCCGAGCCGGGCGGAGCGGCGCGTGATGGCCTGCGTCCGCGGGCGACGCAGCACGTCGTACGAGCGGAGCGCGGCGGCCACGTCCGGGGTGGAGTCGAGACAGTGGGCGAGGGTGACCGCGTCCTCCAGTGCCTGGCACGCGCCCTGGCCCAGATTGGGGGTCATGGCATGGGCCGCGTCGCCCAGCAGCGCGACCCGGCCGTGGACGAAGGAGGGCAGCGGCGGCAGGTCGTACAGGTCGTGCCGGAGCACCGCGTCCGCGGGGACGGCGGCCAGCAGGGCGGGAATGGGGTCCGGCCAGGACCCGAACCGGCGCAGCAGTTCGGCGTACTCGGACGAGCCGGAGGCCGCTCCCTCCGGCAGCGACGCGGTCGCGAAGCAGTACATCCGCCCGCCCGGCAGCGCCGTGCAGCCGAACCTCGCCCCACGGCCCCAGGTCACCGCACCCTCGGAGGGCGGCTCGGCGAGAGGCTCGGTGACCATGCGCCAGGCGGTGTAACCGGCGTACCGGGGGCCGGCCGCGTCGGGCCACAGGGTACGGCGGACCGCACTGCGCAGCCCGTCGGCGCCGACCACGAGATCGGACCGGGACCCGCCCCTTCGGTGGTCGACGACCACGCGGTGGCCGTCGTCGCGCACCGCGGACACCTCGCTGCCCGAGCGCAGAGCCCCGGCGGGCAGCGCCTCGGTGAGCACCCGCAACAGGTCCGCGCGGTGCAGGACCACCAGGGGATGACCGAAGCGGCGGGTCAGCTCCGCGTTGTCCGTACGGGACAGCCGGCGGCCCCGGCGGTCGCGTACGCCGCCCGCGGCCTCGACGGCGCCGAGTGCCCGGACGGCACCGGCCAGGCCGAGCACCTCCAGCGCGCGCAGCGCGTTCGGCCACAGGGAGATGCCGGCGCCGATCTCGGTGAACCCCGGGGCCCGTTCCAGTACCTCGACGCGCCAGCCCCGGCGGTGCAGGGCGATGGCCGCCGCAAGGCCGCCGATCCCACCGCCGACGACGGTCGCGGCGCGCTGCGGCATGGGTCCTCGCTCCGGGTTCGGGGGCACCGCCCCCGGTCAAGTGGCCGTCGATCCGGTGCCCGAGCGGCAAGCGGCAAGGCGCAGGTCCGGCTGAGCAGCGCCCCATCGCAGCATGCCGGCAGACGCCTGTCAACGTGCCGAGGGGCGAACCGGCCGCCCCCTGTCACACGGTCGACCTATAGTTGACCGCATGAGCCGTTGGAGGGAGTTGACCGGGGAGACGTCCGGGGAGGACTACGCCGCACGGTTCGCGGCCCTGGCCCGCAGCGGGAAGGACATGCACGGTGAGGCGCGGTTCTGCGCGGCTCTCGTGCCTGCCGGAGCGCGGGTGCTGGATGCAGGGTGCGGCACCGGACGGGTCATGATCCGGCTCGCGGAGCTGGGGTACGACTGCGTCGGGGTGGACCTTGACGCGTCGATGCTGGCGGTGGCGCGGAAGCAGGCGCCGGAACTGCCCTGGTTCCAGGCCGATCTGGCCGAGTTCGAGCCGGACCTGCTCGGCATCGCGGCGGACTTCGACCTCGTGGTCGCCGCGGGCAATGTCTTCCCGTTGGTCGCCGCCGGCACCGAGGCCGCGGTGGTCGAGCGCCTGGCCGCGGCCCTGCGTCCAGGTGGTCTGATGGTCGCCGGCTTCGGCCTGGACGAAGCCCACCTGCCCGTGCCGCCCGGCATCACACTGTCGGAATACGACGACTGCTGCGCCGCGGCCGGCCTCACCCTCGTCGACCGCTTCGCCACCTGGGACGCCGACCCCTACGACGGTGGCGGCTACGCCGTCAGCGTCCACCGCCGCCACTGAGGATGTGCGGGACATCCTGATCATCCGTGCCCGCCGGACGGCGGCCGGCAGCCTCTGCGGCTTCTGCGGCGATCCCGAGCGCACCACCGTGCTGCGCACCTGGTACGGCGACGATGTCGCCGACTCCGCCGCCGAACTCGGCCGGCCCGGCCACGACCCCGTTCCCCTCCCCGACCTCGGCCGGCAGGCGGACCCGGCGACCTACCGCCCCTTCCTGTCGTACTCCGAACTCGGCCAGGTGATCGGCGGCAAGCCCAGCGAGATGTACGGCGCCGTCGCCGCCGTCCTCGGGCTGGAGCAACTCGCCTCCGTCGACAAGCGGTTGCGCGAACCGGCCCGCGAGTACGACGCGCCGGCCAAGGCGGCCAAGGCCGAACTGCCCGCCCTGCTCGCTCTGCTGGAAACCACCGACGACCCCGGGCCCGGGCTGCCCACGCCACGCTGAGCGGGCGGCGCCCGGACCTCACGCGGGCGGCCGAGCCGGCCGACGGGCGCGGTACGGATCGGGGCGCTGCGGGGGAAGGGCCAGGGTTGCCCACATCTGATCACACTCGCACTGACGTCATACGCGTAATACGATGCCTTCATGGCAAAGACGCGGATCAGTATCAGCCTGGAGCGAGACCAGGCCGAACGCATCAGGCAGCACGCGGAACGGGCGGGCATGGACGTCTCGGCCTACCTGGTGCACGCCGCAACGCGCCAGATGGCCGAGAGTGACGCCATAGAGGAGCAGTTCGCCGAGGTGGACGCGCTCATCGCCCGGGCGGAGCGGGCAGCGGGCGGGCTGCCCGCCGAACCCGCCCCGGAACCGGCCGCGGAACTGACGGAGCAGGAACGCCGCGAGGTCGAGGAGGCCCTGGACCTCGTCCACGGCAGGGACCGGCACGACCGCCGTCCGGGGCACGCCGCGTGAGTGCACGGGTGCCGGTCTACGACACCGGCATGCTCATCGCACTCGCCGACCGCAAGGCGAAGGCGGTGGCTCTCCACGAGGGACTGCGCACGGTCCCGCACCGGGCACTGGTGCTCGGCCCGGTCCTCGCCCAGGTGTGGCGCCCTCAGCCGGCACTGGTGCACGCTCTGTCCGGCGTCCTGAAGGACTGCACGGTCCCTCAGGCCCGTACATCCGGGCCGCCCATGCGCGAGACGAAGGTGGGTCGTCCGGAGTGTCTGGCCTGTGCTACGGGCCCGGACCTCGCGGACTGGCGGCGCATCGGCACTGCTCTGGGGCGAGCGGCCCTGCCGGCGAAGAAACGGCCGGACGCGGTGGACGCCTGGGTGGCACTGGCGGCGGCCCGGCACGGCAGCGCGGTGATCTTCACCACCGACCCGGGGGACATCCACGCCTACCTGGCGGTCCTCGCGCCGACGGACGTGCACGTGGTCGCCGTCTGACGACCGGGAGCCGCGCTCCGCCCCGTCCAGGTGGCCGCGGTGCTGACACCTCTGCTCCCGGCATGAGGTGGTGCGCGCGAAGCCGCCCCGCCGGACGGCCTCCGGCGGGGCGGCTGTCAGTGGCGCTCCAGGGTCAGCGCAGGGCGCAGGAGTTCACCACGTCCCCCGTGGCGGGCTTGGACACGGTGCCGCTCGGGGGCGGCGCCGCGCCGCGCTCCACCCAGGCGGTCAGCGCGTCGAAGGCGGTGCGGTAGCAGGGCAGGATCGGGCGGAGCCGGTCCGGGTAGGCGTCGTAGAGGCTGTCGACGTGGGTGCCCGCCTCGATGGTGTAGTAGCGGTGCATGCCCTCGCGGCCCCGGGCCTTGACCATCCTGGTGTAGACGTCGGAGTCGACGGAGATCGGCAGCAGGGCGTCGAGCGTGCCGTGCAGGGTGAGCATCGGCTTGCCGATCCGGCCGGTCAGCGAGATCCGGTCGAGCGCCCGGTGTACCGACTTCGGCCGCTGGGCGTAGTCGTACGAGGCGTCCGAGGCGCAGGGGGCGACGATCTCCTCGAGCGTGGAGCCGGCCGACGCCCCCGGGCAGTCGGGGTCGTAGGACGGGTCGAACTCGGCGCGGTAGGTCTTCTGTGTCAGGCCCCAGTAGATCGACTGGTGGTAGGGCCAGAGGAACTCGGAACCAGGGGCGAAGCCCGCGTCCAGCATGTCCTGGTGGGTGGCCCGGCCGGCCTGGTAGGCGACCGCGGTGGGCAGGAAGGTGAAGGGGTTGGGGCCTTCGGCCGTCATCAGCGTGCCTTCCCAGTCCACCCCGCCGTCGTACAGCTCGGGGTGGTTCTCCAGCTGCCAGCGGGTCAGGTATCCGCCGTTGGAGATGCCGGTCATGTAGGTGCGGCGCGGCGCCTTCCCGTAGACGCGTTTGGTGACCTGCTTGGCGGTGCGGGTGAGCCTGGTGGTCAGCTCGTGCCATTCGGCGACGGCGTCGCCGGGGCGTTTGCCGTCGGTGTAGAAGTCGACGCCGTTGTTGCCCTTGTCGTGGGAGGCGAACGCGTAGCCCTGGGCGAGAACGTGGTCGGAGACGAGATGGTCCAGGGCGTACTGCTTGCGGGTGCCGGGCGCCCCGGTCACCACGAGTTTGCCGTTCCACCGGTCCGGCAGGCGGATGACGAACTGCGAGTCGTGGTTCCAGCCGTGTGTGGTGTTCAGCTTGGAGTCGTCGGGGAAGTAGCCGTCGATCTGGATGCCGGGGACACCGGAGGGGTTCTTGGTGCCCTTCGCCGACAGGGAGGCCCAGTCGGCCTGGTCGGTGTACCGCGTACCGGTGAGCGCGGCCGTGGTCAGGTCCGGCAGGCAGGCGGTGGTCTGGAATGCGGCGCCGGGCACGGTGGCGCGGGACTGGCCGGCGCAGTGGCGGGCCTCGCCCGGCGCCGCGTCGGCGGCGGTTGCCACGCCGCCGGTGCTGACTGCCAGGGCGGCGGCCAGTACGGCGGCCGCTGTTCTGGAACGCGACGAACGCGACGAACGCGATGAACGCCTCAAACGCGTCAAGTGCATCACTCGGACACCTCCGGGTCGGGCCGGGGAACAGGACGGGGACGACAGGACGGAGCAACAGGACGGAGCAACAGGACGGGGACGGACTCAGGCGCCGAACCGGGCGCGCAGGACCTTCTTGTCGAATTTGCCCGTACCGGTGCGGGGCAGCGAATCGAGCACCTCCACCTGGTCGGGGAGCTGCCAGCGGGCGAAGCCGGCCCCCTCCAGGTGCTCGCGCACCTCCGCGAGACCGACCCGCGCCCCGGGGCGCGGGACCATGCACACCAGCGGCCGTTCCTGCCACTTCTCGTCCGGTACGGCGATCACGGCGGCCTCGACGACACCGTCCATCGCCATCACGGCCGACTCCATGTCGACCGAGGAGATCCACTCCCCGCCGGACTTGACCAGGTCCTTGGCGCGGTCGGTGATGACGAAGTAGCCGTCGGGCGAGCCGACCGCGACATCGCCGGTCAGGAACCAGCCGTCGTCGGTGAACCGGTCGGAGCCCTCGCCGCCGAAGTAGGAGTCGGCGATCCACGGGCCGCGCACCAGCAGCTCGCCCATCGCCTCCCCGTCCCACGGGACGGCCCGGCCCCGCTCGTCGCGGATCTCCACCTGGACGCCGGGCAGCGGCAGCCCGGCCCTGGCGCGTACGGCCCGAGCGAGCCGCTCCTCGCCCCAGTCGCTCATCCGCTCCTTCGGCCAGGCCATGCTCGCCAGCGGGGAGGTCTCGGTCATGCCCCAACCCTGGACCAGGGGGATGCCGAGCTCGCGCCGATAGCGTTCGATCAGCGCGTCCGGCGGCCGGGCCCCGCCGCACATCACATGCCGCAGGTCCGGCAGCCCGCCGCGCGCCGCGATCGCGTCGGCGACCGACATCCACACGGTGGGCACACCTGCGGCCACGGTGACCCGTTCGGCGGCCATCAGCTCCACCAGTGCGGACGGGTCCTGCCGTCCGCCGTGGAAGACCTGTTTCGCCCCGTACGCGGTCGCGGTGTACGGCAGGCCCCAGGCGTTGGCGTGGAACATGGGAACGAGCGGCAGCACCCGGTCCGACGGGCCGATCGCGACCCCGGCCGCGGTGGCGGCGGTCATGGCGTGCAGCACCGTCGAGCGGTGGGTGTAGACGACGCCCTTGGGGCGGCCGGTGGTGCCGGAGGTGTAGCACAGGCCGAGCGGGGTCCGCTCGTCGATGTCGAGGGGCGGGTAGTGGTCGGGACGGCCGCCGATCAGCTCCTCGTACGCCACCACCGTCACTGTCCTGGACAGGGGAGTGGGTGGTACCCCGTCGGCGAGGACGACGACATGGGTCACCCCGGCCAGGGCGCCGAGCCCGTGCACCTGCTCCAGCAGCGGCAGCAGGTCGGCGTCCACCAGGATCACCCGGTCGTCCGCGTGGCCGATGACGTACGCCAGGTGGTCCGCCGACAGCCGCACATTGAGGGTGTGCAGAACGCGCCCGGTGCACGGGACCGCCCAGTACGCCTCCAGGTGACGGTGGCCGTTCCAGGCGAGCGTCGCCACCCGGTCACCGCGCTCGAGACCGAGCGAGTCGAGCGCGTGCATCAGCCGCTGGGCCCGCCGGCCGAAGTCGGCGTAGGTGCAGCGGTGCAGACCGCCGTCCGGCAGGTAGCTGACGATCTCCGTGTCGTGGAAGTAGCGGGGGGCATGGCCGAACAGCAGCCAGGTGTTGAGCGGTGTGTCCATCATCGCCATGACGGACATCGTCACCGAGGGCGCCGGGGCGGGACCACGGAGGAAACCCACGGTCCGCACGGCTCCACTATGGAGTGCACCGCTACCACCGCGCCGTGCCGTCCGGGGCCAGCAGTGTGGGCAAACCACACTGCCGGGGTGCGGTTTATGGTGTTCTCCTCCGTAGCCCCCGTGCGGGGCCGACTCTAGCGTCTCCCCCCAACGCCGGCAGTCGGCGGCGCATCCCAGGGGAGCCGAGATCGGCATGAGCCAATCACCCGCCATTTTGTCAACGCAGAATCTGGTCAAGGAGTTTCAGGGCTTCCGTGCGGTCGACGGGGTCGACCTGAACGTCCGGGAAGGCACCGTGCACGCCCTGGTCGGGCCGAACGGGGCCGGCAAGACGACACTGTTCAACCTGCTCACCGGCTTCCTCCCCGCCTCCGCGGGCCGGATCGCGCTGGGCGGGCGGGACATCACCGGGCAGCCGCCGGAGCACATCGCCCGCCTCGGCGTCGCCCGCTCCTTCCAGGTCACCAGCCTCTTCGCCGAGGTGACGGCCTGTGCGCACGTCGAGCTGGCCCTGCAGGCCACAGCGGGCCTCGGGCGCAGCTTCTGGCGCTCCGACAAACAGATGCGCCGCTTCACCTCCCGCGCGATGGAGCTGCTCGACCAGGTGGGTCTGGCCCGGCACGCCACCCGGTCGGCGGGCAGTCTGCCGTACGGCCACAAGCGGGCCCTGGAACTGGCCCTCGCGCTCGCCCTCGATCCGAAGGTGCTGCTGCTCGACGAGCCGACCGCCGGGATGGGCCTGGAGGACGTCGACCGGACGGTCGCCCTCATCGGCCGGGTCCGCGAGGACCGCACGGTGGTGATGGTCGAGCACAACATGAACGTGGTCGGGTCACTGGCCGACACCGTGACGGTGCTCCAGCACGGCCGGGTGCTGGCCGAAGGGCCGTACCGGGACGTGCGGTCCGATCCGAAGGTCGTCGAGGCATATCTGGGGGCGGACGTTGCTTGAGGTGCGGGGCGTATCCGCCCACTACGACGAGGCCAGGGTCCTGGACGAGGTGTCGCTGCGGATCGGCGAGGGCGAGGTGGTCACCCTCGTGGGGCGCAACGGCGCCGGCAAGACCACCCTGCTGAGGTGTGTGATGGGCCTGCACCAGCGGATGACCGGCGAGGTCACCTTCGCCGGGCGGGACATCAGCACGGCCGCCCCGCACCGCCGGGCCCGGCTCGGCCTGGGATTCGTACCGGACGACCGGGGCATCTACGCGGGCCTGACCGTCGAGGAGAACCTCACCCTCCCTCCGGTCCCGGCCGCCGCCAGGTCCTCGGGCTCACCCTGGTCGCTGGAGCGGATCTACGAGTCGTTCCCGGTGCTGGCGCAGCGCCGCCGCACGTCCGGCGCCAGGCTCTCCGGAGGTGAGCAGCAGATGCTGGCGCTGGCCAGGGTGTTGCGCACGGGGGCGCGGGTGCTGCTCTGCGACGAGCCCACCGAGGGGCTGGCGCCGATCGTCGTCCAGCGGATCGGGGAGATCATCCGCGGGGCGAAGGAGCACGGGGTCGGCGTTCTCCTCGTGGAACAGAACGTGCGCTTCGCGACCACCGTCGCCGACCGCCACTACCTGCTGGCCCAGGGCCGCATCGTGCGGTCGCTCGACAACACCGAGGTGCGGGAGCGCGAACACGAACTCCTCCAGTACCTCGGCCTGTGATCCCCGGCCCGGCCGCCGCACGGCCGGCTCGCCCACTTCCGTCCCCTCTCTCCACCGTCGGCACACCCTTGCAGGAGGAAACCCATGAGACGTTCCTGGTCGGCGCCCTCGGCGGCGCTCGCGGCCATCGCGCTGCTCGCCGGCTGCGGGGGAGGCGGCCCGGGTTCGGGCGGCGGCAGCATCAGCGATGACGGGATCACCCTCGGCGTACTGACCGACCTGTCCGGTGTCTACGCCGACCTCGCCGGGCCGAACGCCGTCAAGGCGGTCGAGATGGCCGTCGACGACTTCAAGAAGAAGCACGGCGACAAGGCCGTCACCAAGAACATCTCGGTCATCTCCGCCGACCACCAGAACAAGCCGGAGATCGCCAACACCAAGGCGCGCGAGATGTACGACCGCAAGAAGACCGACGCGATCTTCGACGTGCCGACGTCCTCCGCCGCCCTCGCGGTCGCCACCATCGCCGGACAGTCCAAGCGCCTGTACTTCAACATCGGTGCCGCGACGACCGAGTTGAACGGCAAGAGCTGCAACAAGTACACCTACGGATGGGCCTACGACGCCTACATGCTCGCCAACGGCACCGGCACCGAGGTGACGGAGCACGGCGACAGGAACTGGTACCTGATCTACCCGGACTACGCCTTCGGCCAGGACATGGAGGCGAAGTTCAGCACCGCGATCAAGAGCGCCGGCGGCGAGGTCGTCGGCAAGGACGCGACCCCCTTCCCGAACGACAACTTCTCGACCTTCCTGCTGAAGGCCTCGGCCCACAAGCCGAAGCCGGACGTCGTGGGCGTGATGCAGGCCGGCGGCGACCTGGTCAACGTGGTCAAGCAGTACCAGCAGTTCAAGCTCAAGGACAAGGACATCGCGCTGGCCGTCGGCCTGATGTTCGACACCGACATCAAGTCGATCGGTCAGAAGAACCTCGCCGGGACGAGGTACACCACCGCCTGGTTCTGGAACATGGACGACAAGGCGAAGCAGTGGTCGGCGCGGTTCAAGGAACGGACCGGGGTGACGCCCACCTTCGACCACGCCGCCAACTACTCGGCCGCGACCCAGTACCTGGAGGCGGTGCAGAGGGCCGGCACCGACAAGGCGGAGGACGTCGCCAAGACCCTGGACGGAATGAAGTTCGACGACGTCTTCGCCCGCAACGCCGAGGTGCGCAAGGAGGACCACCGGGTCGTGCACGACGCCTACCTCGTGCAGGTCAAGGAGCCTGCCGAGAGCACGGAGGAGGACGACTTCACCAAGCTGGTGAAGACGATCCCCGCCGACAAGGCGTTCGCCGCACCGTCCCCCGACTGCACGATGGGCTGACCCGCGAAAGCCTCTGCCGTGCCGCTCCCCGGCGGGCGCGCCGCCCGCCGGGGCCCGCCCCCGCACCCGCAGCCCCCCGGCTCCGGGCCACGCTCCTTTGCTCCAGTCCCTTTGCTCCAGCCCCTTCCCTCCAGCCGCTTTTTCCAGCCCCTTTCCTCCGTCCGCCGGCCACGGGAAAGAACACTCATGACATCGTTCCTGCAACAGGCGTTCAACGGCCTGGTCAGCGGCGGGTTCTACGCCCTGCTCGCGCTCGGCCTGGCCGTCATCTTCGGCATGCTGCGCGTGGTGAACTTCGCGCACGGCGCCCTCTACATGCTCGGCGCGTTCGGCGCCGTAGTGCTCTCCGACAGCCTCGGCCTCGGCTTCTGGTGGGCACTGCTGATCGTGCCCCTCGTGCTCGCCGCCGCCGGCATGCTCGTCGAGCGGCTGCTCGTCCACCGGCTGGCGGCCCTCGACCCGCTCTACAACTTCCTGCTGACCTTCGGGATCGCCCTGGTCTGCCAGGACCTGATGCGGATGAAGTACGGCTCGCACTCGCAGCCGTACGCGGGCGCCCCCTTCCCCGGCTCGCTCGACCTCGGCCTGTTCACCTTCCCCACCTACCAGGTGTTCGTCCTGTGCGTGGCCGCCGTCGTATGTCTCGCGGTGTGGCTGCTGCTCACCCGCACCCGGATCGGGACGGTGGTGCGCGCCGCGACCGAACGGCCCGAGACGACAAGGGCGTTCGGGATCGACACCGGCCGCTGGGTCACCCCCGTCTTCGGCTTCGGGGCCGGCCTGGCCGCGCTCGCCGGGGTACTGGCCGCGCCCATGCGGGCGGTCAACTCCTCCATGGGCGCCGACCTGATCATCATCGTCTTCGCGGTCGTCGTCATCGGCGGCCTCGGCTCGATCCCCGGGGCGGTCACCGCCGGGTTCCTCATCGGGATGCTGCAGGCGCTCGGCAACCTCTACGTCCCCGTCCTGTCGCAGACCTCCGTCTACCTGCTCATGGCCGTGGTCCTGCTGGTCCGCCCGGCCGGCCTGTTCGGCAAGGAGGAGCACGCGTGATCCGCTTCGTCGTCACCCGGCTGGAGGCTCACCCCGCGTGGGTCCGGTGGGGTCTGCTCGCCGCCGGGCTGCTGCTCGCCTTCGGGCTGCCCTGGACGCTGTACCCGCCGGTGGCCACCGACATCCTGTGCTGGGCCCTGTTCGCCGTGGCGTTCGACCTGCTGCTCGGACACGCGGGACTGCTGTCCTTCGGCCATGCCGCGTTCTGGGGGACCTCGGCGTACGCCACCGGCCTGATCGCCATCCACTCCGGACTGCCGTTCTACGCCGCGGTGCTGTGCGGCGCGGTGGCCGCCGCGGTCCTCGCCGTGCCGATCGGCTTCCTCGGGGTGCGGCGCAGCGGCATCTACTTCGCCATGGTCACCCTGGCCTTCGCCCAGATGGTGTACTTCGTCGCCAACCAGTGGAGCGGCCTCACCGGCGGGGAGAACGGTCTGCAGGGCATACCCCGGACGCTGCCCGGAGTGGATCTGTCCGACTCCTTCGTCTTCTACTACGCGGCGCTGCCGGTGGTGCTGCTCGGCCTGCTCGCGGCCTGGCGGGTCGTGCACTCCCCGTTCGGCCGGGTCGTCGCCGCCGTCCGGGACAACCCGGCCCGGGCCCGCGCCCTCGGCTACCCCGTCGACCGGTACAAGGTGGTGGTCTTCACCATCTCCGCCTTCCTGTCCGGGCTGGCCGGCGGGCTCTACGCGGTCAACCACGGCTTCGCCTCGCTGCAGGAGGTGTACTGGACCACCTCGGGCAAGGTCGTCGTGATGACCGTCCTCGGCGGCATCGGCACCCTGTGGGGCAGCCTGATCGGCGCCGGGGTGATCGTCCGGCTGGAGGACTGGCTGGCCACGGCCGGTTTCGACGAGGTCGGCCTGGTCACGGGCGGGATCTTCATCGTCGTGGTCATGCTCTTCCGCCGGGGTCTGTGGGGCACCGCCACCCATCTCCTGCGCCGCCGCTTCGGGGCGCTGTCCGAGGACACCGGCGAGAAACACCGCCCGGAGCACGACCGCGAGGCTCCGTCACAGCCCGTACCGTCATAAGGCGTCCGGAGTGTTCGATGCCGGCCGCTCCGGCTCAGCTGTTCTGTCGTAGGGGAGGTTCCATGACCGCGGCCCCGCCCGGGACCGTCCTCGGGGTCGAATCCGTCGGCAGACTGCTGCGGCTGCTGCTGCGCGAGAGCGCGGTCGTCCACGAGTACGAGGCGGTCCTCGACGGTGTCCCCGCCGACACCGCCGAGCTGCTTCGCCCGCTGGTCGACGACGCGCTGCGGGTCCGCGCCAGACTCGACGAGCGCCGCCGCCGCGAGGCCGAACTCGCCGCGCTGTACGAGACCGCGGGAGACCTGTCCTCGCTGCGGGACCTGGAGGCCGTGCTCCAGGCGATCGTCCGACGGGCCCGCGCCCTGCTGGACACCGACGCCGCCTATCTGATGCTCAACGATCCCGTCCGCGGCGACACCTACATGCGGGTCACGGACGGGATCCGCACCGACGCCTTCAAAAAGGGCCGCCTGGCGATGGGCGCCGGCCTCGGCGGGCTGGTCGCCAAGACCGGTGTCCCCTACAACACCGCCGACTACCTCAACGACCAGCGCTTCGAGCACACCGTCGACGACATGGTCGGCGGCGAGGGACTGACGACCATCCAGGGGGTGCCGCTCACCCTCGGCAACAAGGCCGTCGGTGTGCTGTTCGCCGCGAACCGGGACCACCGCGGGTTCTCCGGCCAGGAGGTGGCCCTGCTGATCTCGCTGGCCAACCAGGCGGCCATCGCCATCGAGAACGCCACTCTCTTCGAGGACGTACGCCGCGCGGTCGACGAGCTCACCGAGGCCAACGCCGTCATCCAGGCGCACAGCGAGTCCATCGAACGCGCCGCCGCCCTGCACGAACGGCTGACCACCATCGTGCTGGACGGCGGCGGGATGTCCGACATCGCGGGCACGCTCGCGGAGTTCCTGGGCGGCAGCATCCTCGTCCTGGATCCGCGCGGGCGGGCCATGGCCGCCGCGGGCGAGGACCCGGTCGTGGAGCAGACCCGCGTCGAGGGCGCACTGCCGCGCTCCTGGCCCCCGGCGGGCGCGGTCCGCGAGGCGTGCGTGCTCAGTACGGACTCGCGCCGCACCCGCCGGACACCGTCGGGCAGCGGCGGCGCCACGGTCTGCGCCACACCGATCGCGGCGGGCGGCGAGGCGCTCGGGGTGCTGGTACTGCTCCGCGACCGCGTGGACGCCTCCCACGTCCGCTCGCTGGAGCGCGCCGCACAGGTCACCGCGCTGATGCTGCTCAGCGAGCGCACCGTCGCCGAGGCCGAGCACCGGCTGCGGGGAGAGATCCTCGAGGACCTGCTCGGCTCCCCGCACCGCGACCCCGAAGGACTGCGGCGGCGTGCCGCGCTGATGGGCCTCGACCTGGACAAGCCGTACACCGTGCTCACCGCCCGCTGCAGGGACAGCCGCCACCGGCGCCGGATCGCGGACGCGGCGGCGCCGTTCGCCGTCCGGGCCGGCGGGCTGGCCGGGGAGTACCGGGGCAATGTCGTCGTGCTGCTCCCCGACGACGACGGCGACGACGGCGACGGTGACGACGGCGGCGACGGAGCCGCCGCGCGCGCCGCAGGGCCCGCCGAGACCGCGCGGGACCTGGCCGAGCACCTGACGAAGTCGGTGGACGCCCCGGTCACGGTCGGAGCGGCGGCCGCCTCGGCGACGGGCGTGGACCCGATCGTGGAGGCGCACCGGGACGCCGCCCGCTGCCTCGACGTACTGCTCGCCCTCGGCCGCGCCGGCGAGGGCGCCTCACCGGGTGAACTCGGTGTCTACGGGCTGCTGTTCCACAAGACCGGCCGCGACGAGCTGCGCCGCTTCGTCGACCGCACCATCGGCGCGGTGCTCGAGTACGACGCCCAGCGCCGCAGCGACCTGGTGCGCACCCTGCTGACGTACTTCGCCTGCGACGGCAACCTCAACCGCACCGCGGCCGCCCTGTACGTACACGTCAACACCCTGTACCAGCGCGTCGACCGGATCACGGCGCTGCTCGGCCCGCAGTGGCGCCACAGCGACCAGGCGCTGCAGGTGCACCTCGCGCTGAAGGTGCACTCCGTGCTCAGCACCGAGTAGGACCGGGGCGCCCCTCACGAACCGTGGACCGAACCGTGGAGCCCTCAGACAAGCGGCCCGTCCGCGCCGCCGAGGCGCGGACGGGCCCGAGTCGGCTGCGGCCGGGCGGATCACACCACGCCGCTCTCCCACCACCAGAAGCCGGAGCCGTACGAGGGGTACTGGACGCGGCTGTCGACGTGCTGCCACGAGTTCGTGTACGCCTCGAGGCCGGAGAAGCCGCAGGTCTCGGCGACCCGGTAGGTCTGCAGGGTGCTGCGGCCGGAGACCACGATGTCCGCGGCCACGCCGTAGACGTGCATGCTGTTGGACGCGCCGCCCACCGAGGCGTTGTGCGAGGTGCTGCGGAAGCCGGAGTTGATGGTGATCGGGCTGTTGCCGGACTTCCTGCGCACCGCCTCCAGCTTGTACATCAGCCGGCGTACGTTCTCCTTGACCGTCGCGGATCCGACCTTGCCGCCGCTGAAACCGGAGCCGTCCTTGGAGTGGAACTCGCTCCAGTCGAAGTGGGCGGTCGAACCGTCGCCGCTCTCCAGGCTGTTGAGCACGCTCTGGGTCTGCGGGCCGACGACGCCGTCCGCGGTCAGGCCGTAGGCGGACTGGAAGCGTTTGACGGCGGCGGCCGTGGCCGGGCCGAAGGCGCCGTCCCAGGCGACGTACGTCTGCTGGGCGCTGGAGGCGGCCCAGCCGCCGACGCGGATCTGCAGTTCCACCACGTCCGAGCCGGAAGCGCCCTGCTGGAGGGTGCGGGTCCAGCCGTAGGCCGAGGCGGTGCCCGCCATGGCGACGCTGCCGGCCGCCGCCAGGCCGAGCGCGGCCGTCATGCCTGCCGCGCCCCGGAACAGGGCGCGGCGGTCGATGCTTCGATGGGGGTGTCGAGACGGGTTCACGGAAGTCTCCTGCTTTCTGCCGGGGGACGACAGCGCGAAACAACTCACCGTGGGATGAGGTGAGTTGACGCGCGTAAAACCGTAAGGGGCGAGTTGACATGTCCGCAATGATTTGGCGGTGCGGGGTGGTGGAAGTGCTTCCGCGGTCATCCGCAACCAATTCGCCGCATCTCTGACGTCCCTGTGCGCGCTTCGCTAGGCTTCCCGCCATACCTGCAGATCAGGGGTAACGGAGTGGCGGAACCGCAGCACACCGGGAGGACCACCGTCGTGGACGGACGCGAGCGGCTGGAAAAACCCCTGTACGAGCGTGAGAACGAGGTGATCGCCGCTCAGGAAGCGGTGGAGGCGATCTGCGCGGGCGGAGAGGACGGCGAAGGCCCGCGGGGCGGGCTGCTGTTCTTCAGCGCGGCCGCCGGACTGGGCAAGACGACCGTGCTGACCGAGGTCCGGCGCATCGCCGCCGCCCGCGGCTGCACCGTGCTGTCCGCCCGGGGCAGCGAGCAGGAGCACACCGTCCCCTTCCACGTCGTACGCCAGCTGCTGCAGCCCCACCTCGCCTCCTGCACCGAGGCCGAGCGGCGCGAGATCTTCGGCGGGTGGTACGAGATCGCCGGCCCGGCAGTCGGCCTGTTCGCCCAGCAGACCGGTACCGCCGTCCCGGACCCGCAGGGCGTCCGGGACGGCCTGGACTGGGTCGTCACCCAGGTGGCCGTGCGCCGGGCACCGGTCGTGATCGTCCTCGACGACGCCCACTGGGGTGACCTGGAGTCGCTCGCCTGGCTCGCCGCCTTCGCGGTGAGAGCACGGGACCTCCCCGTACTGGTGGTCATCGGCTACCGCCCGGACGAAGTGCCCGCCGAGGCCCGGACGTTCCGCGAACTGACCGACGGCCGCGGCGCACGCCCGATCCCGCTGCACGCCCTCAGCCCGGAGGCGGTGGCCGAACTGGTGCGAGGCTCGCTGGGCGCGGAAGCCGACGACGTCTTCTGCCACGAGTGCTGGGTGGTCACCGGCGGCAACCCCTACGAGGCCGTCGAGCTCATGGCCAAGGTCCAGGACCGTGGCCTCGCCCCGGACGCGGAGTCGGCCTCCCTGCTGCGCGAACTCGGTGCGGGCGCACGGGGCACCGGACTGGTCAAACGCCTGGAACGGCTCGGCCACGCCGCCGTCCGGCTCGCCTGGGCCGCCGCGGTGCTCGGCACCGAGATCTCCGCGGAGCTGGCCGCGACGGTGGCCGGACTGCCGCCGGCCGAGACCCGGAGCGCCGTGGACCGGCTGCGGCTCGCCCGTATCCTCACCGGCACCCGGACCCTGGAGTTCATCCACCCGCTCATCGCCACCGCCGTGTACCAGGCCATCCCGCCCACCACCCGCACCGCGCTGCACGGACAGGCCGCCTGGGCGGTGGCCGACGCCGGCCTGGGCATCACCGCCGCCGCCCGGCACCTGCTCGAAACCCACCCCGAGGGCGACCCGCACACCGTCCGGCAACTGCGCGCCGCCGCACGCGAGAACCTCCGTCTGGGCGCACCCGACGCGGCCCGGCGCTGTCTGGAACGCGCGCTGCGCGAACCGCCGGCACCCGAGGACCGCGCGGGCGTGCTCTACGAACTCGGCTGCTCCGCCCTGCTCACCGCCCCCGCCACCACGGTCAACCACCTCACCGCGGCCCTGGAACAGCCCTTCCTGGACGCCGAGCTCAGGGAGAACGCCACCTTCCGCCTGGCCCAGGCCTTCGGCCACAACGACGAGCTCGCCAGAGCGGCCGCCGTCGTGGGCGCCGAGGCCGCCCGGTCCCAGTCCCCCCGCGCACGGCTGCGCCTGCAGGCGGCGCACCAGCTGTGGCTGGTCTTCGACGCGCACGAGACGCAGGCGTCCGACCGCTCCCGCCGGCTCGCACAGCTCGTCGAGGACCTGCCCGGCCAGGCCATCGAGGAACGGGCCCTGCTGTGCCTGCGCACCTGGGACGCGACGCTGCGCGGGGAACCGGCCGCGGACACACTGACCATCGCCGCACGCGCCATGGGACTGAGCTACACCGACCCGGACTGGGGCTTCGAACTGCCGAGCCTGACCGCGCTCAGCTACATGTACGCCGACGAATGCGACCGCGCGGAAGAGCTGTTCAGCTCGGCCATCGCCGAGTGCGAGCAGGTCGGCTGGAGCGGCGCCCACCTCTCCTTCGGCTTCACCCTCCTCGGCCTGGTCCGGCTCCGGCGCGGGATGCTCGCCGAGGCGGAGCAGTGCGCGCGTGAGGGAGTACGCCTGGCCGAGCGGGTGGGCGACCGGGTACCCGCCCGGTGGTACGCCGTAGGGCTGCTGCTGGACGTCCTGCTGTCCCGGGGTTGCCTGGAGGAGGCGCTCCACGTCGCCAGGACCTACGACTTCGCGCCCCCCTACCTGAACGCGGTGGTCTTCCCGGACTCCCAGACGGTCTACGGACGGCTGCTCCTCGCCCGCGGTCTGCGCAAGGAGGCCGAGGCCCAGCTCACCGCCGCCGGGGCACGGCTGGAGGCCAAGAGCGTCCTCAACCCGACCTGGTGCCCCTGGGCGGGACACCTCGCCCTCGCCGTCGCCGGGGAGGACCCCCGCCGCGCCCGCTCCCTCACGGCGAGGATGCTGCACCGGGCGGAGCACTACGGCACCCCCACCGCCATCGGCGAGGCGCTGTCCTTCAGCGCGGCGGTGGCCGAGGCCGGGCAGGCACTGCCCCTGCGGGAACGCGCGGTGCGGGTACTGCGCCGATCCCCCAGCCGGCACGTGTACGCCGAGGCCCTGATCGACCTCGGCGCGGAGCTCGGGCGCGCCGGCCACGCCGACCGGGCGACCGGGCTCCTGGCCGAGGGCACCGAGCTGGCGGACCGGTGTGGCGCCGGCCGGCTCGCCGAGCGAGGCCGCGCGGAGATGGCCGGGGCGGGACCGCGGCTCCACGGCGAACGCCCTGTGGCCCGGCGCGGGGCGGGCGCCACGGAGCCGGGCTGACCCTGCCGGAGCGGCCTTGGTCAGACCGCGGGCGGCACGGCCGGGACCCGCTCCAGGACACCGCCCGCGAACACGTCGTACAGCGGCAGCGTCTCCAGGTGGACGTAGCCGATGTGGCAGTCGCAGACGGACAGCGGGCACGCGCGGGGACGCAGGGCCCGCCGGTAGGAGCCGTCGTACAGGTTGCCCAGCTCCGAGCGGACGAAGTGGCAGCGGCGCACCGTGCCCTCACCGTCCACCGAGATGACCGACTCCCCCGTACGGCAGGGCAGGCCCGCGCTGCGGTGCGGGCGGCGGCTGTACGGGAACAGCGGGTCCAGGGCGGTCCACCGGCCGGCCTCGGCATCGGTGTAGGTGTGCCCCTCGGCGGCGTTGACCCACAGGTACACGTGGGCGGGCAGGTCGGCGCGCAGGCGGCGCGCGTGCTCCAGGTGCTCGGGGAGCCCGACGACGCCGACACTGTGGCGGACCCCGCGGGCGGCCAGGTCCTGGCACTTGGCCAGGAAGCGGTCGTACGGCGTCTGCCCGGGATGGAAGGTGCACCACAGGGCGAGGGTGTCCAGGTCGGCCTCCTCCAGCCAGTCCGTACGGCAGCTGAGATTGGTCTGGATCGCCACCCGGCGGATGTGCGGCAGCCGGCTCAGCTCCGCGAGCGTACGCCGGTACCAGGAGCGCACCAGGCCCTCGCCCCACGGGGTGAACAGCAGCGAGAGCCGGTCGTCCCGCTGCGCCGCCGCCCAGGCGGCGAAACGCTCCAGCGCGGCGCGGTCCGCGGCCAGCTGGACGCGGCTGTCCCGGCGCTTGGCGAAGGGGCAGTACGGGCAGTCGTAGTCGCACGACGCCAGCGGGCCGCGGTAGAGGATCGTCAGGTCCATACGGGCTGCGGCCTCCGTCACTTCGGTTCGTACGCGGCCATGCGCTCGCGCACGGCGATGGAGAACAGCTCGGGGCCCAGCGCGTCGGAGTGGGCCAGCCCCTCGGGAGACAGCCGCAGCAGCTCCGTACCGGCCGAGCCGTCCAGCCAGCCCCGGTCGCGGAACCGGTCCAGCTCGGCGGCGAAGTCGTCGCCGGGCGCGGTGCCGAAGCGGGCCCGGTAGTCCGCGACCGGCATGCCCTCGGCCTGCAGCAGCGACTGCAGCAGATGGCGGCGCCGGGCCTCGTCGCCGTCCATCTCCCAGCCGAAGTCGGCGCGGCGGAAGTCGTCGGTCGAGCGGGCGGTGTACTCGTCGATGATCCCGCGTATGCGGTGCACGTCCACCGCGTAGTCGAAGGAGTAGTGCAGCGCGGAGGTGTACGAGCGGGCGCCGCAGCCGAGGCCGACCATGCCGTCGGTCTGGCACGTGTAGTCCTCCCCGCCGGTGGCGGGGGCGCCCGCACGGCGGAACATGCGCATCGACACCTGTTCGTAGCCCCGCGCGAGCAGGTGGTCGCGGCCGTGGCGGTACAGCCGCAGCCGGTGTTCGTCCCAGGCGGCTCCGTCCCCTTCGGCCCCTTCGGCCGCCCGGCCGCGATGCCGGCCGAGACCGGTGAGCGGGCGCACGTAGAGGGGGTAGAGATACAGCTCCTCCGGCTGCCAGGCGAGGGCGGCGTCGAGGGAATGGTTCCAGGACTCCTCGGTCTGGCCCTCGATGCCGTAGATCAGGTCGATGTTGAGGACGGGGATGCCGGCGTCGCGGATCCGGGCGAGGGCCGCCTCGACGTCCGCCCGGCGCTGGGGGCGCACGGCCGTGCGTGCCTCGGCGTCGACGAAGCTCTGCACGCCCAGGCTCAGCCGCGTGGTGCCGCGGGCGGCCAGCACGGCCAGCCGGTCGGCGGTCGCCGTGGCGGGGGAGGCCTCCACCGACAGCGGGATCGCGGTCAGATCGGCGCCCAGGCCGTGCTCGGCGAGATCGCACAGCCGCTCCAGCTCCGCGGCCTCGAGGAAGGTCGGAGTGCCGCCGCCGAACGCCGCGCCCGCGAACCGAGCCCCGTCGCCCAGCGCCTCGCGCACCGCGGCCGCCTGACGCTCCAGTGCGTCCAGATAGGCGGTGGCCAGGCCGTCGGGCGCCCCGATCCGGGTGAAGAGGTTGCAGAAGCCGCAGCGGACCTCGCAGAAGGGGATGTGGAAGTAGAGCGAGAGGGCGCCCTTCGGCTCGTCCGCCCACAACTCGCGCAGCGACGCCTGCTCCCGGTTCAGCGGGCGGTAGGCGGTCTTGTGCGGATACGCGTACACGTACTGCTGGTACGGGCGGACGGCGTGCGTGGCCGCCGCTTCGGCGATGGGCACGGGTGCGGACATGGACACGGACACGGGCATGGTCATCGGTCCTCGTCGACGAAGAAGTGGGCGTAGGGCACGGTCCAGACGACGTCGTGGCCGATGCGGTGACCGCTGTAGCCGTCCTCGCCGTACGCGGTGCCGTGGTCGGAGCAGACGATGGCGAAACACGGACGGCGGCTGCCGACGGCGGCCAGGAGCCGCCCCATGTGCCGGTCCACGTACTCCAGCGCCGCGGCGTGGGTGGCCCGGGTGTCGCCCGCCTCGCGGGTGGCCCCGGGCAGGTGGAACCAGTTGGGCTGGTGCAGGGCCGACACGTTCACGAAGAGGAACAGGCGCTGTTCCCGGGGAAGTTGGGCGACGACCTTCTCCGCGCAGGCCACCTGTGCCTCGAAGGACGTGGGGGAAGTCACCCCGAACTCCGGCTCCCAGTGGCTCTCCTGGAACATCCCGGGCAGGACGGAGCCCAACGGCCCCTGCTTGTTGAAGAAACCCACGCCGCCGATGCAGACGGTGCGGTAGCCCACGGCGGCCAGTCCCGAGACCAGGTCGGGCGTGTCGTAGACGAAGGTGCCGCTCGCGGTGGTCTCACTGCCCGCGAAACGGGCGGCGAACAGCCGCGGATGCGGACCCGGCGCGGCCGGTGTCGGCAGGAACCCCGCGAACATCGCCTGGTGGGAGGCGTAGGTGAAGCTGCCGGGCGCGTGCCGGCGCTCCCAGACGCCGCCGGGCAGATGCCGGGCCAGGTTCGGAATGCGTCCGGCCGCCGCCAGCTCCTGCGCCACGTCGTGGCGGAGGGTGTCGAGCGTGACCAGCAGGAGGTCGTGGCTGCCCACGACCTCGTTCATGTCAATCGGTGGTGTCATGGTGATGTTCCTGGTGTTTCTGGCATTCCTGATGTTCTTGATACTTCTGACGTTTCTGTTGCTTCGGGTGCTTTTTGTGTTCCGCCCGCCGTGCGGCGGCCGGTGCGACGGCGACCTGCGCGGCGTAGGTGTCCAGGCCCTCGGCGCCGCTGCCGGGCAGACCGGTCAGCCGGGGCAGCAGGTCCCCGAAGGCGTTCACCTCACCGACGGCGAAGCGGCGCCACCCGGTGGCCGGCAGGATGTCCACGCCGACGCACAGCGTGCCCGGGAAGCACGCGGCCGCCCGCTCGGCCACATCCAGCACGTCGGCGAAGCTGCCTCCGGCGGCCCGGATCGCCGCACGTGCCGTGTCCAGGTCGCCGCGGGCGCCACCGAGGTGCAGATTCGTCATGGGGTGCCGGCTGGTCCGTACGACAGCGTGCGTGGCGCGCCCTGCGATCACGACCACCCGCAGGTCGGCGGCCCGGCCGCCCTGCGAGGCCTTGGGCAGCCACCGCTCGACGTGGATCCCGTCCGGGGCCAGGGCGTCGACCAGGGCGGCGACCTCGCTCTCCGAGGTGTAGTGGCGCACCCGCAGGGAGTTGTACAGGCGGCCGTCGGCAGTGGTCTCCACGGAGGTCGTCGCCCTGACCCGGCCGCCTCCCGCCATCGCCAGGGCCACGACACCGGAGGCCGACGACCCGTGCGCCGGCTTCACGAACGCCCGCGGGACACGGGCGGCCTTCAACTGCTCCCGGAGCCCGTCCCAGCCGTTGACCGGACCTTTCAGCGCCGGCGGGACCGGGACTCCCGCGGCGGCGAGCCGGGCATGGCAGCGCCGCTTGTCGAACATCACCGCGACATCCTCCGGATCGGCGGTCGTCACCGCGCCCGCACGGTGCGCCGCGGCGGTCACCTCCCGGACCGCGGCGGTGAAACGGCGGTGCCACAGAGCCGTTCCCTCGACCCGGGCGGGATCGTCGGTGTCGCGCAGCAGCCGGTCGACCTCGGCGTTCTCGCCGGGGGAGTCGATCCGTACCAA
Source organism: Streptomyces triticisoli (assembly GCF_003270085.1). Lineage (GTDB taxonomy): Bacteria > Actinomycetota > Actinomycetes > Streptomycetales > Streptomycetaceae > Streptomyces > Streptomyces triticisoli. The sequence goes on along the minus strand of NZ_QFDQ01000269.1, from coordinate 8,764 downwards.
CTCGCCCGGCCCGAAGGCGTACCGCCCGCGCAGCACATCCCGCCACGCGAGCACACGGGGCGCCGCGTGGCCCGCCGCGCGCACGGCATCGGCGAACATCGTCGTCCGCCGGTTCTCGGGGTTGCCGACGACGGCGAACCGAAGACCGGCAGCGGGCGCCGGACTACTCGGAGACGGCGACACAACGCCACTCCTCGTCCCGCCAGGGCCCTGTGACCAGGGCCCGCACCTCCGTGCTCGGCACCCGGTCCGTGAAGCTCCGCCACAGCTCGGCGAGCGGAATCTCCCCGGCCTCGTAGCAGTCCAGACGCCAGGCCACGTCGCCCGCGGCGGGGATGGGCTCCTCACGCGGCTCGGGCAGGGTGAAGACGGGCAGCCCGTGGAAGGTCTCGAAGTGATCGGCGAAGGTCATGACGGCCTCATTCCGCGACGGCGGTGAAGCGGTGGACGACGCCGTCGTCCTCCCACGCCTCGCCGCGCTCCGACAGGTCGACCTCGACGCCGGCCGGCTCCAGCGCCTCCCGGAGCCGCCGGGCCACCGGCTCGGTGACGAAGTTGTGGCGGAGGTCGAGCCAGGTCAGATGGGTGAGCGGCTGGCCGCCGAGCAGCGCCGTCACGCCCTCGTCGGTGAGCACTCCGAGGGACAGGTCGAGCGACGTCAGCTGCGCCACGACCGGGGCCCCGGCGACGGCGGCGGCGATCTCGTCCTGGATCTCGCTGTTGCGCAGGCCGAGATGGCGCAGCGCCGGGAAGTGCCCCGCGGCCAGGAGCGGCGCGAGGTCGGCGACCGTGGCGTCACCGCCGTACTCCTCCACGCCGAGCCACATCTCGAGGTACTTCAGTGCGGGAAGCTCACTGGCGGCGACACCGCGCACGACCTCACCGGGCAGGCCGCCGGCCTCGAAGCAGAGCGTGCGCAGGTGCTGGTGCCGGACCGCCGGGAAGCGCAGTCCGCTGCCGCCGCGGACCCCGAACTCCTCCAGCAGCGGGTAGGCCTCGAGGACCGGTGTGACGTCGGACTGCTCGATCCAGGAGATCTCCGCCTCCTCCATCTCCAGGTCCCCGATGAACACGGCCTGAAGCGCTGTCAGCCGGTCACGGGCATCGACGAGGCGCTGCACGATGCCGCTGGAGTCGTTGTCGTACGGCTCTCCCCACTGGCCCACGACGATCGCGCGGACGCCCGCGGGGTCCACGGAGTCGAGGAAGCGGTCCCACAGGTCGCCGAACTGCTCGTGCGAGGAGCCCCCGTAGGGATCGACGGCCAGCCGCCAGGCCACGGCGCCCGCCTCCGGCAGCTCCCGCCGAGCCTTGGGGTCGGGGAAGTCGAAGGCCGGGAGGCCGTGCAGTTCCTGCAGATGCTCGACGTGGGACATGTCGCTGGCCTCCTGAGACCCGAACGGGGTTGGTGTTCGCGGAAAGTTCTACCAAGCCGCTCTGACATCGCCGTGGACGGACTGTGCGGGGGCCGCGGTCCGGGGGCGTCGTCCTCGCCGCGGCCGGCCGTGGGATGCGCCGGACCGTCGCCCGGACGCTGGACGACACGGCCGAGCGCTGGAACAAGGCCGTACCGCGGCTCGTGGCCATGGACTCCGAGGGGTTGAGGGAGGCCCTCCTCACCGCGGCACGGCACCCCGGCAGCGACGACGGCAGGCCGTGACGTAGCGCCTGCGGCCGGCGGGCATGCCCACCGGCCGCAGCGGCTAACTCCGAGGCCCTTGGGCAGCCGCCCGGGCGTACACGGCCGCCGCGATGAGGAACACCCCCATGACGGTGGCCGAAGCGGCGGCCGCCGCCGCCCAGTTCGCGTCGCCGCCCGGGCCGGAGGCGGCCTGCCAGACCGCGACGGCCACGGCGGCGGCCATGCCGCAGCCCACGACGGCGACGACGACGTTCCGGGAGCGGCCCGTACCGACCGGAGGCGGAACGTGGCCCAGCCGTGCCCAGTGGTGAGCGGTCTCCCGCGCCTCGCGTCTGCGCCGTACGGCGGCACACAGGCGCAGGGCGGTGGCGGTGGCGGCGCCGACGACGGCCGCGACGGCCGGGGTCCGCCAGCCTTCGGCCACGAGCAGCAGTACGGCGACCGCACCGGCGCCGGCCCAGCCGGTCACGCAGGCCGCGGCAGCGAGACGCCGGGAGCAGGGCCGGTCGGCGCCGGCCCGCAGGTCGGCGAGGGCCGGCACGTACCAGACGCAGCCGGAGACGGTGAACACGGCGGTTCCCAGGGCGGCAACAGCGTGCGACATGGCCTACCTCGCCGCCGCTTCCGCCTCGGAGCCCTCGGAGCCCTCGGCGACCCCGGAGATCTCCGGATGGTGCAGGTCGAACGCCGGGGACTCGCTGCGGATCCGGGGCAGGGAGACGAAGTTGTGCCGCGGCGGTGGGCAGGACGTGGCCCACTCCAGCGAACGGCCGTAGCCCCACGGGTCGTCGACGCCGACCGGCTTGCCGTACCTGGCGGTCCGCCACACGTTGTAGAAGAACGGCAGGATCGACAGGCCCAGCACGAACGACCCGATCGTGGACAGGGTGTTGAGGAAGGTGAAGCCGTCGGCGTCCAGGTAGTCGGAGTACCGGCGCGGCATGCCCTCGGCGCCCAGCCAGTGCTGGACCAGGAACGTCAGGTGGAAACCGGCGGTGAGCGTCCAGAATGTGATCTTGGCGAGCCGCTCGTCGAGCATCTTGCCGGTCCACTTCGGCCACCAGAAGTGGAAGCCGGCGAACATCGCGTACACGACCGTGCCGAACACCGTGTAGTGGAAGTGCGCCACCACGAAGTACGAGTCCGTGACGTGGAAGTCCAGTGGCGGGGAGGCCAGGATCACGCCGGTCAGCCCGCCGAAGAGGAACGTCACCAGGAAGCCCACCGTCCACAGCATCGGGGCCTCGAAGGACAGGCTGCCCTTCCACATGGTGCCGATCCAGTTGAAGAACTTCACCCCGGTCGGCACCGCGATCAGGAAGGTCATGAAGGCGAAGAACGGCAGCAGGACCCCGCCCGTGGTGTACATGTGGTGGGCCCACACCGTCAGCGACAGACCGGCGATCGAGATGGTCGCGCCGATCAGGCCGATGTAGCCGAACATCGGCTTGCGGGAGAAGACGGGGATCACCTCGGAGACGATGCCGAAGAACGGCAGCGCCAGGATGTACACCTCGGGATGGCCGAAGAACCAGAACAGGTGCTGCCACAGCAGGGCTCCGCCGGTGGCCGCGTCGAAGATGTGGCTGCCGAACTTGCGGTCGCACTCCAGGGCGAACAGGGCCGCCGCGAGCACGGGGAAGACGAACAGGACGAGGAGCGCGGTCAGCAGCACGTTCCAGGTGAAGATCGGCATGCGGAACATGGTCATGCCCGGTGCCCGCATGCAGATGATCGTGGTGATGAAGTTGACCGCGCCGAGGATGCTGCCGAAGCCGGACAGCGCCACGCCCATGATCCACAGGTCGGCACCGATCCCCGGCGAGTGGACGGCGTCCGACAGCGGGGCGTACAGGAACCAGCCGAAGTCGGCGGCCCCGCCCGGGGTGAGGAAGCCGCCCGCGGCGATGACGGAACCGAACAGGAACAGCCAGTAGGCGAGCATGTTCAGCCGGGGGAAGGCGACGTCGGGGGCGCCGATCTGCAGCGGCATGATCCAGTTCGCGAAGCCGGTGAACAACGGCATCGCGAACATCAGCAGCATGATCGAGCCGTGCATCGTGAACGCCTGGTTGAACTGCTCGTTCGACATGATCTGCAGTCCGGGCCGGGCGAGCTCGGCCCGCATCGCCAGCGCCATGACGCCGCCGACGACGAAGAACGCGAAGGCGGTGACGAGATAGAGCGTCCCGATCTTCTTGTGGTCGGTGGTGGTCAGCCACTCCACCCAGGTCGGCCGTCCGCCGGCCTCCTCCCGGCCCGTCGCCGCGGTCGCGGCGGGCGCCTCGATTGCGTCCGGCGCCTCGACCGCGTCCGGCAGCCGCACGGCCGCCGCCTGTTGTATCCGCACCTCGTCCACCGGACGGTGCCTCCCGATCTGTTTCTCTTCATCGTTGGAACGACGCCCCGGAGGTGCTCCGGCCGGGGAACCGGACCGGCACCCTCCCGGCCGCCGCCCAATGATCACCGGATCGGTACGGGGTCCCGACAGGGCCGAACAGTCCCTGCCCGACCCTCCGGACAGGGACCAACAGCCCCTTCTGCACCAGGGCCGGCACGGAACCGGACGTACGCGCCGGCCTCCAACAGGAAAGGGCGAAGTACACGTGAGGGAACCTTGCCGGACGTGTACCACGTCAACGCGTTTTTCGTTGATGGGGGGACGGAGGCCGTGTACGGTTGTCCGCATGACGGACAACGCCGCCCCACCAGCCGGTCCTCTGGTCACCGGCTCCGAGATCGCGCGGCTCGCGGGCGTCACCCGGGCCGCGGTGTCCAACTGGCGGCGGCGGTACGACGACTTCCCCGCGCCGACGGGTGGAAGCGCCAACAGTCCGCTCTTCGATCTTGCCGAGGTCCAGGCGTGGCTGGACAAGCAGCGCAAGGGACAGGACCTCTCGGAGGAAGTCAAGCTCTGGCAGGTGCTGCGCGGAGCCTACGGCGACGACATGGTGGCCGGGCTCGCCGATGTCGCCACGGTCCTCGCCGACACCCGGGCGAAGAGGCCGGCCGCCCTCCCGGAGGACGCCGCCGGCCTGGCCCGGCGCCTGGCGGACAGCGGCTCGCCCGGCGAGGTGGCCGACGCTCTCGCCGAGCGCTTCACCGACTCCGTACGCCGTGCCGGATCCGACCAGATCTCCTCGCCGCGCGTCGTCCGGGCCGTACGGCACCTGGCCGGCCAAGTCGCCGCCGACGCCACCGTTCTCGACCCGGCCTGCGGCATCGGCACCCTCCTGCTCTCCGTCGGCCCCGAGCGGGGGCCGCGGCGGTTCGGCCAGGAGGTGGACACCCGCAGCGCCCGCTTCGCGCAGCTGCGCGCCGACCTCACCGGACGTACCGACGTCGAGATCGTCGCGGGGGACTCCCTCCGCGACGACCGCTGGGCGGGCCTCGGAGCCGATCTGGTCGTCTGCGACCCACCCGTCGGCGGCACCGACTGGGGCCGCGAGGAGCTTCTCCTCGACCCGCGGTGGGAACTGGGCACCCCGTCCCGAGCCGAGGGCGAACTCGCCTGGCTGCAGCACGCGTACGCGCACACCGCCCCCGGCGGCCGGATACTGATGGTCATGCCCGCCTCGGTCGCCTACCGCAAGGCCGGCCGCCGTATCCGTGCCGAGCTCGTACGCCGTGGCATCCTCACCCAGGTCACCGCCCTGCCGTCGGGCACGGCCGCCTCGCACGCGCTGCCCGTGCACATCTGGCAGCTGCGCCGTCCGGGCTCCCTGGGCGACGCGGTCACCAGCGTCCGCATGGTCGACCTGACCGGCAACGACCCGGACGGCCCCCTGGACGCACGGCCGGACCAGACGGCGGACGTCTCCCTCATCGAGCTGCTCGACGACGTCGTGGACCTCACCCCCGGCCGGTACGTGGAGGAGTCCCACCGCGACTACCCGGCCGAATACCAGCAGCTGCGGCGCGAGCTGGCGGAACACGTGCGCGTGCTCGCCGAACTGCTGCCGGCCCTCACCGCGGGCGAACGCCACAGCGCCGCGGACGGCCCCTCCGTCAGTGTCGCCGACCTCGCCCGGGCCGGCCTCGTCGAGTACGGCGAGGCGGAGCCGGTGTCCGTCAGCGACCAGCTCGACACCGACTTCCTGCAGGGGTTCCTGCGCAGTGCGGCCAACACCCGCCGGTCCACCAGTGCGAGCGGAACGTTCCGCCTCGACGGCAAGGGCGCACGCGTCCCCCAGATGGACATCGCCGAGCAGCGCCGGTACGGCGCGGCCTTCCGCGCCCTTCAGGAGTTCGAGGAACACGCCAGGAAAGTCGCCGAACTGAGCCGCGAGGCCACCGAACTGGCCCGGGACGGCCTCGCCAACGGCGCGCTCGAACCCGACGAGTGACGTTTCGTCAGAGAATCAGGACGAACGGACTCACGGCCCCGCGAAGGGCTTCCCCCGAACACCGGCGAGCTCCTGGGAGCCGCTGACCAGCACGGTGCGGCGATGACGTTCGCGCCGGCCGCGGCGAGCCCCTTGCGGCCGCCGCCTTCCCCGGCGGAAACACCTCACTGTCGGTTCACTGTCGGTTCACTGCCGGTTCACTGTCGATCCAGTGCCTTCATGGTGTATCTGATGCCCTCGGATCCCTGCGTAAACAGTTCAAATTGCTCCGTTGACATTATCAACGCACACTATCTATGCTCATCCGTGAGCTCCCGCCGACGGAAGTCTGCGGGAGCGCGTCGTGAACAACACAGCACTGTCCTTGGGGGGACCATGTACGCCCGTACCAGAATCGCCGCCGCCGCTGTCGCCGCCATCGGCGCGCTCACCCTCACCGCCTGCGACACCGGCAGCACCGTCGTCGACAAGCCGAAGGAGAACGCCACCGCCAAGGCGGACAGCGGCAAGGACGCCAAGAAGGAGAAGGCCGCCGCCCCCGAGGTCGCCAAGGTCGGCGACACCCTCACTCTGAAGGGCATGAAGAGCGGCAGCCAACTCGACGTCACCGTCGTCAAGGTCGCCGACCCCGCCAAGTCGGCCAACGAGTTCCTCGAGCCCGACTCCGGCAAGCGACTCGTCGGCGTGCAGTTCCAGCTCGTCAACACCGGTAAGGCGGCCTACAGCGACAGCCCGTCCAACGGCGCCCAGGTCGCCGACAGCGAGGGGCAGCAGTTCGACTCCACCTTCGCGGACATCACGGCCGGGCCGTCCATGTCCTCCGGCCTGAAGCTCAAGCCCGGCGCCAAGGGCCTCGGCTGGATCGTCTTCGAAGTCCCCAAGGCGGCGAAGCTCGACACCGTGCAGTTCACCATGGACTCCGGGTTCGCCGACCAGACCGGCGAGTGGAAAGTGAAGTAGCCGCACCAGGAGGCCGCGTCGGACCGCGTCGGCCGTTCCTCATCCTCCGCACGACCTCCTCGGCGTCGGCGAGCGATCCCCCCGGTGCCTGGTCCGGGCCGAGGGCAGTGCAGTACGCCGGCATCCGGTACAGGCCGGCATCCGGGTGGCCGCCCCGCTTCTCCGTCTTGTGCTTCGCGTCCGCGACCGGGCACGGGGCGCCACCCGGCCCGTACGGCACGAAGCCGAGTCGCATGCGGCCGGTGGCGGCCTCGTCGAGGTGATGGCTGTGCTGGAGCCGGACGGTGCGGCCCACACTGGCCGAAGCCGCCGACCGCGCCGGAGTGGCGTCCTCACAAGTTCCTGACCACCACACGGTCCCCGCACAGCTTGCGCAGGTCGTCCTCGTCGGAGGTGAAGACGGTGACCGGCCCCGGTTGTCGCAGGGCGACGGCGGCGAGAGCCGCGTCGATGGCGTACCTGTGACCGTGGAGGTCGGTCTCCTCGAGCAGCCCGATCGCCTCCTGGGCGATCTCCTCGGTCACCGGTTCGACGTGAACACGGGAAAGTGCCCAGTGCCGGGCCGGGAGGTAGGTCCGTACGTCGTACGCCTCGATCAAGGTCATCGACGTGGTCATCACACGGACGCCGAGCCTGTGGGCGTCCTTGATCCGGACGCCCGTCCGCCGCTCGCCGCGGACCCACCGCGAGAGGCCCTCGCGGTCCAGCAGGTAGGCGGTTTCCCCCTCGCGCCGCATCCTTCCGCTGTTGCTCGGATGTCGGCTCGACCGGTTCTCCTGCGGCCACTCGCCGGGCACGTGCCGGCTCGGCGTGCCGGCGCTCGATCTCCCTGCGCTCTGCCTCGGCTTCGGCCAACTCGGCCTCGGTGACCTGGCCGTACTCTTTCTCCCACCAGTCGACCGCCTCCCCGAGCCGGTCCTGCTCCCGCTGGCGCTCCATGGCGTGCGTGACATAGCGGCTGAAACCCCCGGGGCCCACCTCGGCACGGATGGCCTCGGCCGGCTCCTCGGGGAGTGTGACCGTGTACTTCTTGGTTGCCATACCGTTGGCCATACCGTCCGTGGAGGAGTGACGTACCGGAACGGCGGCGGCTTCACCCGATCGAGCGGGCTGTGCGAATGTGCTCACCACGCACACTCGACCCAGACGGTCTTGCCGCCGGGCGGATACGGCTCCGTGCCCCAGCGGTCGGCCAGGGCGGTGACCAGGATCAGGCCGCGACCCGATTCCGCGTCCGGGGGCGTGGTGAAGTCCGTACCGGCGGAGGGGGGCCGGTCCCCACGCGCGTCGGTCACCTCGATCCGCAGCAGGCCGGCCGCCGGGTCGAGACGGAGCGTCAGGCGGAAGTCACGGCCCTGGACCCGGCCGTGCAGCGCCGCGTTGGCGCTCAGCTCCGCCACGATCTGCTCCGCGCGTTCGACCACGGACGGTGACACCTGCCAGGCCCGCAACTCCGCCGCGGCGAGCAGCCGGGCGAGCCGTGCGCCGCGACGGGTGGAGGACAGCTGCTGCGCGAATGTCCTGATGGCGCTGGATGCGTGGGGTGTGGTCACGTTCATGAGGGCCACCGTGAGGGGCGCACGGGGGCGCACGCCAGGAGGAAGCCCCGTACGCTGTGTGAGCGTACGGATGCTCTCTGTGGGCGGTGCGGTGGTGTGCCGTCACTCTGCGCGCTGCGCGCTGCGGGGTGTGAGGGTGAGGTCGCCACGTTCGCACACTGCTTCGCTGAGCCGGAGCCCGCTGACCGGCACGCCGGGCCGGCCGCCGACAGCCGAGGGGGCGGGGCCGGGGTACGCCACCCCGGCCCCGCCCCTTC
>NZ_QFDQ01000268.1 GCF_003270085.1 Streptomyces triticisoli | reverse complement strand
GCAACTCCCGAAGACCCCATGCCCAGGGACGAAACCCCCTCCCGGAACACGCCTCACTTACGACATGGGGAACGATTGTCGGTCTGTGCGGTCAACGGTGGATCTTCAAGCAGGAAGTGACACCTGATGACAGACGTGACCGTACAGACCCTGTCCACGCTGATCACCGGGTCCCCGGCGTCCCGGTGATCGCGGGCTTGTTCGTTGATGTAGCGGAACTGTGCGTCGCGGTCCGGGTGCTGGCTGCCCTCGATTGTCTTGGTGTTGGCCTGCAGGCTGAAGCCCTCCTCGCGCAGCAGGTCACCGACGGTATCCGCACAGACGCGGTGGCCTTGCCGGGTGAGTTCGTCGGCGAGTTTGCGTGTCGACTTCGTCGTCCAGCGCAGCGGCGACATCGGCTCCCCGCGCATATCCGGCTCAACCAGCGTCAACAGTGCAGGTCGCAGTCCTAGATCCACCGCGGCGGCCCTCTTGCGCCCGCCGCCGGGGGGGGCGGACCCGACCCAGCGGCTCCGCACCCGCTTCCAGCTCGTCAACGCCGTTGCGGACGGTGGTCTCGCTGACCTCGGCCGCCCGCGCGACAGCCCGAATCCCGCCATGCCCCAGGGTCCGGGCCTCGGCCCCCATCAGCAGACGGCGCTGATGCTCGTCCAGGTGTGGGAACAACACCGCGAATCTCACGGCGAGTTGATCTCAAGTCTCCTACGACATGCCCATACCACATCAACGAGCCAGATCCACGGAAGCAACACCTTGATTCTCTGCGAGCTCTAACGAGTTCATGCACGGTAGGCGGTGAGATGTCGAGGGCTTCTGCGTGGCTCGGGGTTCACGTCTGCCGTGCCGATGTCAGGTCGGCAATCTGCTGGTGGGACAGCAGGGCTGCGATGGCTTGGACGGTGTCACTCATGTGCTCGCGGCGGCCGAGGTGGCGGGCCAGGGCCCGCCAGTTCTTCAGGTGGGCGATGCCGTGCTCGACCCGGATGCGTCGCGAGGAGTGTGCCTTGCGCTGGTGCTCGTGCATCTCCTCGTACCAGCCCGGAGCGTTCTTCTTGAACTTGCGGTGCGGTGGTGTCACCACGCGCCCGCCGGTCTGCGCGCCCAGGCCCCGGTAGCCGCCGTCGGCCAGGATCTGTACCGCGGGCCCGTTGGCGAGGAGCTTGACCAGCCCCAACTGACGGGCGTGCGTGATGTCCGCGCAGCTTCCGGGCTTGGCCGGGCTGCAGAACAGCACCCGGCCCTCCCCGTCCGTGACCACCATGGCCTTGACGGCGTTCTGCTTGCTCTTGCCGGAGATGAACCTGTCCCGGTCCTTGCGTCCGACGGCCGGCGCCCGCACCACCAGGTCCGCCCGCTGCACGAAGCCGTTGCCGAGCCGGTGCCCGGTCTCGGTCTCGGTCTCGGTCTCGGTCTCGGTCTGGAAGCCGAGCCGGTGGCCGATCCCGACGCGGTGGAGTTCGGCGGCCGTCGAGGTGACCGCCGCGGCGTGGTCGTCGTAGCCGGTGCCGAGCAGCTCCCCGGTGATCGGGTGGCACTTCGCCTCGCGCAGGACGGAGACCCGTATGCCCTTCGGCTCCAGCAGCTTCTTCGCCTCGCCGTGTCCTCGCTTGGCGAGCACCCACACCTGCCGCTGGTCTTCCTGGACCGATTCGATCCTCACCAGGTGGTGCTCCTCCAGATCCAGGAGGTTGTCCCGCGTGAGCTTGTCGTGCTGGTTGTCCGGACGGGTCAGCTTCCACAACTGATCGGGCGTAGCCCCCTGGAAGATCCCCAGTGCTTGCAGCAGTTCCCGGCGTCGAGGCTCGGACAAGGTTGAGCACAGCGTCAACCAGCGGCGGCGGCTGCTGCTCCTGCTGGACAAGCCGCAGCAGGTCGCGCACCTGAGTGCGCTGGCGCAGGTACCGCCGGCGATGTGGCTGTGGTCGTGCGGGGACAGGCATCAGGCGGCTGCCTCGTCGTTCTCATAGTCGCACATGGGCTGGACCTTCACGGCCGACGGGGAGGTGTCGTCGAAGCGGTAGGTCAGCCACTCGGCGGCCAGGCGGCGGGCCAGTTCGAGGCCGATGACACGCCGGCCGAAGATGAGGATCTGCGCGTTGTCGGAGAGAATCGCCCGCTCGACGGAGAAGGAGTCGTGTGCGGTGACCGCGCGGATGCTCTTGACCTTGTTGGCCGCGATGGCGACGCCGAGGCCGGTGCCGCACACCAGCAGGGCCCGGTCGGTCTCGTCGCGGACGACCATCTCGGCAGGCGACCAGGGGGCTGTCGTGCAGGTCCTGCTTGAGCGCTTCCTTGATCGCAGCCGCCGGAGGCGGCCGGTAGGTGGTGGTTTCCGCCATCGGCAGAGCCTCGCCGTGCGCGATGCAGCTCCGGTGCGCCAGGTATTGCGGTTGCCCCGATCAGCGCCACCGGTTTCCATTATCGTTCTTAGTGGTGCCTATGCGGTGAATTCCGCACAAGCGGTGTGACACCAGGTGGTCGGCACCTGCCGGGTGTGTGCTGGGACCGGGAAAGGAGCAGACCGTGCCGATCACCCGTCGCGATGTTCTCAAGCTGGGTGGCCTGGCCGTGCTGGCCGCGGGCGGCGCCAGTGCGGTCTCCGCCCGTACCTCCACGGCGTCGTCCGCCTTGCCCGATGCTTCGGGCAAGGCGGATTACACGGTGCGGATCGCGACCGGGCGCGTCGAACTCGCGCCGGACACGATCGTCTCCACCACGACGTACAACGGACAGTTCCCCGGTCCGCTGCTGCGGTTCACCGAAGGCCGCCCGGTCGTGGTCGACGTCCACAACGACACCGGCACCCCCGAGCTGCTCCACTGGCATGGCCAACGGGTTCCCGCCGAAGTGGACGGGGCTTCTGAAGAGGGCACCCCGTACATCCCCGCGCACGGAATGCGGCGCCTGTCGTTCACGCCCGGACCGGCCGGTTTCCGCTTCTACCACACCCATGTGGCAGCACATGGTGACCTGGCCCGGGGTACCTACACCGGTCAGGCAGGCCCGGTCCACATCGAGCCGAAAGCCGACCCAGGCGCTTACGACCAGGAGGTCTTCCTGGTACTGAAGGAGTTCGAACCCGCCCTCAGCCACGGCGGGGACATGGCCCAGAACTTCCTGGCCGGCTCCCCGGTGCCGGACCTGAAGCGCAGGGGCGAGAAGGCGATGGCCGACTCGCTGGCCCGGGGCATGCCACACGGCTACGAGGTCGGCTACCGCGCCTTCAGCGTCAACGGCCGTAAACTGGGCCACGGCCGGCCGATCAAGGTCAAGGCCGGGCAGCGTGTGCTGTTCCACGTCCTCAACGCCAGCGCCACCGAGATCCGCAGCCTGGCCCTGCCCGGCCACACTTTCAAAGTGGTCGCCCTCGACGGCAACCCGGTACCCCGCCCGGCCGGCGTGCCGGTGCTGTGGATCGGCACCGCCGAACGCGTCTCAGCGCTGGTGGAGATGAACCGTCCGGGAGTGTGGGTGCTGGGGGACCTGTCCGACGACGACCGTAAGAACGGCATGGGCACCGTGGTGGAGTACGCCGGCCGCAGCGGATCCCCGCGGTGGATCGTGCCGCCCCACTTCACCTGGGACTACCGCGACTTCGCCCGTCCCGGCTCCCCCGCCGCCCCGCCCGACCGCACGATCGACCTGCTGGTGGAGAAACGCAACGCCGCCGACAGGGGATTCAACATCTGGACCCTCAACGGTGTCCCCTTCTCCGTGGACACCAACAAGCCGGTGCTGGACATCGAGCGCGGCAGGCGCTACCGGATGCGGTTCCGCAACGCCACCGACGACATCCACCCCCTTCATCTGCACCGCCACACCTTCGAAGTCACCCACATCGCCGGCACCTCCGCCCACGGCTTGGACAAGGACGTGGTCATGCTCGGCGGCTACCAGACCCTCGACTTCGACTTCACCGCCGACCAGCCGGGACTGTCCCTGTTCCACTGCCACCAACAGCTCCACATGGACTACGGGTTCATGACCCTGCTCCGCTGCTCCTGACCCCGCCACCCGCCACCGCACGGGCGGTCAGTACCAGGCAGCCGCAGCGCGGCGAACGCCACACGCGGCAGCGCCCACCGCCACACCGCGGCACCTGTCACGACCGAGGCCAGGAGCAGGGCGAACGCCCGGATGAGGCAGCCCGTCGGGCCCACGGCGGAACTCACCTGGCACGCCCCTCGTCACGGTCGGAGTCCAGGCACGGGCGCAGTACGCGGGACACCCGAAGAGGACTCCCGCAACTACCATCGCCCCCACAGCGGCCTCGGTGGCCAGATCCCCTACGAACACCCCCAGCAGAAGATCACGACCCAGGCGTAATCGATCAACGCCAGTGGTACACCAAAGAGACAGACACCGTGCCGGGCGGACACCCGAGGAAGACGCGGCACTCCCACGCGCAGGTCAGCCCGGTCAGGAGCGGCTCCAGGAGCCGCTGTCGCATGCTGTGTCCATGGGGTTGTTCGCCGGGGATCCGTCCTGTGCCTTCTGCGGCATCGTCTCCGGCCGGGTGCCGGCCAGCCGCGTGTACGAGGACGAGCTGCTCCTGTCCTTCATGGACATCCACCCGGCCGCACCCGGAGACCTCCTCGTCATCCCCAAGATGCACGCGGCAGGTCTGGAGGACATCGACGAGGCCCTGATGGCCCGTCTGTTCCGCGTCGTCCACCTGCTGGCCCGGGCTCTGCGGCGCTCGGGGCTGCCGTGCGAGGGAGTGAACGTATTCCTCGCCGACGGTGAGGCCGCCGATCAGACGGTCTTCCACCTCCACGTGCACGTCTTCCCCCGCACCGCGGACGACCGGTTCTGCTTGGAGGTCAGGTGGCAGGAGCGGTCCCGTGCCGCTCTCGACCACGACGCCGCACTGATCAGGGCGCACCTGGACCGCGGCGGAGACCGCCGTGGGACTCCCTGACGTGCCAGGCTGCGGGGCGGACCGCTCACAGCACCTGCCGACGCTGAACTGCCGACGTTCTGGATCTTCGCTGTGATCCGCGCTCTCGGCGTGGTGTTCGTCGCCCAGCGGGGTTCGCAAGACGCATGGCCGTCACACCGCCGCGGTGGGTGAGGACCTCCGCAGGCGGTGGCACGTGCGGGCGAGGTGGCATCCGTGTGAAGCGCCTGCCAAGGTGGGCTACTCGTCCAGGGTGACGGCGAGGAGCGCGGCGTCGTCCTGCAGGTTTCCCCCGGTGTGCCGGAAGACGGCGGTGAGGAGAGCGTCGAGCACCGTGTCCGGATCGGACGGGAGGTGCCGGCGCAGCACCGGAACGGGGTCGAAGAAGGCACCGTCCGCGTCGCGGGCTTCGTCGATGCCGTCGGTGAACAGCACCAGGGTAGCTCCCACGGGCAGGTCGAACCGGTCGACCGGGACGTCGTTGCCGCCGAGAGCGCCCAGGCCCAACGGCAGCGACGGCGTGGTCGGCTCCAGGGGGCTCACCTTGCCCTCGTGGACCAGCAGCGGCGCGGAGTGGCCCCGGTTGGCGATGCGCAGCACGGAGTAGTCCGGGGGAAGCTCCGCGACGACGGCCGTGGCGAACGACTCGGCTTCCGGTCCGGTCGCCTGTCCGATGCCCGCCTGCATCCGATCCTCCAGCTGCCGGACGACGCCCGGCAGGTCCGGGCGGTGATCGCTGGCCTCGCGAAAGCAGCCGAGCAGGGCGTTGACCGTACGGATCGCCTCGAGCCCTTTGCCGCGCACATCGGCAAGAAGCATCCGGATGCCGTGGGGCGTCTCGTGAATCGCGAAGAGGTCCCCTCCAATGGCGGCCTCCTCATGGGCGACCTCGTACCGGGAGGCCACGGCCAGCCGTCCCACCCGACGAGGCGGATCCGGGAGTACCGCGCGCTGGACCGCCGCCGCCACCTCGCGGCTCGTTCTCAACTGCCGCCGGTCGCGTGCCAGCAGCACATTGAGGACCGCTGCGATGACGGTGAGAAGGACCAGGCTGGTGAACGGGACGAGGTCGGCGCGGGTCGGCTCTCTTTCCAGGTACACCAGGGCCAGCCCCGCGAGGTTCGCCGCCACCCCGGTGGCGATCGTCCCGCGCAGGGAAAGAACCGGCGCGGCGGCTCCGGGGGCGGCCGCGAGTACGGGGAACGTGTTGACGCCCCCCAGTGTGGAGAGGTCGAGGACGAACGCGCCGGTGATCACCGCGGCAGGCAGCCAGCGGAGCAACTGCCTCCTCTCCCTCGCTTCCGTGCGGCCGTTGCGCATCCTGTGTTCCTGATGTGGTCGTCCGGCGGATTCCGAGAACTACGGCGGGGAGTGACACCTACTGCGCGGCGGAGGACCGCTCCAGGTCGCGCAGCACGTCCATGACGCGGGCGGTGATCTCTTCGGGGCTGCCCGACACATCCACCGTAACCCCCGCCTCGTCCGGCTCCAGCGGCTGAAGCACAGCAAGCCGGGAGTCGAACAGCATCATGCGCATGAAGTGCCCCGCCGGCGCGCCGGCCACTCCTCGATGAGGACGCGGTCGCCCGTGAGGTGCACCAACACGATGCCGAAAGCCGCGACCCGCGGCGGCCTGGACGGCCCGGTGTTCCACTCCGATCATGGACCCCAGTACGGATCCCGGGCCTTCGCCGACCTCTGTGACCAGCTGGGGGTCACCGGGTCGATGAGTGCCATCGGCACCAGCGCGGACAACGCGGCCTGCGAAAATTTCCACGCGTCCCTGAAACGCGAGACCCTCCAGAGCGCCCGCGACTACGGCGACTACCAACGCCGACACCACGCGGCTGAGCTCACGCTCGCCGCGTGATCAACGAAGCGTGTCCACCATCACGGGGAAGGTCCGGTGCCTTGCCGGGCGGGTCGAGCCGGCGGGTGGAGATGTGCACTCCGTCGACCAGTCGCCCGCCCGAGGCCGTGACGGCG
>NZ_QFDQ01000267.1 GCF_003270085.1 Streptomyces triticisoli | reverse complement strand
CCCTGGCCCGCACCGGCGCTGACCCGCACAGAGTCGGCCACGCACGCTGGAAGTTCCTCACCAGGTGCGCCGACTCCGACATCCCCGAGGTACGACAGCTCGCCGCCACCGTCGACCGTTGGTGGCTTGAGATCGCCGCGTTCATCGACACCGGACACAGCAATGCCAAGAGCGAAGGTATCAATCGCGTGATCAAGCTCATCGCCCGCAACGCGTTCGGCTTCCGCAATGCCGACAGCCAGCGGCTACGGACACGCTGCGTCACCACCCGCCGAGCCCGCGGACATCTCCGCACCGCTCAACTTTGAAGACCCCGTATGACGTCGAATGCATCGT
Source organism: Streptomyces triticisoli (assembly GCF_003270085.1). Taxonomy (GTDB): domain Bacteria; phylum Actinomycetota; class Actinomycetes; order Streptomycetales; family Streptomycetaceae; genus Streptomyces; species Streptomyces triticisoli. The sequence goes on along the minus strand of NZ_QFDQ01000267.1, from coordinate 15,956 downwards.
GCCGGGTCGGAGGTGACGCTCCATACTGCACGCCTCTCCAAGTCCAGGCCCCCTACCAGATCACTGACCTGGAGTGCTCGGAGCAGTTGGTGCGTGGGCCTGGTCCCTGTAATCGCTGGGGGGCATGCCGTAGGCCATGCGAAAGACACGGCTGAAGTGTGCCGGATCGGTGAAGCCCCAGCGGGCGGCGATGGCTTGGATCGGGCGGGCGTTGAGGCGAGGGTTGGCCAGGTCGAGGCGGCAGCGTTCCAAGCGGCGGTGGCGTATCCAGGCCGCCGGCGACGTGTCGCTCTCGGCGAGCAGCTGCTGGAGATAGCGCAGGGAGATGCGGTGGGCTTCGGCGATCGCCTGAGGGGTCATGGCCGGGTCAGCGAGGTGCTGTTCGATAAATGCGCCGATCTGTGCCCGCAGGGCCGTCCTTCGGGCCTCTGGGCTCAGTCCCTCCTCCGCCTCCAGAAATCGGGCGACGACGGACGCCAGGAGGTCCTGGGTGACTGACCCGAGGGTCGGGATGTCGGCAGGGGTGAACTCACGGGCGCGCGTGTTGAGGTCTGCCAGCCAGCGGGCCAGTACCCCGCCTATGCCACGGCGCCCGTCGATAGGGATACCGAGCAGCGCCTGCACTGTCTTGCCAGGCAGCGGCATCAGCGCACGAGGGAACTGCACGGTCACATGCGACCAACTGCCCTGAATGGCGTGGACGTGTCCGCGGTAGGGACGGCTGCTGTCCATGACCACCAGGTCACCGACGCCCAGGCCGGTGTCACGCTCGGTCAGGGAGAGAACTCCCTTCCCGCAGAGAAAGTAGTTGATCTGGTACGCCTCGGGGTCGGACTGCCGGATCAGTTTCGAGGTCCGCGTGATCTCCAAATGTGGGAAGGACAACGTGGAGACCTGCACTTCCCCTAGGTCCAGGACACGCATCTTGGCACGGAAGTCATCCTGATCATTGCTGCGCAGCCGATTGGGCATGTGCGAGCGTCCAGTGATTTCGGTAAACAGTTCGAACCGCTCCGGTGCTGAAACGACCTCCGTGCTGAACTCCGTCACCAGCATTTGCAGCTCCCCCGTGGCCGGTTACTCCGTAGATCGAACGTGGCACGGGCAGATGCACGCAGTACAGCAGCACTTCAGCCATATGCGCCGACTCACGCCTGGTGTGTCGTGGAGGCTGTTGATGCCTCTATGGATGTCGGGACCTGTCCCCTGCGGCAGTCCGCCTCGAGGAACCGCCGGCCTTCGGCACCCGCCGCCTGGTCCCGGTCGCCAGCATCGTCCCGGACAACACCCCTTGTACGGCGCGGTCCAGGCCGTCTCCTGCGGATCTGCACCGGAAGGACACGCCGCGACCTGCAGCAACCTCACGAGCCGTCACCGCAAAACTGCATCCCGATGTCACCACCACCCCACACCGCACGGCGAACCCCCAGCTCACCGCCCTGACACCAGCGCTGGAGCGCGCTGGTTGGCTTTATTCACGAGTAGTGCCGTCAGCTGTTCATGGGTTTGGGAGGCACCCAGATCCACGGTCGGGTGATGTTCACGAGTTTCGGCTCTGGCTCAACTTCTGTGACGCGTTTACGCTGCGTGACGGATGAGCATTTCCGGGCAGGAGGTGAAGCCGCCCGAAAATGAGCCATGTTCAAAGCGGTTGGGATGACAGTTCGGGGCCGTGGAAGAGATCGTGCTCCGGTTGAAGGAGCTGTTGTTCCCTCCGATCACGGACGTCGCGGTGCTGTCGGTGGACGTGAGCATTGCGATAGTGCGCGTCGACGCCGAATGCACTGCGAACGGTGCCGCTTGCCCGGCGTGCGAAGTCTGGTCGAACCGGGTTCACGGTTCCTACCTGAGGTTTCCCGCTGATGTGCCGAGCGCCGGACGAAGCGTGGTTCTCCGACTGAGGGTCCGCCGGTTCACCTGCGGGAACTCTGGGTGCGCACGCCGCACCTTCGTCGAGCAGGTACCCGGCCTGACCCGTCGGCACGGTCAACGGACCGAGCGGCTGCGCTCGACGCTGGCCTCGGTCGGTCTCGCCTTGGCGGGCCGGGCCGGCGCTCGCCTGAGCTCCGCGCTCGGGGTCTCCGTCAGCCGGAGCACCGTCCTGCGCCTGGTCGGCGCCCTTCCCGACCCGGAGGTGCCCGCCCCGCGTGTGGTCGGCGTTGACGAGTACGCCACTCGCAAGGGCCGCCACTACGGCACCGTTCTCGTCGACGTCGAAACCCGCCGTCCTGTCGACCTGCTGCCCGACCGGGAGGCATCGAGCCTGGCGGCCTGGCTCGCCGATCGGCCCGGCGTCGAGGTCGTGTGCCGGGACCGGGCGCCGTTCTTCGCCGAGGGCGCTACGGCCGGAGCCCCGCAGGCGGTCCAGGTCGCGGACCGGTGGCATCTCTGGCGCAACCTCGGCGAGGCCGCCGAGCGGAGCGTTGCCCAGCACCGCCGCTGCCTCCGCCGTCGCCGACCTCGCCGCTGGCGCCACGTCCTCCCCGCCGACGCGGGGTGTTCCGTGGCCGTCCAGCCGCCGCTTGGCGAGGAGCCCGTCCTCCCCGCCGACGCGGGGGTGTTTCGTTGATCTCCACTGCCAGCGGCCACTTAGATTTACCCGGTCGCGGCCACTTCAGCTCCCCACCGTGGCCATTTCGATTCCCCGCTGGCGGCCACTTCGTGTACGCAGCGTGAGATCATCCCCGGCGGTGCTCGCCCCACCACGGCAGGATCGGAGGCAGGTCGCTGAGCCCGCGGGCTGGCCGCTTGGGCATCGGTGACTCCCCGTCGTCCCCGTCCCAGCGGCGTGCGTATTGGTCCGGAAGGCTGCCCCAGCCCCAGTAGGGAACTGGGCGGTCGGGTGCCTCGCCAAGTTCGTCGAGAGGATCGATGCACTTTTCCGCCACCGTGCACAGGTGGGCCCAGTCGTCGCCCAAATCGAAGACATAGGCGAACTGCTCGCCGGCCTGCAGCCTGCTCAGCTTGGTGGCATGGCCATCCACGGTGCCGTCCGGGGCCTCGTCGTCCCACCACTCCAGGGGGCTGACCCGGGTGCCGTCGGACAACGTGAACAGGTGCATGTGGGCCAGGTCCCAGCGGCCGAAGGCGAGGTCGATGGCCGTGGCGAACTGGGCGAAGGAGTGCGAGCGCGCGGCGGCGAAGACCCGGCCGGGGCGAGGCCACAGGTCCGCACCGTGCCCGGAGACCAACTCCACCCGGATGGACAGCCAGGTACGTGCCACGATCACAACCCCTTCATGCTCCAGGTCCACGAGCCAGCACAGAGGCTACTGAGTGTGACTACCAGGTGGGGAATCGAGCTGGCCGTACGTGGTGAATTTCTACTGGCCGCCGACACTCCACTCCGTCGCCGTCAAACGTGATGTCCTCCCCGCCGACGCGGGGGTGTTCCGACCGGCCGCACCCTCGCCATGCGCGGGCACCGGTCCTCCCCGCCGACGCGGAGGTGTTCCACTAGGCCTGTGTGATGTTGTGATCAGTCCTGCCGATCCGGGTCCGTCTGGAGGGCGGACCCGGTAGGAATGACGATCGTGACGCGCAGGCAACTCACCGACGAGCAGTGGAAGTTGATCGAGCCGTTCCTGCCGATAGGCGAGTACGGCCCGTACCCCGGGCGGCTGCGGGATCAGTTCGAGGGGGTGATCTGGCGGTTCAGGACCAGCGCGCAGTGGCGTGAGATGCCGGCCGAGTTCGGGCCGTGGCCGACCGTCTATGGACGCTTCCGGGTCTGGCGGAATGCCGGCGTCTTCACCGCCCTGCTGGAGGGCCTGATTGCCGAGGCCGCCCGCCGGGGCAGGACAGACCTGTCCCTGGTCAGCGTGGACTCCACGACCGTCCGCGCCCACCACGACGCCGCCGGGATGCTCGTCGGCCAGGACGTCATGGAGGCTCTCGAGGAGGCCGCCGCCGAGCAGGAACAGGCCCGGCAAAAGGGGGCGGCAAGGCGGAACACAACGGACAGCACGGCAAAAACGGGCCGGAGCGGGAAGAACGTCGGCGCGTCCGCCGGCGACACCGGCTCCGCCTGAAAAAGGCCCTGCTCGGCCGGTCCCGCGGCGGGCTGACCAGCAAGATTCATCTCGCCGCCGACCGCAGGCGCCGGCCGCTGGCGTTCGTCCTGACCGCCGGGCAGGCCGCAGACAGCCCGCAGTTCGTCCCCGTGCTGAACAAGGTTCGTGTCCGTCTGCCGGTCGGCCGGCCCCGCACCCGGCCGGGGGCGGTCGCCGCGGACAAAGCCTACTCGTCCCGCGCCAACCGTGCCTATCTGCGGAAACGCCACATCAAGGCGGTCATCCCGGAGAAGAAGGACCAGGCCGCCAACCGCAAGAAGAAGGGCAGCCGGGGCGGGCGGCCCGTCAGCCACGACGCCGGTCTCTACAAGGAACGCAATACCGTCGAGCGTCTGATCAACCGGCTGAAGGACTGGCGCGGCATCGCCACCCGCTTCGACAAGACACCCGAGAGCTACCTCGCCGGCCTCGAACTCCGTGCCTCGATGATCTGGCTCGAGGACCTCCTGCGAGCAGCCGATTGATCACGACATCACACAGGCCCTAGCAACACGCTCCGAGGCTGACCGAGACTCGTTGCCCGCGCGCACCATGAAGCGTCTACTGGTCAGACGGGATCGGTGAACGAGATCGGCTTGCCGGTGGCGTGGGCATATGCGATCTCCCTGCTCGTGGACTCGCCGATATACCCGCCGGGGTTGACGACCAGAACCCGGTCAGCCAGGTCGATCTTGCGCAGGTGGAGGGCGTCCAGCGCGGTCTTCTGCTCGTTGGTGATCAACTCGTCTGCTTCGCCTGGCGCAACGACGATGACACCTGCGAAGGTCAGATCACGGTTCGCCGCACGCATCTCGTCCACAAACCGGGTAGAGCCGCAGATGCAGACAATCTCAGGTCGGTCGGGCACGGCTCAGTCCTTCGGTCGAACGGGAAACCGTGGGGCAGGCCATCGTAGGCGGAGAGCCGGTACACGACGGTGCGACGGGCCTCCTGCTCCTCATCGCTCACCCCATCGAGGGTGAGTGGGAAGACCGCAGCCCCGTACGTCGCGATGCTCAGGAGGACCACGTCGGCGACCACTTCTGCAAGCCGTCGCTCCTGACCGCCTGGATGGAAGTCACCGCGGGCCGGGGGCGGACAAGCATTCCGAATCCCGCGCCCAGGCCGGCGGCACTCGCACCCACCCAGCCGTCCAGGAGGAAGCCGAGGCAGGCTCCGCTACCCACCACGCACACCTGCACCGCGATGGTCATCACGTGCACGCGGGTACGGAGCGGGGCCGTCATGGCCAGCAGCATGCCCACGCCCTTGGGGGCGGCCGGGTCCCTCGTGTCGTTGGCGAGCGGAGTTGTACGTCGCTCGCCGAGCGATGCGCAGTCACTCGGGTGGCGGACAGTGCGGGTGGAAGGGATGGGAGGTGCCATGGACGCTGCCGGAGCCGATGCTGGCCACCCCCGTGTCCGTGCCCGATCTGCGGCCTGGCTGTGCTGCGGAGCCGAAGTGGGACGGTTTTCGGGCCCTCGTCTCCGTCGACGCGGGCCGGGTCGTGCTGCGCTCGAGACGCGGCACCGAAATGGGGCCGTCGTTTCCGGAGGTCGTGGCCGGGGCCGTGCAGCTGCCGGAGGCGACCTCGCTGGACGGCGAGCTGGTCGTATGGGACGCCGCGGGCCGCCTCGCGTTCGAGCGGTTGCAGAACCGGCTTGCCCGGCGTGGTGTCGGTGCGGCCCGGGCGGCGGAGGAGTGGCCGGCCCACTTCGTCGCGTTCGATCTGCTGCGGCTGTCGGGGACGGACACGACCGGGTGGCCGTACCGGCGGCGCAGGGCCGCGCTGGAGTCCGTGTTCGCCGCGCGCCAGCTGTCGGCGCCGTGGACGCTGTGCCCGTCGACCACCGAGGCCGATGTCGTGCGCGAGTGGCTGACGTGGGCGTCGGTCGGGATGGAGGGGGTGGTCTTCAAGAGACTGAACGACGTCTACCGCCCGTCGGCGAGGGGCTGGGAGAAATACAAGGTCCGCGAGACGAGCGAGGCGATCGTCGGCGCGATCACCGGTTCCCTGGCCGTTCCCCGCACGCTGCTGCTCGGCAGGTATGACGACGGAGGCCGCTTTCAGTACGTCGGTCGCACCACCACCCTCGCCCAGGCGGCAGGTGCGACGTTCGCCGGTCTGCTCGCTGCGGGGCGGCGCGGTCATCCGTGGGCAGGCTGGTCGTTCTCCGCCGGGTGGGGCAGCCAGGAAAAGCTGAACGTCACGCTGGTGGAGCCCGAGCTGGTAGTGGAAGTCGGCGTTGAACCTTCCCCCTGCTGGGCCCAGTGAGGGAACTTCGCCCGGCTGTAGCCGCGCATCGAGCCGTGCGGCGCCACCGCCAGACCCGCCAGCTCCTGCCGGGCCCGCTCCTCAGGAGTAATCGCCCGGCAAGTGACCAGTTCAGAAGCCCTCCAATCGCCGCCACCCGACGCCGACCATCTCACCGATGGATGGAGAAGCGGTCTCGCAACCCCATCGACCTGCGGTAACGTCAGAACCGCTGCCACTGTGCGGCTTGACCGCAGTACTGCATCTGATGAAATTGCGGCCGCTTCCCAGATACGGCATAAACCCGCCACGGGGTGATCTTGGGTTGTCGAACGCCTTGGCCCGTCACCCGTTCGGCTCAGTGTCGTTGCTCGATCCACCCCGACGATCGAGAGCAGCACGTGGTGACGGACTCCGGCCCGCTCCTCGGCGGCGAGCAGGTTCCGCGTGGTGGTGCCGAAGAACGCCACGGTCTCGTCCCGGTCGGCCGCCTCGTGGCTCGTGGCGTCGTTGACGGCCTCCACACCGGTCAGGGCGGCGTCCAGGCCGTCGCCGGTACGCAGGTCCACGCCGAGCGAGCGGCTGATGCGCACGACGTCGTGTCCGGCCCGTTCCAGAGCGGCCACTGTGAGGGACCCGATGTTCCCGGTCGCGCCGGCAACGGCGATTCGCATTCTCCGCATGGCAGTCTCTGTTCGCAGACGATGGTGATGCCACTACTGACGAAGCGGTCCCATCCGTCGACGTATCCACCTTGCACGCGCGAAGAGCCTGCACGCATCCCGTTCCGCGCGGACCGGTCGCTGTCCCCCGGCTGCGGCTGCAGCGGGATGGCGGGGGAGGCATCTGGGCCACTCATCGCGGCGCAGGCGAGAGCGCTCACGGTTGGTTACGCTGTCGATACGATGGGTGGTGAGCGACAGATGGTCACGCGCGGATTCACGGGACGTCCTCGACGCACGGAAGGCCCGGTCCCACCGGGGCAGTTCGTCACCAGTGACTTCCCGGTCCTCACGGCGGGCCCGACCCAGCACGTACCGGCCCGCGCGTGGGAGCTGGTGGTCACGGACGGGATCACGGAGAAGACCTACGCGTGGGCGTCGCTGCACGATCTGGGCGTGGTGGACCTGACGACCGACATTCACTGCGTCACGCACTGGTCCAAGCTGGGGACGACCTGGCAGGGCGTTCCGGTGGCGGCCGTGCTGGAGGACGCCGGGGTGGCCGACGAGCCCTACGCGCTGGTGTCCTCGTACGGCGGCTACACCACGAACGTCCCGGTGGAGGACCTGGTGGACCGCGACGCGATGGTCGCGGTGGGCTACGAGGGTGGTCCGATCCCCGCCGAACATGGCGGGCCGGTCCGGCTGCTGGTGCCGCACCTGTATCTGTGGAAGTCCGCCAAGTGGTTGCGCGGGATCCGGGTGATGCCCGAGGACGAGCTGGGGTTCTGGGAGAACGCCGGCTACCACCACCGCGGTGACCCCTTCCTCGAACAGCGCTACTACGGTGACTGACCGTTCAGCCATGCCACCGCGCGTGCGACCCGTTCACGGCTGGCGAGCCGCCACCGTCGCCGGTACGGCGCGTGAGAGCGCCTCGGCGCGCACCATCCGGCTCGCCGTCGCCGGCTGGGCGGGGCATGTCGCCGGCCAGCACATCGACGTCCGGCTCACCGCCGAGGACGGGTACCAGGCCACCCGCAGCTTCTCGCTGTCCTCCGCGCCCGGGGAGGCCCCGCAGATCACCGTGGAACGCGTGGACGACGGCGAGGTGTCTCCGTACCTGGTCGACGTCGCCGCCGACGGTGACGCCCTGGAGATCATGGGACCGGTGGGGGGCTACTTCGTATGGCGGCCCGGCGACGACGTACCGCTGCTCCTGGTCGCCGGCGGCTCCGGCATCGCGCCGATGCGCGCCATCTGGCGGGCCGCCCGCGCTCACGGCACACCGGTGCGACTGGTGTACTCCGCGCGCACCGCGGACCGGGTCATCTTCGCCGACGAGCTGCGCGGTCCCGACGGGCCGGAGAGCACCGTCCATCTGACCCGGGAACGGGCGGCGGGGTTCGAGCACGGCCGGCTGAGAGCCGAGCAGCTGAGCGCGCTGCTTCGTCCCGGTGGTGTCCGCGAACCGCGGCTGCGGGCTTATGTGTGCGGCCCGACCGCCTTCGTCGAGGAAGCCGCCCGCGGACTGATCGGCGCCGGCTTGGACGCCGACTCGTTGAGGACCGAGAGGTTCGGATAGGAGGCCCGCAGTGAACGCAGAGGAAGACCTCCTCTCGGTGCCCCCGGAGGACGGCTATGTGGACGGCAACGCCGTCGCCGGGGCGATGTCGCTGGCCCTGGGCCGGGACGCGACCACGATCGTCCTGCAGTGCGCCGAGTGCGGGGATCGGCACCGCGTCGCCGAGACCAGGGTCTATCTGCGCTGCCCCGGCATGGTGGTGCGCTGTCCGGCGTGCTCGGCGTGCGAGGTGCTACTCGTCGACCGGCCACGCCGGCTCCAGCTCACCCTGATGTCGATCCGGATGCTGGAGCTGCCGTGACCCCCGCCTCGCCGGGCGACGAGCGAGCGGCGGCGGCCAAGCGGCGCGCTCGGGCGGCCCGGTCGCTGGCGTGCGCGGACATCGTCGACGCCCTGGGACGAATCCATCGGCACCGCGCGCACATTCACGACCTCGTCACTCCGACACCGGGCCGGGTCCTGTTCGGCCCGGCGGTCACGATCTCCTTCTTCCCCTCCTGTTCGGTGATGATGGACCCCGAGACGCACACGTTCGGCGCTCTGCTCCGGCAGGCGGTGGGCGTCGAACCCGACGGTGGCCGGGGGAAGGTGCTGGTGCTGGCCAGCAACGGCCACCGCGACGTCTCCATCGGCGGCGGCACCAAGCTTTCCCTCCTGACGCGCTACGGCCTGGCCGGTGTGCTCACCGACGCACGGCTGCGTGACTTCGCCCAGCTGCAGTCCCACCCCTTCGCGGCCTACTGTTCCGCGGAGGCCGTGCGATGGGGCGGCGATGTGATCACGCCGTACCAGGCGAACGTGCCGGTCGTGGTCGCGGGGGTGGGCGTGCACCCGGGGCAGTACGTCTTCGCCGACGACTCCGGCGCGGTGGTGATCCCCGAACCCGACATCGACGCCGTACTCGACGGAGCCGCGGCGGTGGGCAAGGAGGAGGCCGCGTTCCGTGCCCAGGTCGAGCAGGAGCGCACGACCACGTAGCCGACACGGTCGGATCGCGCGGTTCCCAAGCCGACCACGACCGGCTGGGGTCCCGAGCGCATCGCACGTGCCTGGACCGAGCTGATGAAGCGCCTCGGACAGCGGCCGGTTCGTCGCTCAGGGCGGCGACCGGGGCGCGCTGATCTCGGATCTCATGGGCGTACAAGCGCCTTCGGAGCTGCTCAGAGTGTGGCCATCACTCCCTACGGGCGTACACGAATGACTGTCTTCCCCTTGCGTCGCTCGGTTGAGTTGAGGGTTGCAACCGCGTTGTCGAGGGACGCGGTGGTTCCGATGTTCGTACGCAGCCGCCCGTCCCGGACTCGCTGCACGATCTCACCCAGCTGGGTGCGATCGGCCTCGACAACGAAATCGATCGCCAGGCCATCAGCGGGGCGGGCCTCGACCGGGCCCACGACCGACACCAGCGTCCCGCCGGTCTTGGTCAGAGCCGCAGAGCTCCTCTGGACGTCGCCGCCGATGACATCGAAGACCAGATGGACGCCCCCGACGTCTTTCAGCGCGTCGTTCTCGAGGTCGACGAACTCATGCGCGCCGAAGTCGAGCGCCTTCTCACGGTCGGCGGCGCGTCCAGTGCCGATGACGTAAGCGCCGGCCTCACGTGCGAGCTGGGTCACCATCGTCCCGACTGCTCCGGCTGCGCCATGGGCGAGGACGGTCTGGCCGGCCTGAAGGCGGCCGTGCTGGAACAGCCCCTGCCACGCGGTCAGGCCCGAGATGGGCAGGGACGCGCCTACCGTGAAGTCGACGTCGCCGGGCAGCGGTGCGAGGTTGCGTGCCTCAATCGCCACGTACTCCGCGAGGGTGCCGTCGCGGTGCCAGTCGGCGAGGCCGAACACCCGCTGCCCGACCGACAGCCCCGTCGTGCCGTAGCCGAGGGCGGTGACCACTCCGGCCAGCTCGTGGCCGGGGATCGACGGTGTCTTGTCACGGCCGGCGCGATCGGTCCAGGTCGATGGCCACTCCATCTCTGTCGGGACGAAGCCCGCTGCATGAATCTGAACGATGACGTCGTTGATCGCTGTGGGCGGCTCAGGCCGCTCCGTCAGCGTCATCCCGGCCGTTCCCGCGGCCTGGTCGGTTACCACAATGGCTTTCATTGAGATCGTCCCCTTCCTCGTATGAGCTCGTAACACGATCACGAGCGGTGGTTGCCGTGGTGGGCCGCGACCTTCTCGATCTGCTCGTACTGCCCCTCAAACCCGCCGAAGTCGTCCACCGCCGCCGCGGGCACCCCCAGGGCGCCGGCCTGCACGCGCAGGGCCTTCGCCATCGTGTGCAGGGCGGGCGCGAGTCCGTCGCCGAGCCGGGCCGCGATGACGTCAGGGGCGGCGTCCTGGTCGAGTTCCCCGACCGCCGTCAGGATCTCGGCGGTCAGCGCGGCGGGCGCCTGCTGGTGGTCGGTTCGTGGTCATCGCGGTGGCTCCTTCGCTTCGGGCCGCCCTTCGGTGGGCGGTGATCGAGGGAGCAGCGTGCACGGGACCCCCCTTGTCCGCGGTCTGACGGCCGCCGGTAGCGAGCGTGGTCTAGGAGAAACGCGGCGGTGGTCGGGGTGTGGCCGGCCTGGACAAGGGGTCATGGTCGGGCTCGTGGTAGGGCCGACCATGGTGGACAAGGGGGCCGGGTTCGACCCTTGCAGCCCGATTCGTCACCTCCAGCACTCAGCACGGTCAACTCACTGCTGCCGGCACCCAGGTGCTGCTGATGCGACGAGCAGCACTCCGCCGGGCGGAGCCGCCCCGGCCCCTAGCACAGGAGGCACCGAATGATCAGTGCCTCCCAGCGCGGCTGTGCCACAGCCATCCTTGTGCCTGTTCGGGCGTGTGCGGACGCTGACCTGGCCAACGCCAGTCTCCGCTTCGTCGGCCGGTCCGAGTCACCGCTCGGAGGCGTCCCTCCAGTAGTCTTTCAGCATGTTGAACCGCTCCGGGATCGGTGGAGGCTCCGGCCTGCCCCAAGTTGCGTGGAGTCGGGATAACTGATTTCACGCTACAGGTGTTGGGCGCAGTTCGTACTCCACCGGACTGAGCATGCCCAGGGCGGAGTGTCTGCGCTGCCGGTTGTGGAAGATCTCCAGGTACTCGAACAGGGTGGTGGACAGCTCCAGGCGAGTGCGCCACCGGCGGCGCGGATCTCGTCGGCGTCCCAGCGGGCGCCGTTGAGCAGGCGGTCGGGGGTGGAGTGGCCCACGTATTCAGCCAGCTGCCAGCTGTTCTTTCGGCCGTCCGGGCCGCGCAGACCGCGAACGTAGTCGCGCATCCGCCGACGCGGTTCGATGCGCCCAAAACGGTGGCCGGCGCGCAGAAAGGGTTCTTCGAGTTCACGGTCCCAGATCTCGGCTGCACACTTGCCGATCACCACCGGAGGCTGCCCAGACCGGTGTCACTACCAGCGACGGCTGCACACGATGGAAGGGCGGTCCACGAAGACCTCCCTTGACACTCCATCAGCCCACTGCACTCGTCCAGACCGCACCTGAACAGGGACAACAGCGAAGTGCTGCTGGAGTATGAAGTTGTGTCCAGGTCCGTGTGCAGCAGGTGGTGGTCCGAGTACGGGGTCGGATGCACACGGTGCTCGAGCGGGACGATGCCCCGCAGGAAAATGTAGTCGAACTTGCTCTGCCAGTCGGTGGTCGGCTTGCAGTCGCCGGTGGGCGAGGGATGGCACTGGGGGTCTGCATCCGCGGCCAGTGCCCATATCCCGGTGAGTTCGGGGGCGTCCGGCACGGCGTTGAAGTCGCCGAGAACGATCGCGCGGTCGTGCCGGGCGACGTCTGCGGCGAGCACGCCGGTTTGGTCTGCTCGGACTTCCTCTTGACGTCGTTGGGCAAGGTGTGTGTTGAAGACCCGGACGGGCTGGCCGCCCACAGTGATGGTGACTGCCATGTACCCACGGTCCTCGGATCCGCCGTCGGGGTATTCCACATGGACGAGGTCTGTCATCGGTGCCGCCGAGAGAACCGCTTGGCCGAAGGCCCCCGGCCTCCACGGCGCTCCCCCGCAGCGGCCCCAATGCCGAAGAACCATCCCGTACTCGACGTGGTAAACCAGCCCGTAAAGGTTCTCCAGATAGTCCCGGATCCTCTCGACGTCACGCACGCACGCTTCTTGCAGGCCGATGACCTGGGGCGCATACGTGGCGATCTCCGCTGCCCGGTCAACGTTGCTTTCCTCGCAGGGGTTGCAGATGTTCCACGTCATGACCCGGTTCGGTACGACATCCCTGACGGCCTCGACGGGCAGTGACCCGGCGAAGAGGGCACCGCTTGGTGCACTGGGGCCGGCGAGCGCCACGCAGGCCACGATCAGTGCGCCCGCGAGTAAACGCGTGCCCCTACCGAGCACCATCGCCTCCTCAGAGTGGATACCCATGGCATCTGACGTCTCCATGCACGAGGTTAGCCTCCCCGTTTCGCTTCGGATGGTTGAGCCGTGCTGATGGGGTGGACCTGCGATTTCAGTTGTTGGTTGCCGGGCGGGCATGGCCGGGACCCGGCGCTCGGGCCGGGTGCTCCAGGGTTCCTCGAATCGTGGGCGGGCAGGGACAGTGCCGCAGGTCAGGTGGCTGGTCGCGGCAGTGCCGCGAGGCGGGTGAACGCGTTGATGAGTTCGTGCCCCCAGGGCCAGGTCGCGGCGATCCGCAGACGGAGGCGGCGACCGCCGCGGGTGATGCGGGCGGCGGCATGCAGCAGCCGGTAGCGCAGCTTCTTCGGTTCGGCGGTGGCCATCTCACCGTCCAACAGCAGGGCCTGCGCCCAGGCGAGCAGATCGGCGGCGGTCAGAGCCAGCCAGTTCGAGCCACGCTTGGTTGAGGGCGAAATGGCGGGAGGGGAAGCGGCCGAAGCCGGTGGTCTTTCCGCTGGGGGTACCCCCGGACGGAGTCTGGGGGAGAATGCGGTCCTCGACGCGTGCGTGCGCGCGATGCCGAGCCTCCAGATGCTGCAGGGAGCCCTCGCCGTAGGGGGTGCCGGTGAGGAAGACCTGGTGGCGCATGCCCTCGTCGAGGTCGAACAGGGACAGTTGGGCGCCGGGGTGCGGGCGTTCACGGCGGACGATGATCCGGGTGCCGTCGGGGTAGCCGTCCAGGTCGACCATGCCGGCCAGTTCGGCGACCTTGGCGCCTTTGCGCAGGGTGCCGTCCTGTTCCAGCGCGGGATGCCAGAGGTGTTCGGGCAGGGACCGGATCGCCCGGCGGACCGGCTCGGTGACGGGATGCCCGACCGAGAAGGAGGTGCGGATGCCCCGGGCGCGCAGGCTCCGCAGGTGATCCAGGAAGGCCTTGGCCCCTCCGGCGCTGTCGGTGCGGACGAGGATGTCGGTGCCGTGGCGGTGGGTGTCGGGGATCTGGGCCAGGGCCGTATCGAGGACGGTGATGTGGTCGCAGGCGGTGTTGGCGCCGGCGTTGCCTGGCCTGAGCAGTCCGGCCAGGGCTTCGCCGGTGTTGTCCAGGAAGCACAGCAGCGGGTGGTAACCGAAGCCTCGCTTGTGGGTCGGGGCGGCCTGCTCTTTCTCGGAGTGACGGGTGACCAGGGTGGCGTCGATGTCCAGGATCAGCCCGGTCAGGTCGCGCCCGCCGGCTTGGGCCGCGGGTATGCCGCAGTTGGCCTCGGCGGCCTGCAGCCAGGCGACCTCGCGCGCGGCGGATCGGGCCGTACGCAGTGCTGCCAGTGCTGTGTGGTCGATGCCGTTCAGCAGGCGCCAGGCGGTCGGGGTGGAGGCCACCGGGCCGAAGACCTCGGCCTGGTCGCGCAGCAGGGCCAGGTCGTCGATGGCTTCGCCGCCGTCGGCGAGCATCACCGCCACGTCGACCGCGATGCGGCCCGGGTCGTGTCCGGTGCCACGTCGCCGCAGCGGGCGCAGCCCGTCGGTGAAGGCCGCGGTCAGACCGGTGGCATCAGCGAGATCGGCCAGCAGACGGGACCCGGCATGGCTGACCACCCCGTGGCCGTCGGCCGAGACGACGAGTTTGGGGCGCGAGGCGGTGGTGTGCACGCAGAAAGTGCCTTCCTGCTGGGATGACAGAGACCTTCGACAAGCCTCATCTTCCCAGCTCAGAAGGCACTTTCGCTTTTCGGATCAAGATCTGGACGCCGCGGCAAATGAAACGCGCAGGTTAGCCACCTCTTGGGCAACACCGTGAACCCCGAGACGTCGTCGCTGCGTTTGACCACCGTCAGCGCGATCCGCAGGACGCGGTGGGCGAAGTCGACCAACTGTCCGGTGTAGCCGCCGTCGGCCCACACCCGCATGATCCGCCAGTGCCGCTCGCCGAGCCGGGCCAGCAGATCCCGGCCGGCGTCCCGGTCGGTCACCGATGCCGCCGTGACGGTCACGGCCAACAGCAGCCCGAGCGTGTCCACCACGATGTGCCGCTTGCGTCCGTTCGCCTTCTTCCCGCCGTCGTACCTCCGCGTCGCGACCGGCACCGACGCGGCGCCCTTGACCGACTGCGCGTCGATGATCCCCGCGGTGGGCTCCGGATCCCGGCCGGCCACAGTCCGGAGGCGGTCGCGCAGCCGATCGTGCAGTTCACGGACCCAGCCCTTGTCGCGCCAGCGCCGCCAGAACGCGTAGACCCGGTCCCACGCAGGGAAGTCCGCGGGCATCGCCCGCCACGTGATACCGCCCGCGACCAGGTACCGGACCGCATCGACCATCTGCCGGCGGCAAGAGCCCTCCGGCCGGCCACCCCTGCCCTCCAGCCATCCCGGCACCGGCAGCGACGTGCGGACCTCGGCCCACTCCGCGTCCGTCATGTCCGACGGATACCTCGGGCGCCTGTGCGGCCGGTCGGCGGCATTGCCGTACACATGTGCGAGGCAATCACACGACAGCGCAACCGAGTTGGACCCAGCGGGCAGTGACACGGGAGACTGCGGTACCAGGGCCTCCTGTTGTTCATGGACTTCGACACCCACGAGCTGTGCGGGAGGCCCTGCCCTCATGCCCCTGCCACGGGAAGATCACCCGACCGAGCCGCCGCAATCGAACCCACGCTCGCCATGATCGGTACGACAACGGCTCCTCAGATCCGAGGAGTACGCACGTTCCCGCTGCGTGCCATCGGCCGCTTTCCCCGCCCGATGCGCCATACAGTCACAGCTCCTACCAGGCAACTTGCCCGGCGAGGCCACCTCGGGTGTACGGAAGCGCACCATCGGGACCTGGGATCCCGCGTGTTGTGGAACTGGACAGCCCTCACGCCAGAACCAGGTCCCGTTGCCATGCTGCGAACGCCCCTCCCTGGCATCGCGCCGCACACCAGTCCAGGCCGCATCCTCGCTTTCCGGTCCCGGGAACGGTTCTGGCTCCTGGCTCACGGCAGATTCCCTGCTCGCCGCCCACCCCTGTAATCAACTCCGTTTGCTTCATTGACATTTCACTCAGAAGACGTACCGTTGG
>NZ_QFDQ01000266.1 GCF_003270085.1 Streptomyces triticisoli | reverse complement strand
CCCCGGCCGCCTGTCGAGGCGGCCGGGGGCCCGTCGTGCGCCCGTCGTGCGCCCGTCGAATACCGGCCATCCGTTCGTGCAGGTCACGGGAAGGTCTCGTCCGGGGTGCTGACTCCGCCTCACCGATGTGGCTAACATCACGCCAGTGCGGCGAGGTTGCCGTGCGGTTACGGAGGTGCGACGTGCTGCCAGTACGGGGACGAAACGGCCGTGCCGCCAGGCTTGCCCGGATGCTGGGCACCCGTACCGCGTGGACCCCGGTCGGCGACGGCGAGTTCTTCTGCCCCGGCTGCGGCGGCGACCGCAACTACCAGCGCCTGAGCGGCCGCCGGCGCTTCACCGTCCTCGGCGTGCCGCTGCTGCCGCGCGGAGTGGCCGTACCGGTCGTCGAGTGCGCCGCCTGCGGCGGGCACTTCGGCACGGACGTCCTGGACCACCCGACCACGACGCGCTTCTCGGCGATGCTCCGCGACGCCGTGCACACCGTCGCCCTGGCCGTGCTCTGCGCGGGCGGCACCTGCTCCCGTACGGCCCTGGAGACCGCCGTGGCCGCGGTCCGCGCGGCCGGCCTCGCCGACTGCACCGAGGAGCGGCTGGCCGCTTTGGTGGAGGCACTGGCCGCGGACACCGGGCGCGTCCACGACGACCGGCCGTGCGGCGCGGGCCTGGCCATAGAGCTGCACGAGGCCCTCGACCCACTGGCCCCGCACCTGGCCCCCGCGGGCCGCGAGTCGATCCTTCTCCAGGCCGCCCGCATCGCCCTGGCCGACGGCCCCTACACCCCCGCCGAGCACGACACCCTCACCACCGTAGGCGCGGCTCTGACCATCCACACGGACGAGGTGACCCGCCTGCTGGCAGCGGCCCGCACACCCTCCTGACCGAGGACCTCCGCACGGGACCCGGGGCGCGCACGGCGGGAGGGGGACGGGGTGTCGGGGCCGGGGTCGTGTCATGCGGCCGGGACCGCCTCGGCGCCGTGGGAGCGGCTCAGCGGCCCCGGGTGAGTTCCAGGCACATCACCTGGCGGTCGAGGCCGGGGCCGAAGTAGTCCCGGCGCAGGCCCGCGTCGGGTTCCTCCGGGTGGAAGCCCAGTGAACGGTAGAGCAGGGTCGCGGCGCGGTTGGCGGGTTCCACGGTGAGCCGGACCTTCTCGACCCCGCTCCCGCGCAGCCGGGCCAGGACCTCCACCATCAGCTCCCGGCCCAGTCCGTGCCGGCGGCGGTCGTGGGTCACGCACAGGCCGAGGATCCAGCTGTCCCTGCCGAGTGCCGTGGTGGCGGCCAGCACATAGCCGCGCAGGCGGCCCTCGCCTTCGTCGAGGACCAGGAAGTGCCCGGCGTACAGGTCGTAGAGCTGACGCAGCAGAAAGCCGGGGTAGGCGACCTCCTGGAAGACCTCCTCGTCGATCCGTCGCAACTCGGGCAGGTCGGACTCCCGCGCCGTCCGCAGGACCGGCGGCCGGGGATCCGGGGGCGGCGCCGGTCCGGTGAGCTGCTCATGGCGGTTGAGCTGCTCGTGGCGGTCCAAGGAGCGTTCCAGCGGGTCCGCGGTCATGCCACCCCCAGTCAGGACGTGCGGACGTCAACTCGACGAACACGGGCGCCACACCCGAACGAATGAAGGTCGGTGTGGCGGCCGGTGGCTCGTTCTGACTAGAGTGTGCGCCCAACTCCCCATGTGCAAGGGGGACTTCAGGTGTGCTCCCCGGTGTGCTGACGTGCGCCCGAATGCACCCGGCACATGAGGACTGGCGTGTTCCCGGCTGTCTGTGCGGCCCCTCGTGACTTACCGTGCGAGGAACGGCGTCGCCGTTTTTCGCCGACGTCCACAGGGCTCGCGTACACGGCACACGGACTTGCTCGGAAACGAATGGAACGCGGCAGGGTGACTATGGATCGTAACGCTGACGCACCGTGGTCGAAGTTCGATCCAGAGGTGTATGTCGACAACAATTACCGGACCCCGCTCGAAGTCGATCTGCTGATCGTGCGGCTGCTGCGCGACTATTTCAGCAGCTGCTTCACCGGGGCCGTCCCGCATGCGGCGCGGGGAGTCGACGTCGGCGCCGGTGCGAACCTCTATCCCGCGCTGTCCATGCTGCCCTGGTGCGAAAAGATCCTCCTGCTCGAGTACGCGCAGCCGAACGTCGAGTACCTGGAGAAGCAGATCTCTTCCGGAGGGCTCGACACGGCGTGGGACGCGTTCTGGGACGTACTCCGTGAAGCCCCGGCCTACCGCGGGACCGACCCGGGGAGCCGGGTCGGCGAGGTCGTCCGGGTGGAGCGGGCCAACCTGTTCGACCTCGACGGACAGCGGCGCTGGGACATCGGAACCATGTTCTTCGTCGCCGACTCGATGTCCGAGTGCCCCGAGGAGTTCCGGCGCGGGGTGCGGTGCTTCATGAACGCGCTCAACGAGGGAGCGCCGTTCGCCGTCGCGTTCATGAAGGAGTCGGTCGGCTACCGTGTCGGCGGACACCGTTACCCGGCTTATCGGGTGAACGAGGACCGGGCCAGGGAGAGCCTGGAGCCGTTCTCCTCGGAGCTGGAGATCCACGATCTGCACCACGTGGTGCGGCCGGGACACGAGGGAATCCTTCTCGCCCTGGGGCGGCGGAATGCGGAGATTGCCGTCCCGTAGCGGCGATTGCCGACCCGTAGGAGCGGGGACCATGTCTGCACACAGGGCAACGAGATCTGTACGAGGGGTGCGGGGATGCAGATCAAGCCACGCCAGCATCTTCTGGACATCTGGCGGGCCACGGCCCGCCATTCGTTCGACGACGGGAAGCTGGTCTGGGGGGACACCGACGGGCTGAGCAGCGTCGCCGACGCCGAGCGGCTGCTCTGCCTGCTGTACCCCGCCACGGAGTTCCCCGCCTTCCGCCTCGACCAGCCGGACACCACCGAGCGGGACGTCCTGCGTGCGCTGGAGGGCGTCGGCAGCCGGCTGGAGATCCCGCCCAACCTGGTCACCGCCCTCACCCAGTTCATGCGCACCCACACGGGTCCGGACGACAGCCCCACCTTCGCCGGCGGGCACTACTTCAAACCCGCCGACCCCGCAGGTGAACTCACGCACGAGCAGGGCCAGTTGGGCGTGGTGGACTCCTACTCCATGTCCATCTCCCTCTGCCTCGCCACCCTCGGCTTCCTCAAGGTGTACGAGGGCACCACGACCCGCCCCGAGGTACGCAAGGCGGTCGTCGAACTGAGGGATGCCACGAAGACCCGGCTGACCGCGGCGATGATCAGCCTGCTGCGCTCCTTCACCGTCAACGTCTTCGACGCCGAGTCCGAACAGGGCCGACGGCTCATCCAGGTCATCGGGCAGCGCAGACAGTCCGACCGGGCCGTCCTCCAGCAGTTCTCCCGCAGGTTCCGCCCCCTGCGCGCCACGATCATCGAAAGCCTCACCCGCGGCATCCAGGTCGACGAGAGCATCCGCGACGAGACCCAGCTCTTCGAGTGCGGCTGGGCCTGGGGCGTGGTCCAGGACGCGCCGAAGGTCACCGACCTGGACGTCCACATCCCCGGCCAGCCCGACGGCATCGCCGACCGGCTGCCCTACGTGTACTTCACCGTGGTCGCCCTGGACGGCATCCAGGACCTGTTCTCCGAGCGCACCCTCACCCTGGGGCTGTTGGATGCCGACCAGCAGAAACTCGCCGAGGCGCTGCGTCTGCGCTGGGAGCTCAGCCAGCAGTACTGGTCGACCGTCGCCCGGTTCGGCACCGACCGCTGGCCACTGGAGGACCTCCCCTGGCAGACGACCGGCCTGCGGCTGGAGTCCGAGTACTTCTCCCTGACCGTCGCGGCCATCCTCGTGCACGACCTGATCCGCCGGAAGGCGACCGACGACGACCTCACCCGCACCGTCGCCATCATGGAGCGCCTCGCCGACCGAGGCCGGGTCACCAGCCGGATGACCAGGGACGATCCCGTCATCCGGCTGCACACCCCGGGAGTCACCATGCCGCTCGCCGGATCCGAGCGCTCCGGCGGACTGCTCCAGTGGCGGATGACCGACTTCTCGGCCCAGCTCCTGAAACGGATCGTCCAGCTCGCCGAGCTCTCCCGGAACATCGGCGCACAGGACCGTCTGCTGCGCCTGGCCGAGCAGGCATTCGAACACCTGTGGAACCGGCGGATCGAGGAGGGCGAGGGCGCCGGCCTCTGGGACGACGTACGGGTCGTCTACCCGGACGCGCGCGGCGCCGGACGCCGCCTGTCCTGGAGCATCACCGAACGCGTCACCGAGTGCCTGGTGGCCGCCCGCAACCTGTACGAGCAGCAGCCCATCCGCAGCCCCGAACTCGCCCAGCTGGCCCGGGAGCTGCTCAGCGAGGCCACCCACCTGTTCGGCAGGGAACAGCTGGAGGCGTCCGCCGCCGCCGACGGAAGCCGCAGCCGGGCGATGCGCAGCATCGAAAGCCGCCTGGACCACGCGCGCAGCCTGGTCGACGAACGGCCCGCCACGGCTTTCGCCCTGGCCCTGCCCGTGCTCCAGGAACTCGACACCCTGGCCCAGGCCAGGGGCGCCGCCGCGCAGGAGGTGTGAACCGTGCTCGTCTTCGCCGCCTCCGACAAGGGAGGCACGGGCCGCTCGGTCACCAGCGCCAATCTGGCCTACCAGCGCGCCCTCACCGGCGACCACGTGGCCTACGTGGACTTCGACTTCGGCTCGCCGACGGCCGCCGCCGTCTTCGACGTGCCCGGCGTGGTGCGCGGCACCGAGGAGAGGGGCCTGCACTCCTACCTGGAGGGCGAGGTCAACGAGCCCGCCAGGATCGACGTCTGGCGGCAGACCGAGCACCCCCTGCTGCGGGCCCGGCCCAACCAGTCCGGCCGCCTGGTCCTGTTCCCCGGCGACGCGGGCGGCGGCGAGTTCGCCACCGGCGAGGACGCCCTGGAACGGTGCATCGACCTGCTGCTGCGGCTGAACGGCGAGTTCGACGTGATCGTGGTGGACCTCAGCGCCGGCCGCAGCTACGCCGTCGACATGGTCCTGGCCGCCACGGCCCACCCCCGGATGCGCAACGTCCCCTTCCGCTGGCTCGTCTTCCACCGCTGGACCCGGCAGCACGTGATCGCCGCGGCCGGGCTGGTCCACAAGGAACACGGCATCATCAAGGGCGGGGTGGAGCGCGGGCACGACGAGGAGGCACTGCGGGGCGCGATCCGTTTCGTACGCGCCGCCGTGCCCGACCCGGAGTCGCCGCTGTGGTCCCACGGTACGCCCGCGCAGGCCGCCTGGATGCAGGCCTGCGACGAGGCGCTGCGCCGGCTCGCCGCCGATCACGGCATCGGCGACAGCGTCGTCCTCGGCGTCGTACCGCTGGAGCCCATCCTGCAGTGGCGCGAACAGCTGATCACGGAGGAGGACGTGCTCTCCACCCAGATCGCCAACAAGGAGACCCTGGAGGCCCTGGAGGAGATCGCCCTGCGGCTGACGGACGACTCGTACTGGGGGAGGCCATGACGGAGGCAGTGTTCCGCGAGACCACCGCCGAACCCCGCACCCAGGCGGTGCCGCTGTCGCACCTCTCCCTGGAGCTGGGCCACCTCTACATGGAGGACTTCGAGGCCGGTCCGCAGCGCCTGCGGGAGCACTTCGCCCAGGTACGACCCTGGGCGGAGGCCGCGCGCGCCGCCGCCGCGGCGGCCCGGCCCGGCGGCAGGCGCCCCCGCATCAGCACCTGCTTCCTGATCGACGACTACTTCACCCGTTTCTCCAGCCCCGCCGAACTCGTCCCGCTCCTGCTGGCGGAGGCCGACCGGGCCGGTCTGACCATCGACTACCTGGCCCGCGAGTCCGGCTGCGCCGTCACCGGCAAGGTGCCCCTCGCCCAGGCGGTGGCCGGCCGCATCGTCGAGTCGCCGCCGCCCGGCAGCTACGGCAACCGTCCGCCGGCCGCGCAGACCGGCTGGCTGGCCAACGGCGAGCGCAGCCCCGTCGCACGCGCCCCGCAGGCGATGAAGACGGCCGCCGCCTGGCAGCCGCCCAAGGAGACCGCGGCCCGCCGCCACTCCGTCTTCCTCGACGTCGAGCTGTGGAGCGACGACCCCGACGGGCACCGCACCTTCTCCTGTCCCTTCCTCGCCGCGGTGTGGCAGCTCGCCCGCCTCGGGCTGCTGCGCAACGAGGGCGAGCCCGTCTTCGTCCCGCAGCCGCACACCGCTTCGGGCTTCCCCGAGGACTGGGACGAACTGCCCGCACTGGTCCGGCTCAACCCCCGGGCGGACCCGTTCGCCGCCTACCGGACCTGCTCGGTGATGCCCAACCGGTTCCTCCCCGTCGAGCACGCCGTCCGCGTCATACTCGACCAGACCGAGGTCGACCGGGGGGCGCTGCGCCAGGTCGCCGAGCGGTCCGCCCGCGAGGACATGACCGTCCCGGACTCGGTGGCCGACCGTATCTCCTACGTCTTCTACGCGGGGCCGTGACATGGGGGACTCCGGGCCCGGGGAGAGCGCACCGCGCGCCGTACTCGCCTGCGGCGAGGTCCGCACCTGCCTGCTGCCGACCCGGCAGGCCCTCGACATCCGGGCCGCCGCCCAGTTCCTCGGGCTGCGCGCCGACGAACGCGTCCTGCTCTCCGAGCGCCCCAACCTGTACGCGCGGTCGCCCGACATCCTCACCGGCGTCGACTGCCCCCTGCCCACCGCCAACGGCGCCAGAGTCCGCGCGGTCGGCACGGTCGCCGCACGGGCCGCGCTCACCGAGGGACGCGTCCTGCAGACCTCCGCACACTTCCGCCTCCCCGCCGACGGACCCGACCAGCGGCAGCCGTGGGGCCACTACCTGGTACGGCCCGGGGTGGTCGAGCCGCTCGGGAAGCTGTCCCACGAGACGGTCGCCCAGGGCGTGCTCGGCGGCGGGCGGCACGGCGAACTCGATGTCGGGCTGATCGCCGACGCGCTGCTCACCCGGCTGCTGCGCCATCCCCTGCTCGACCAGCGTCCGCCGCTCAGGTCCCGCCCCACCCGGCTCCGCTGGGTGGCGCTGCCCGCAGGTCCGTACGACGGTCCGTCGATCGAGCGGTTCACCCTCGCCGAGGACGAGCTGCGCACCGTACGGCTCCGGGTGCCCGAGGGCACCCCCAGCGCCGAGATCGCCGGGTTCTGCGACGATCTCGCCCTGCACGACTGGCTGCTCACCACCGTGGTCCGCGTGCTGGACGGCCTCACTCTGGGATCGCAGGAACCGCCCGCCCGGGGCAGGGCGGGAGCGGTCCAGGACCGTCCCGCCGTCGTCAGGGTGGTGCGGCCCGCCGTCGACCACCTGCTGCACCTGTGGATGCCGCGGGCGCGGGTGGTGAAGGACCTGGCCCCGCTCTGGGAGGTCCTGGAGGAGCGGCCCGGCTTCACCCGCCAGTGGCAGGCGCTGGTGCAGCGCATCCGCGACCAGCTCACCCTGCACGCGATCGGCTCGCTGTACCGGGAGGTGGAGCTGACTCCTTGATCCGGGCCCCGACCGGGTCCGGTCCGGTCCCCTGCCGGGGCCCGCACGCACATCCCCGCAGCCCGATCCGATGCGCATCCCAACGGGGGGAGAAGCGAGATGAGCACGGCACAGTCATCCCAGCCCGAGGACACGGCAGGCACGCCCGGCACGGCGCGGTGGGTGCGCCGGGTGTCGGCCGGCCTCGTCGTCGGCGCCCTCGTCTGGTGCGTCACCGCACTGCTGAGCACGGAGAGCGGGCTGTTACGGCCCTTTATGGCCGCCGTCCTCTGCGCCGGCGCCGCGGTGGCCGTCCAGCACGTCCTCGGCCTGGACCGGTCGATGGAGGAGAACGCCCGGCGGACGGAGCGGGCGCTGACCGAGAACGCCGCCGTGCGGGACGCCCTGGACAGGTACGGCGACGAGCTGAGAAGCGGCCTGACCCGGCACACCGAGGACATGCGGCAGCTGGTCGAGAGCCACCTCGCGGCGGTGGACCGGAGCGCCGAGGAACACCTCCAGCCGGCCCGGGTGCGCGCCGAGGGCGTGCCCGAACTGGCCACGAGCTTCGCCGAGGTCCTGGCTCCCGGACCCTCGATCCTGTACACGTTCGTCCGCCTGGAGATGAAGCGGGTGGTCGGGCACATGACCGACCTCACCAACCTCAGCGCCGAGTGCGCCGGCGAGAACCACGACTGGATGCTCTCCCTCACCCGCGCCGCCGAGCAGACCATCTGCGCCACCAGCACCTCCGTCGACCGGGAGTTCTGGAACAGCGAGCCCGCCAGCCGGTACCTCCAGGCCCAGCAGGAGGCGATCGAGGAGCGCGGGGTGCCGGTGCGCCGGGTCTTCGTGCTGGAGAGCGCCCGGGAACTGGACGACCGGCTGCTGCGGCTGTGCGAGGAGCAGGAGGCGCTGAACATCGAGGTGCGCGTGGCGGTCCTTCCCGAACTGCCGCCGCACCTCCAGCGCGGCACCACCAACGACTTCATCGTCTACGACGAGCAGACGTCCTTCGAGATCGACCAGGACCTGCGCGACGTCAACGTCAGGACCAGGCTGATCGCGCGTCAGGACCACGTCCAGGACCGGATGAAACGCTTCCGGGAGCTGTGGGAGGCGGGCATGAGCGTCCGCGAACTCGAGGTACGCGTCGACGACGAGGAGGAGGGCACCTGGATGGTCCAACGGGGCTGAGCCGAGCGGCGTGCTCCGCACCGACCCCGCCGCGGTCAGGAACATCCCGGCCCGCTCCTTTTCCCGCGTCGACAGCGGGATCTGCGGTTCCGCGGTGGCACAGGAGGGAGCGGTGACGACGACGGCCTGCGCGCCCGCCGCGGTGACGGGGCGATGTGGTCGAGCACCCGTGCGATGGTCGTGTCGATCGCCCTGGCGAGGACGGGCAGCTGCCCGCCCGGGTGGGCCACGACTGTCTCCACGCGGTCCGCGGCCAGGGATGTGCAGACGGGCGGGACGACACCGGTCGGCGGGGCGGGGAGGCCATGAGGGCTTCCTGGAAGCGGCGGTTGCCCGCACCTGCCTTGTGTATAGTCGCCGCCGCCGTGCCGGGACACGTGAGAAGGGGTATGCCACGCCGATGACGGAGCAGCCCGAGCGACTGTGGGACGAACGGGGCCCGGGTGTCCTCCGGCTCCCGTCCGGGCGGCTGGTGCGGGGCAGGGGCCTGCGCCGCCCCCTCGACCCCGGCGCCCCGCCCCCGGCGTACGGCATCTACCTTCTCGGCAAGCGGCCCCCTGAGGCCCCCTGGGAGTCCGAGTGGCTGCGCTGGCCCGACTTCCGCCTTCCGTCGGACCGCACCGCCGCCCGCGCGGTCCTCACCGGGGCTTGGCACCGCGCCGCCGGCGAGCGCGTGGAGATCGCCTGCGGGGGCGGTCGCGGACGCACCGGCACGGCACTGGCCTGCCTCGCGATCCTCGACGGCGTACCACCCGAGGAGGCGGTCGCCTACGTCCGGTCCCACTACGACCGGCACGCGGTGGAGACCCCGTGGCAGAAACGGTACGTACGCGGCTTCGGGGCCCCGTCCGGCTGAGCCCCGGGCGGAGCTCCCCGGGCGGGCAGCGGTCCGGTGGGGACGGGCCGTGGGGGACAATGGGCTTCATGAGTCTGTTCCGCGACGACGGCATCGTGCCGCGTACCCAGAAGCCGGGTGCGGCGGACCGGATCATGCCGTGTTCTCCCGGGGGACGACCCCCGGGCCCCCGGCCGGACAGCCGTGGGGGTGCGGGATGAGTCTGTTCCGGGACGACGGCGTGGTGCTGCGTACCCAGAAGCTCGGCGAGGCCGACCGGATCATCACCTTGCTCACCCGTGGGCACGGGCGGGTGCGGGCCGTGGCGCGCGGGGTGCGGCGGACCAAGTCGAAGTTCGGGGCCCGGCTGGAGCCGTTCTCGCACGTGGACGTGCAGTTCTTCGCGCGGGGGAGCGAGCTGGTGGGCCGGGGGCTGCCGCTGTGCACGCAGAGCGAGACCATCGCCCCCTACGGCGGCGGGATCGTGACCGACTACGCCCGCTACACCGCCGGGACGGCCATGCTGGAGACCGCCGAGCGGTTCACCGACCACGAGGGCGAGCCGGCCGTCCAGCAGTACCTGCTGCTCGTGGGCGCCCTGCGTACCCTCGCCCGCGGCGAGCACGCCCCGCACCTCGTGCTCGACGCCTTCCTGCTGCGTTCGCTCGCGGTCAACGGCTACGCGCCCAGCTTCGGCGACTGCGCCAAGTGCGGGATGCCCGGCCCGAACCGTTTCTTCTCCGTGGCGTCCGGCGGCTCCGTCTGCGCCGACTGCCGGGTGCCCGGCAGCGTCGTACCCTCGCCGCAGACGCTGGAGCTGCTCGGCGCGCTGCTCACCGGGGACTGGGCGACCGCGGACGCGTGCGAGCCGCGGTACGTCAGGGAGGGCAGCGGGCTGGTGTCCGCCTATCTGCACTGGCACCTGGAGCGCGGGCTGCGCTCACTCCGGTACGTGGAAAAGTAGTCCGCCCGAGCAGTCCGCCCACCAAACCTAGGGAGACGAGAAGCACATGGCCGTACGCGGGATCCTGGGGCGTCAGCGCCGTGAGTACCGGACGCCCGAGCCGCACCCGTCCGGCGCGCGCCCGCCGAAGCTGCCGGGTGAGCTGGTCCCCGAGCACGTGGCGATCGTCATGGACGGCAACGGCCGCTGGGCCAAGGAGCGCGGCCTGCCCCGCACCGAGGGGCACAAGGTCGGCGCCGAGCGGGTGCTGGACGTCCTGCAGGGCGCCATCGAGATCGGCGTCGGCAACATCTCCCTGTACGCCTTCTCCACCGAGAACTGGAAGCGCTCGCCCGACGAGGTCCGCTTCCTGATGAACTTCAACCGCGACTTCATCCGCAAGACCCGCGACCAGCTCGACGAACTCGGCATCCGCGTGCGGTGGGTGGGCCGGATGCCCAGGCTGTGGAAGTCGGTCGCCAAGGAGCTCCAGGTCGCCCAGGAGCAGACCAGGGACAACGACCGGCTCACCCTGTACTTCTGCATGAACTACGGCGGCCGGGCCGAACTCGCCGACGCCGCCAAGGCGCTGGCCGAGGACGTCAGGGCCGGCCGACTCGACCCGGCCAAGGTCACCGAGAAGACCATCCAGAAGTACCTGTACTACCCGGACATGCCGGACGTCGACCTGTTCCTGCGCCCGAGCGGAGAGCAGCGCACCTCCAACTACCTGCTCTGGCAGAGCGCGTACGCCGAGATGGTCTTCCAGGACGTCCTGTGGCCCGACTTCGACCGCCGCGACCTGTGGCGGGCCTGTGTCGAATTCGCCTCCCGGGACCGCCGCTTCGGCGGCGCGATCCCGAACGAGGAACTGCTGGCCATGGAGGGCAGGCAGGAATAGGCGGGCGGGAGCAGCCCGCCGGAGTGACTGTCGGGCCCCTGCTCTACGATCACGACTCGTCACCGAGGACCGGGAGGGGCCGTGACCGGACAGGCCGTGGGGCAGCGCGAGGATGCCGTCGTACTGGAGTACGACTACCAGCAGGAGGAGATGACGGAGGCGGTCCGGCTGATGCTGCGCAAGCGCGGCAGGGCCGGCTTCCTCTACCACCCCGCCTTCCTGGTGTGCGTCGGGCTGCTGGGGGTGGTGCAGCTGGTGGTGGGCGTGACGCGTGAGAATACCGCCGGTTTCGGATTCGGGCTGTTGTTCATCGTGTGGTCGCTGCTGCTGCCCCGCGTGCCCCGCATCACGGCCCGCCAGCTGCTGAGGGCGAACCAGCACCACGGCCTGATGCGGGTGACCGTCGCCGAGGAGGACGTGCGGGTGGTGAGCGTGCACATGGAGACGCGCATGGCGTGGGCCAACTTCGGCAGCTACGCCGAGACCAGCCGCTGCTTCGTGCTGCGCAGCCCCGACCGCATCGGAGCCTGCGCGATGGTGTTCGCCAAGCGGGGCGCACGCACCCCGGAGGACGTGGACAGGCTGCGGTCCCTGCTGGACCGCCGCCTGCCCCGCGTCTGAAGTCTCAGTTCCCGGCCGCCGCGCACCCCGCGCAGGTACCGAAGATCTCCACCGTGTGGGCGACGTTGACGTAGCCGTGCTCCTGCGCGACCGCCTCCGCCCACTTCTCCACCATCGGTCCCTCGACCTCCACCGCCTTGCCGCAGACGCGGCAGACGAGGTGGTGATGGTGTTCGTCGGTGGAGCAGCGGCGGTAGACGGACTCGCCCTCGGAGGTGCGCAGGACGTCGACCTCGCCCGCGTCGGCGAGGGACTGCAGGGTGCGGTAGACCGTTGTCAGGCCCACTGAGTCGCCCCTGTGCTTCAGCATGTCGTGGAGCTCCTGCGCGCTGCGGAACTCGTCGACCTCGGCGAGGGCCGCCGCGACAGCGGCACGCTGCCGAGTGGCGCGCCCCTTCACGGGCGGTCCAGCGGTGGTCACCGGTTGCCTCCTTGATGTCTGGGCCTGCCGGCCATTGTGCCAGCCCCGGCCGCGGGGGGTCAGGCGCCGATCCCGTCGGCGGCCCCCCGTCCGGCCGGGACCACGCACTCCGCCGGGTCCCCGGCCGGGCGCGTCGCGGCCGGCGCCCG
>NZ_QFDQ01000027.1 GCF_003270085.1 Streptomyces triticisoli | reverse complement strand
GGCGCCGCCGGTGGGCGCACTCGCGCGGGGGGCGGGGGACGGCCCGGCGTCGGGCGCGCCCTGCTGGGCCGGGGTGGCGGGCTGCGTCATGAGGTCGCGCTCCCTTCCTCGGGTACGGACTGCGTGGACACGGGGCTTGACTCCAACACCAGGTCGAGTACGCGGTGTTCGTCCAGTTCACGGGCGGGTGCCGTGTGGACGACGAGGCCCTCGCGGAGCACCAGGACGCGGTCGGCGAGGCCGAGCACCTCGGGCACCTCGCTGGAGACCATCAGGACGGCGAGGCCCTCGTCGGCGAGGCGGCGCACCACCGCGTACAGCTCGGCACGGGCGCCGACGTCGACGCCGCGGGTCGGTTCGTCGAGGAGCAGGACGCGGCAGCCGCGCAGCAGCCAGCGGGCGAGGACCGCTTTTTGCTGGTTGCCGCCGGAGAGGGTGCGCACGGGGGTGTCGGGGTTGTCGGGGCGCAGGGAGAGTTCGCGGGTGGCCCGCCGGGCGGCGGCGCGTTCGGCACGCCGGTCGAGCCAGCCGGCGCGGGCGAAGCGCGACAGCGTGGAGACGGTGACGTTGCGGGTGACGGACTCCAGCATCAGCAGGGCCTGCGCCTTGCGTTCCTCGGGGGCGAGCCCGAGTCCGGCGCGCACGGCGGAGCGCACGCTGCCGGGGCGCAGGGGCCTGCCGTCGACGAGGACGCGGCCCGCGCTGGGTTTGCGGGCGCCGTAGACGGTCTCCAGGATCTCGGAGCGGCCGGAGCCGACGAGTCCGGCGAGGCCGACGATCTCGCCGGGCCGCAGTTCGAGGTCGAGGGGTGCGAACTCGCCGTCGCGGGCGAGCCCTTCGACGGTGAGGACGGGCGGGGGGTGCTCGGTGCCGGCCGGAGGACGCGGCGGGAAGACGTACTCGACGTTGCGGCCCGTCATCAGGGCGACGATCTCGCGGGTCGGGGTGGATTTCGCGGGCAGCCCGCCGGCGACGGCGCGGCCGTCCTTGAGGACGGTGACCCGGTCGCCGATGCGGCGGATCTCCTCCAGGCGGTGGGAGATGTAGACGACGGCGACGCCGTCGGCGGTGAGGTCGCCGGCGATGCGGAAGAGGTTGTCGACCTCCTCCGGGTCGAGGGCGGCCGACGGCTCGTCCATGACGATGAGCCGTACGTCGTGGGACAACGCCCGTGCCATGGAGACGATCTGCTGCTGGGCCGCCGACAACTCCCCCACCGGACGGCCGGGATCGATCTCCGGGTGGCCGAGTCGCTTGAGCAGCTCGGCCGTCGAGGAGCGTGCGGTCCGGCGTCGTACGACGAAGCCGGTGGCCGTGGGTTCGTGGCCCAGGTGGACGTTCTCGGCCACCGACATGTGCTCCACCAGGTCGAGTTCCTGGTAGATGGTGGCGATGCCCAGCCGCATCGCGGCGGACGGCGAGCGGAGGGTGACCGGTTCGCCGCGCCAGCGGATGGTGCCGGTGTCGGGCTGGTGGGCGCCGGCGAGGACCTTGATGAGGGTGGACTTGCCGGCCCCGTTCTGGCCGAGCAGGCAGTGCACCTCACCGGCCTGGACCTCCAGGTCGACGCCGTCCAGGGCCCGGACTCCGGGGAACGACTTGGTGATGCCGGACATGCTGAGCAGCGGTGGTTCTGGTGCCATGTGGGTTCACCTCGGCGGGCGGGCGCGCGGGCGGGCCGGTGTCAGGGTGAGAGCGAGGGCAGGGTGGAGCAGGGCAGGGCGGAACAGGGGCCGTACTGTGATCTGGTGACCGGTACTGCTGGGTCCGGGTTGCGCGGGTCGGGTTACGCGGGTGAGAACAGGTGGTCGCTGATGAGCCGGGCCGCGCCGATCACTCCGGCTTTCGGGCCCAGTTCGCCCAGGACGATGGGGAGGTTGCCGGTCGCCAGCGGCAGCGACTGGCGGTAGACCTGGGTGCGGATGGCGGCGAGGAGGGTGTGGCCGAGGCCGGTGACCCCGCCGCCGATCACCACCAGGCCGGGGTTGAAGAAGGAGACGAGTCCGGCGATGACCTGACCGGTGCGGGTTCCGCCCTGTCGGATCAGGTCGAGCGCGGTGGGGTCGCCCGCGGCGGCCGCGGCGGCGACGTCCACGGCGGTGAGCCGGCCGTTCGCCTCCAGTCGGGTCGCGAGTTCGGAGGACCGACCCTGTTGGGCCGCCTCCAGTGCGTCGCGGGCGAGTGCCGCGCCGCTGAAGTGGGCTTCCAGACAGCCCCGGTTGCCGCAGGCGCACGGGCGTCCGTCGGGCACGGCCTGGATGTGCCCGATGTCGCCCGCGCTGCCCGTCGTACCGCGGTGGACCTCGCCGCCGACGACGATGCCGCAGCCGATGCCGGTACCGATCTTGATGCAGAGGAAGTCGCCCACGGAGCGGGCGACGCCCGCGTGCTGCTCCCCCATCGCCATGAGGTTCACGTCGTTGTCGACCATGACCGGGCAGCCGAGTTCCTGGCTGAGCGCCTCCCGCACGGGGAAGCCGTCCCAGCCCGGCATGATCGGGGGCGCCACGGGGACGCCCTCGGGGAAGCGGACGGGGCCGGGGACGCCGATGCCGGCGCCGTCGTACCCCTCCGCGATCCCCGAGGCCCGCAGCTTCGCGGCCATGGCGAGGACCTGCTCGAAGACCGCCACGGGGCCCTCGCGCACGTCCATCGGCTGGTTGAGGTGCCCCAGCACCTCCAGTTCGGCGTTGGTGACGGCGACGTCGACCGAGGTCGCGCCGATGTCGACGCCCAGGAAGCGCAGGCCGGGTGCGAGGCGCACGTTGTGGGAGCGGCGGCCGCCGCGGGAGGCGGCGAGTCCGTCGGCGACGACCAGTCCCGTCTCCAGGAGCCGGTCCACCTCCACGGCCAGCTTCGACCGGGACAGGTCGACCCGGTCGCCGAGCTGTGCCCGGGAGCTGGGGCCCCCGTCGCGCAGCAGCTTCAGCAGCCGGGCCTGGTGTGCGTTGGCGGGTCGCGCCGTCATGCGTCTCACGGTCCCCTCCCGCCTCGATCCGGTCTGTCCACGCGGATTTTCGGCCATCCGGCCGATTTGGTTTCGAGGGGAACGTAGCAGTGACTGCCGGAAGTGGGAAGAAGTTACGCACGGATTGGTGGCCACTTTTTCCAGGGAGAGGACAAAGTGGGGGTGGGGACGGTGGCCTCGCGGTGGGTCAAGGGCAGCGGACGACCTGCCCGGCGTAGGAGAGGTTGCCGCCGAAGCCGAAGAGGAGGACCGGGTCGCCGGTGGTGACGGAGCCCCATTCGACCAGCTTGGACAGGGCCAGCGGGATGCTCGCGGCCGAGGTGTTGCCGGATTCGCTCACGTCCCGGGCGACCACGGCGTTGACGGCCCCGATCCGCTCGGCGAGCGGCTCGATGATGCGCAGGTTGGCCTGGTGCAGCACGACCGCGGCGAGCTCCTCGGGCGCGAGGCCGGCCCGCTCGCAGGCCTGCCGGGCCAGCGGCGGCAGTTGCGTGGTGGCCCACCGGTAGACGCTCTGCCCCTCCTGGGCGAAGCGCGGGGGTGTGCCCTCGATCCGTACCGCGTGCCCCATCTCCGGTACCGAACCCCACAGCACCGGCCCGATCCCGGGTGCCGCCGCCCCCGGCGGGCAGGCCTCGACCACGGCGGCGCCGGCCCCGTCGCCGACGAGCACGCAGGTCGTCCGGTCGCTCCAGTCGGCCACCTCGGACATCTTGTCGGCGCCGATGACCAGGGCGCGGGTGGCGGCGCCGGCGCGCACGGTGTGGTCGGCGGTGGCCAGGGCGTGGGTGAAGCCGGCGCAGACGACGTTGACGTCCATGGCGGCGGGGCGCGGCACGCCGAGCCGGGCCGCCACGCGGGCGGCGGTGTTCGGGGAGCGGTCGATGGCCGTGGAGGTGGCGACCAGGACCAGGTCGATGTCGGCGGGGGCGAGCCCCGCCGCCGCGAGGGCCTTGGCGGCGGCGTGCGCGGCGAGCTCGTCCACCGGCTCGTCGGGCCCGGCGATGTGCCGGGTCCGGATGCCCACCCGGCTCCTGATCCACTCGTCGCTGGTGTCCACCAGGCCGGCCAGGTCCTCGTTGGTGAGCACCCTGGCGGGCTGGTAGTGGCCGACGGCGGCGATGCGCGAGCCGTTCATGGGGATCCCCCTCGTTGCTTGCTTGCCGTGGGTGGCGGCGTCCACCAGTCTGATCAGTGACTCGCGGGTAGCCCGGCAGGTGAAGGCACAGGAATCGGGCACCCGGGTTGTCGGCTTCTGTCAGAAGGTCGGACGTCCCCGATAATCGGACTGATCGTTGAGGCCGTCAGGGAGAAGTGATGGGACGAGTCACGGAACGACGCAAGGTGATCCGTATCCGCGACGGGGCCGTCTCGTCCCGCCCGGACACGCTGGTGGCCGAGGAGCCGCTGGAGATCCGGCTGAACGGCAAGCCGCTCGCGATCACCATGCGCACCCCGGGCGACGACTTCGCGCTGGCGGCCGGGTTCCTGGTGAGCGAGGGTGTGCTGGGCTCGGCGTCCGACGTGCTGAACATCGTGTACTGCGCGGGGGCGACCGCGGAGGGGCACAACACGTACAACGTGGTGGATGTGAGGACGGCGGCGGAGGTCGTGCTGCCGGACATCACCCTGGAGCGCAACGTGTACACGACGTCCTCCTGCGGTCTGTGCGGCAAGGCCGGCCTGGACGCGGTCCGTACGACCGCCCGCTGGCCGATCTCGGACACCCCTCCGCTCCGCCTCGCGCCCGGACTCCTCGCGAGCCTTCCCGACCGGCTGCGCGCCGCCCAGCGCGTCTTCGACCGCACCGGCGGTCTGCACGCGGCGGCCCTGTTCGACGAGGACGGCGAACTGCTGGACATACGGGAGGACGTGGGCCGCCACAACGCCGTCGACAAACTGGTCGGGCTGGCCCTGCGCAGCGGGCGGCTGCCGCTGTCCCGGGCGATCCTGCTGGTCTCCGGGCGGGCCTCCTTCGAACTGGCCCAGAAGGCCGTCATGGCGGGAATCCCGGTGCTGGCGGCGGTCTCGGCACCATCGTCGCTGGCGGTGGACCTGGCGGTGGAGACGGGGTTGACGCTGGTGGGGTTCTTGCGGGGCAACTCCATGAATGTTTACGCGGGGGAAGGGCGGGTGGCCTTGCGGGAGGGCGTGGGGCGGGGCTGAGGAGGGCGGGGCCTCAGCCGCGGGCGTAGCCGGCCTCGACCGGGGCGCCCTCCTGCTGGGCCTCGGGGTCGTGGGAGCGGCGTTTGGCGATCACCGCGCAGACCATGAGCTGCATCTGGTGGAAGAGCATCAGCGGCAGTACGGCGAGGGAGGCCTGGGCGCCGAACAGGACGCTGGCCATGGGCAGGCCGGAGGCCAGCGACTTCTTCGAGCCGGCGAACTGGATGGCGATGCGGTCGGCCCGGCCGAAGCGCAGCACCCGGGCCCCGTACCAGGTCAGGGCGAGCATCACGGCGAGCAGTACGGCCTCCACACCGAGCAGGGCACCCAGCCGGGCGGGGCTCGCCTGGTGCCAGATGCCGCGGACCACGCCCTCGCTGAACGCGGTGTAGACGACGAGCAGGATCGCACCGCGGTCGACGAGCCCCAGGACCTTTCTGTGCCGGGCGACGAAGCCGCCGATCCACGGGCGCAGCACCTGCCCGCCGGCGAACGGCACGAGCAGTTGCAGCACGATCGTCACCAGTGAGTGCGCGGAGAAGCCGCCGCCGCCGTTGCCCAGGAGCACGGCCACGAGGAGCGGGGTGAGGACGATGCCGACCAGGGAGGAGAAGGAGCCTGCGCAGATCGCGGCGGGCACGTTGCCGCGGGCGATGGAGGTGAAGGCGATCGACGACTGAATGGTCGACGGAACGAGGGTGAGGAAGAGCAGACCCTGGTAGAGCGGCTGGGTCAGGACGGTCGGCACCAGGCCGCGGGCGGCCAGGCCCAGCAGGGGGAAGACAAGGAAAGTGCAGGCCAGGACCGTGAGGTGCAGTCGCCAGTGCTTCAGGCCGTCCAGCGCCTCGCGGGTGGACAGGCGGGCGCCGTAGAGGAAGAACAGGAAGGCGATCGCGGCGGTGGAGGCGCCCGAGGCCACGTGGGCGGCCGTGGAGCGGGCCGGCAGGAGCGCGGCGATGCCCACCGTGCCGATCAGCAGCACGATGTACGGGTCGATCGGCAGCCGGCTCGGCCAGTGCGGGCGTTTCACGGTGTTCCAGTGCTCCAGTACTTCACTTGCTCGTGTTCGTCTTCGTCGGCGGTACGGGACCGACGGGTGGCCCCTCTCCATCGTCCTCCCCGCCGGAGGGCCGTCACCGGGTCGTACAGATTCAGTCGTACTGATTCAGTCGTACAGATTCAGTGGAGATTACGGCACTGAAAGGTACGGAACCGTAAGTTTTCTGTCCGCCCCGCGACACCGTGGGGTAGCTTTCACGGCGCTGTGCGGAGCGTCACATGGAGAGCGGCACAAGGAGGAGCGGGCTTGCGCGAGTTCACCAGCCCTCCGTCGACTCTGCCACCGCCGGTGGGCGGGCTGGCCGACGTCGTCTTCCAGCACGCCCGGGACGACCCGCTGCACATCGCGCTCGGACGCAAGGACGACTACGGGAACTGGCACGACGTGACCTGCGCCGAGTTCCGCGACGAGGTGCTGGCCCTGGCCAAGGGCCTGCTGGCGCAGGGTGTCCGCTTCGGCGACCGGGTCGCGATCATGTCCCGCACCCGCTACGAGTGGACGCTGTTCGACTTCGCGCTGTGGACGATCGGTGCCCAGGTGGTGCCGGTCTACCCGACCTCCTCGGCCGAGCAGTGCTTCTGGATGCTGTACGACGCCGAGGTGTCGGCGGCGGTCGTGGAGCACGAGGACCACGCGATGACGATCGCCACCGTCATCGACCGGCTGCCGCAGCTGCGCCGGCTGTGGCAGCTGGACTCCGGCGTCGTGCGGGAGCTGTACGCCGTGGGCGCGCACATCGACGACGACGTGGTGCGCCGGCACCGGGAGGCGGTCACCCCGGGCTCGGTCGCGACGGTGATCTACACCTCCGGCACCACCGGCCGGCCCAAGGGCTGTGTCCTGTCCCACGGCAACTTCATGTACGAGGCGGACACGGTCCTCGAGCACTGGGAGCCGGTGTTCCACACCAGGAAGGGCGACGAGGCGGCCACGCTGCTGTTCCTGCCGCTCGCGCACGTCTTCGGGCGGATGGTGGAGGTGGCGGCGGTGCGCGGCAAGGTCCGCTTCGGCCACCAGCCGCAGCTGAACGCCGACGCCCTGCTGCCCGATCTGCAGGCGTTCCGGCCGACGTTCGTCCTCGCGGTGCCGTACGTCTTCGAGAAGGTGTTCCACGCGGCCCGGCGCAAGGCGGAGAAGGAGGGCAGGAGCGGGCCCTTCGAGAAGGCCGTCGAGGTGGCCGTGAAGTACGCGGACGCCGTCGAGGCCAGGGCGTGGGGCGTCGGGCCGGGTCCTTCGGCCGGTCTGCGGGTGCAGCACCAGTTCTTCGACAAGCTCGTCTACTCCAAGGTGCGGGCGGCCCTGGGCGGCCGCATACGCAACGCCATGTCCGGCGGTTCGGCCATGGACCGGCGGCTCGGGCTGTTCTTCGCGGGCGCCGGCGTGCAGATCTACGAGGGCTACGGCCTGACCGAGTCCACCGCGGCCGCCACCGCCAACCCGCCGGGGCGCACCCGCTACGGCACCGTCGGGCAGCCCGTCCCGGGCGTCACCGTGCACATCGCCGACGACGGCGAGGTCTGGCTGAACGGCGACAACGTCTTCCAGGGCTACCTCAACAACCCGAAGGCCACCGACGAGACCCTGCACGACGGCTGGCTGGCCACCGGCGACCTCGGCTTCCTCGACGAGTACGGCTATCTGACCATCACCGGGCGCAAGAAGGAGATCCTGGTGACCTCCGGCGGCAAGAGCGTGTCGCCGGGCCTGCTGGAGGAGCGGGTGCGTGACCACCCGCTGGTCTCCCAGTGCATCGTCGTCGGCAACGACCGCCCCTACGTCGCCGCCCTGATCACCCTCGACCAGGAGGCCGTCGAGCACTGGCTGCAGATGCGCGGCAAGCCGCGGATGCCGGCGGCCCGGCTGGTGCTCGACGCCGACCTGGAGATGGAGGTGCGGCGCGCGGTGGTCGCCGCCAACACGCTGGTCTCCCGGGCCGAGGCCATCCGCACCTTCCGCATCCTCGCCCAGCCGTTCACCGAGGAACACGGCCTGCTGACCCCGTCCCTCAAGTTCAAGCGCAGGGCCATCGAGAAGGCGTACGCCGACGAGGTGGAGGCGCTGTACCAGGGCTGAGCCCGGCACACCACGCGGGTCAGGAATGCGGTGCGGGTCGTGATCGTTGACGATGGAGTACCACCAGACGACTTGACCACAACCGAAGGATCAAGAGTTCGTGAGCAGCAAGGTTCCCCCGATCGTCCTCAACAACGGTGTCGAGATGCCCCAGCTGGGCTTCGGTGTCTGGCAGGTGCCGGACGACGAGGCGGAGCGGGCCGTCGCCACCGCGTTGGAGGCCGGGTACCGCAGCATCGACACAGCCGCGATCTACGGCAACGAGGAGGGCACCGGCAGGGCCGTCGCCGCCTCCGGCATCCCGCGTGAGGAGGTCTTCGTCACCACCAAGCTCTGGAACAGCGACCAGGGGTACGACTCCGCGCTGCGCGCCTTCGACACGTCGCTGGGCAAGCTCGGCCTGGAGTACGTGGACCTCTACCTGATCCACTGGCCGACGCCGGCCCGGGGGAAGTTCGTCGACACCTACAAGGCGCTCGAGAAGCTGCACGCGGAGGGGCGCGTCCGGGCGATCGGCGTCTCCAACTTCCTTCCCGAGCACCTGGAGCACCTGATCGCCGAGGCCTCGGTGATCCCGGCGGTCAACCAGATCGAGCTGCATCCGCACCTGCAGCAGCACGCCGCCCGTGAGTACCACGCGGAGCAGGGCATCGCCACCGAGGCCTGGTCGCCGCTCGGCCAGGGCAAGGGACTGCTGGAGGTTCCGGCGATCGTCGCGATCGGCCAGAAGCACAACCGCACGCCGGCCCAGGTCGTGCTGCGCTGGCACCTCCAGCTGGGCAACATCGTGATCCCGAAGTCGGTGACGCCGTCCCGGATCCGGGAGAACATCGAGGTCTTCGACTTCAGCCTGGACACCGAGGACCTCGCGGCGATCAGCGCGCTGAACGAGGACCGGCGCCTCGGCCCGGACCCGGCGACGTTCGACGTGGCCTGACATCCGGTCCCCGTCCCGTCCCCGTCACCGGTGTGCTGCGCGCACGTCGTGCGCCGGTGACGGGGACCGGCGTGCTCAGGAGGTCCGCACGGCCGTGTACACGGTGTACACCTTCAGTACGAACACGTCCCCGCGGCGGTGCACGCCCGCCTCGTCCTCGGGGTCGAGGAGGCGGTCGAGGGTGGCGCGGTCCTCGTCGTCGATGCCGTCCTCGAGGGATTCGCGCAGCCGGTTCAGGGTGGCGGCGACGTAGGCGCGAGCCCGGTCGGAGGCCGGGGCGGGCAGGTCCAGCAGGAAGCTGCGGGTGCGGGTGGGTTTCAGACCCGCGGCCGTCAGCAGCGCCGGCCAGTCCTCGGTCTCGGCGACGGAATCCGGCAGTTCGGCCCGCATCCGCGTGAACCAGTCCTCCTGCACCACGTCGAGGCGGGCCTGGAGCCCCGGGCGGCCGATGCCGATGTCCCGGGGCAGGAAGCGGGCCGGCAGTCCGCCCTCCAGCAGGGCGAGGGTGCCGCCGGGTGCCAGGCGCTCGGCGAACGCGGCGAGGGCGGCCCGCTGGTCACCCAGGTGGTGCAGGCTGTTGCTGGCCCACAGCAGATCGGCTGGGTACTCCAACTCGCCGAGTGCCTCCGGGAGTTCACCGTGCACGGTGGTGAAGCGGTCGGCGTGGCCGAGGCCGGCGGCCCGGGCGCGGGCCCGCTCCAGCAGCGGCTCGGAGCCGTCCACGGCGGCCACCCGGGCGCCCGGGAAGCTCTCGGCGAACAGACAGGAGACCACCCCGGGTCCGCTGCCGGCGTCGACGATCAGGCCCGGCTCGGTCACCTCCTCCGCCAGCCAGGCCATGGCCCGCTCGTAGAGGGGTGCGAACAGTTCCGCCTGGGACTCCAGCTGCGGGGCCATCACGGCCCAGTCGATGTCGGTGTCCCCGTGGTGGTGCTGGTGGTGCTGCTGGTGGTGGTGCCGGTGGTGCTCGTGCGCCATGGTCGTCCGCCTCTCCTGTGTGTTGCGCCCAGACTGCGCCGACGCACCGCCGGGAGGCCACTCCTGTTGCCGAGGCGGCAAAAGTACGGGGACGCGGTGATCCGCCGGGGGCGCCGGCCCCCGGCGGATCACCGGTTCACGCGAGGGTCACCCGAAGGTCTCCCTCAGCCCACCGGACGGCTCACGACAGCGGCGGGTAGGCGTTCCTCATCAGCTCCTGGAACTGGGCGGAGAACCAGTGCCCGGACACCGGAGCGTTCGGCAGCGCGCCCGACATGCTGTTGCCGTTGCGGGCGTTGCCCCCGTACGTCGGGTCGCACATCCGGTCGAAGCCCTTGCCCTCGTCGTTCGGGATCTCCGAGCTGGAACCGTCGGACTCCCCCGGAGGCTTCATCCACACGTAGGCGTCGATTCCGGCGGCCGGGTTGGCCTTCGGGCGCTCGCCGAGACCGGCTCCCGCCTGGTTGCACCAGTTGCCCGGGTTGATGCGCCGGTCGTAGCGCCCGCCGTCGACGTACGCGTCCACGCTGGTCTGGGGACCCGGACCGGCCGGGCGCGCCGATCCGCCCCAGCCGTTCCTGGAGGTGTCGATCAGCATGCCGATGTTCTGGTTGAAGCCGACCGAGACGAGTTTCTGGCGGAAGGCCTGCGCGAACGACAGCTCGTCGGTGTACTGGTTCCAGTCCACCCACTTGGACTGGCGCACCGAGACGCCGTTCACCTGGTCGCTGATCGAGAAGTTGTCCTCCTTCAGCGCGCTGTAGTTGGCGGTGTTGGTGATGAAGCCGGCCACGTCGTCGACGGACGCGCCCTCACTGGTGGCCGCCTGCTTGAAGACGTCGGCCGACGGGCCGAAGTTGTCGTCCCAGCCGATCCAGCCGTGGTGCCCGGCGTCGATGTAGTTGTAGACGTTCGGGATCTTGCCCAGCTTGGCGAGCGCGTAGCCGACGCCCTTGACGTAGTTGCCGTTGGCCTTCATCGTGTCGCACTGCGGTGTGGCGGTGGCGCGGCTGCCGGCGTTGGTGACCAGGTTGGGCAGCGAGTCGATCTCGATCGTGGTGACGATCCGCAGCGAGGCGTACTTGGGGTCGCTCATGATCGCCGCGATCGGGTCGATGAACTGGGTCTTGTACTTGTCGATCTCCGTGGGGCCGAGCTCGCCGTTGGAGGCGAGGGCCGCGCAGTCGCGTCCGGGCAGGTCGTAGATGACGACCTGGATGACCTGTTCGCCGCTGCCCTTCTGCCTCAGGGCCTCGTCGAGGTGGGCACGCAGGCCCATGCCGCCGTTGACGCCGTTGATCGCGGCGATGCGGTCCATCCAGACGCCGGTGGGCTGGTTGGAGACCCGGCTGCCGCCCGGCTCGGCGGCGGCCTTCGCGGACCACTCGGGGTTCACGTAGACCTTGGCGCCGGCGTACGGGTTGTCGACGCGGGTTCCGTCGCCGGGGCCGGGTTCACCGGGCCCGGAGTCACCGCCGCCGTCGTCGACGTTGCAGGCGACGCCGTCGAGGGTGAAGGTGGCCGGGATCGCGTTGGAGCCGCTGTAGGTGCCCTGGAAGCCGAAGTTGACCGAACCGCCCGTGGGAAGGCTGCCGTTGTAGCTCTCGTTGGTCGCGGTGACGTGGGCACCGCTCTGGGTGATCTTCGCGTTCCAGCCGCTGGTGACCCTCTGGTTGCCGGCGTAGGACCACTTCAGCGACCAACTGGACTTGGCGGCACCGTTGTTCTTGATGGTGACGTCGGCGGTGAAGCCGGAGCCCCAGTCGTTGGTCTTGTAGTCGACGGTGCAGGGCACGGCGGTGGCGCCGGCGCTCGCGGGTCCGGCGCTGAGTGCCGTTCCCGTGACCCCGGCCACCAGGGCCATGGCGGAGAATATCGCTGTTCTGGTACGGCTCATGAGTGCGGATTGCTCCTTCTTCTGAACGGGACTCTTTCTGAAGGGACTTACTGGGAAAGGGCGCGCAGATGGTCGCGCAGCCCGACGCCGAACGCCGTGGGCGTACCGTCGTAGGCGGAGATCAGGGACGGCCCGGAGGAGCAGTCCCAGGTGTTCCAGGTCCAGCCGAGGTAGGACAGACCGCGGTCGTCGAACCACTTCATGACCTGGTCGATGAACCCGTGCGAGCAGGTGTTCTCGCCGATCTCCCCGGCCACCAGCGGCACCTGGGCCGCGACCGGGGCGAGGGTGGAGTTCCAGCAGCTCGTGCTGGAACAGGTGTTGAAGTTGTAGACGTGGTAGGAGGCGGCGAGATTGCCGGCCGGGTCGTGGGGCTTGTACGTCAGCCACTGGCCGAGGTCGTTGGAGTACGCGAGCCCGCCGGCCAGGATGACGTTCTCGGCGCCGGTCGCGCGGACGGCGTCGACGAACTTGTTGCCCGAGACGCTCAGGGCGGGTGCCGTGCCGTCACCGGTCGGCGGCGGATCGGTCGGCGGCGGGTCCGTCGGAGGTGTGGACGGATCCGCGTCGGCATTGCACGTGGTGCCGTTGAGCCTGAACGCCGTCGGCAGGGGGCGGCAACTACTCGTCGGGGAGTGTGCACGAGGTCGGTTTAGCTCGATCGTGTGATGGTCGGCTTCCGGGCTTGCGGTGTGCTGGGCCGGTCGGGGTAGCGTTGCCGTGCGATCTGGGACGCCGGGTGCGGTGCCAGCGTGCGGGGCCCCTGCTCCACCAGAGAGATGGTTCAGGGCCTCCCCGTCGCCTCTGGCCGTACCCACAGGCCAGGTCGTAAGGGACTCCGCCCGCCCGGCCCGGACCACGGACACGATCCGTGTCGCCGCCCGGGATGCGGCGGCGTCCATCAGCGACCTCCGGTCGCGGGGGACGACCAGTGCGCCCAACTACCGTTCGGGGCGTGCGGCTGACCAGGCTCGCTCCTGCTCAGTCCATAGGAACGGTTGCTCCCCGACCAGGAGGCGAGGAACCCGGCGCTGACGCTCGCTCCGGTGCCGAGCGAACCGTTCCAGCTCTCGTTGGCGGCGGTCACCGTCGTACCGGACTGGGACCACTCGGCGTTCCAGCCCCGGGTGACCTCCTGACCTCCGGGGAGGTCGAAGGTCAGGCTCCAACTGCTCAGG
The DNA here is from genome assembly GCF_003270085.1 of Streptomyces triticisoli. Taxonomy (GTDB): domain Bacteria; phylum Actinomycetota; class Actinomycetes; order Streptomycetales; family Streptomycetaceae; genus Streptomyces; species Streptomyces triticisoli. The sequence continues at coordinate 14,614 of NZ_QFDQ01000027.1, read as the reverse complement.
GGAGCCTGGTTGTTGATCACTTTCACGTCGCCCTGGAAGCCGGCACCCCACTGGTTGGTGACCGTGTACTCCACCGTGCACGCGGGTGCGGCTCCGTGCGCCGTGACCGCCGGCACGACCACACTCCCGAGGAGCGCGACCGCACCGGCGACGGCTAAAAGCACTGAACGCGGGGGGTGTCGCATGAGCGAGTCCTTGCAGCTCGGGCGTGCCGTGACAGGCTCGCCGACTGATGGAATCGCTCCCACTGGTGCGAGTGAAGGTAGCGGCAAGCGGCGGCAAAGGACAGAGGGGGTGCGGACTTTCATCAAACTTCCTCAACTCAACAGTCGAGAAAGCGGGTTGATGAGAGTCGAATCTTTTCGACTCTTCAAGGACCTTGACCCCCTCGACTCCCGTACGCACTATGGGAGCGCTCCCACTGGTTCATGGCTTGTTCGCTCCTCCCCCACCTCTTCCGAGCCGCAAGGAGGAACCAGCACATGCATCCCCGACGCAGACGCCGTGTGCAACGGCGTTTGTGGACCGCCGTCGTGGCGGCCCTCGCGCTTCCCTTCGCCATGCTGTCCACAGGTGCGACCACCGCGCACGCGGCGCCCCTCCAGTGCAGCGTGGACTACAAGACCAACGACTGGGGCTCCGGCTTCACCGCCGACCTCACGATCACCAACCGCGGCACGGACGCCATCAACGGCTGGACGCTGACGTACGCCTACTCGGGCAACCAGAAGCTCTCCAACGGCTGGAACGGCGACTGGTCGCAGTCCGGTCAGGCGATCACGGTGAAGAACGCCCCCTACAACGGGACGATCACCGCCGGAGCCGCGGTGAGCACCGGTGCCCAGTTCAGCTACAGCGGCACCAACGCGGCCCCGACGAGCTTCGCGGTCAACGGCACCACCTGCGCCGGCGCGCACCAGCCGCCGGTGACCGTGCTGACCAGCCCGGCACCGGGCGCGGTCTACACACAGGGCGACGCGGTGCCGCTCGCGGCGACCGCGGCGGCAGCCGACAACGCGACCATCACCAAGGTCGAGTTCTACGACGACACGACGCTGCTGGGCACGGACACGAGCGCGCCGTACACGTTCTCGGCCTCCGGCTTGACCGTGGGCAGTCATTCCCTGGTGGCGAAGGCGTACGACAGCCTGGGCGCCTCCGCGGACTCCACGCCGGTCGGCATCACCGTCGCCTCGGGTCCCGCCGTGGTCGCCTCCCCGGCCCAACTGGGCATCCAGCAGGGCAAGTCGGGCACCTTCGACGTGAAGCTGTCGACCCAGCCCAGCGCCAACGTGACGGTGAGCACCGCCCGCACCTCCGGCAACACCGGCCTGTCGGTGACCGGTGGCTCCTCGCTCACCTTCACCCCGTCCAACTGGAACACCGCGCAGAAGGTGACCATCACCGCGGACTCCTCCGGCACCGGTTCGGCCGTCTTCACCGCCTCCGCGACCGGCCACGCCAAGGCCACGGTCACCGTGACCGAGCTGGCGGCCTCGAAGGCGTACGACGCCCGCTTCCTGGACCTCTACGGGAAGATCACCAACCCGGCGAACGGCTACTTCTCCCCCGAGGGCATCCCCTACCACTCGGTGGAGACGCTGATCGTGGAGGCGCCCGACCACGGTCACGAGACCACGTCGGAGGCCTACAGCTACCTGCTCTGGCTGCAGGCCATGTACGGCAAGGTGACGGGCGACTGGTCCAAGTTCAACGGCGCCTGGTCGATCATGGAGAAGTACATGATCCCCACCCACGCCGACCAGTCGACCAACTCCTTCTACACCGCCTCCAAGCCGGCCACGTACGCGCCCGAGCTGGACACTCCCGACGAGTACCCGGCCAGGCTCGACACCGGGGTGTCGGTGGGTCCGGACCCGATCGCGGGTGAGCTGAAGTCCGCGTACGGCACGGACGACATCTACGGCATGCACTGGATCGAGGACGTCGACAACGTCTACGGCTACGGCAACACGCCCGGCGGCCAGTGCGAGGCCGGTCCCACGGCCAAGGGACCGTCGTACATCAACACCTTCCAGCGCGGCCCGCAGGAGTCGGTCTGGGAGACGGTGCCGCAGCCGACCTGCGACGCCTTCAAGTACGGCGGCACCAACGGCTACCTGGACCTGTTCACCCGGGACGACTCCTACGCCAAGCAGTGGAAGTTCACCAACGCCCCGGACGCCGACGCGCGTGCCGTGCAGGCCGCGTACTGGGCCGATGTGTGGGCCAAGGCGCAGGGCAAGGGCGCCGACGTGTCGGCCACCGTCGCCAAGGCGGCGAAGATGGGCGACTACCTGCGCTACGCGATGTTCGACAAGTACTTCAAGAAGATCGGCAACTGTGTCGGGGCCTCCTCCTGCCCGGCTGGCACCGGCAAGGACGCCTCGCACTACCTGCTTTCCTGGTACTACGCCTGGGGCGGTGCGACGGACTCCTCGGCGGGCTGGGCCTGGCGCATCGGCTCCAGCCACGCCCACGGCGGCTACCAGAACCCCCTGGCCGCGTACGCGCTGAGCAGCTACGCCGACCTGAAGCCCAAGTCGGCGACGGGCGCGGCCGACTGGAGCAAGTCGCTCCAGCGCCAGCTGGAGTTCTACCGGTGGCTGCAGTCCTCCGAGGGCGCCATCGCGGGCGGCGCGACCAACAGCTGGCAGGGCCGGTACGCCACCCCGCCGGCCGGCACGCCGACCTTCTACGGCATGTACTACGACTGGCAGCCGGTCTACCACGACCCGCCGTCCAACCAGTGGTTCGGCTTCCAGGCCTGGTCGATGGAGCGGGTCGCCGAGTACTACCAGCAGACGGGGAACGCCACCGCGAAGGCAGTGCTCGACAAGTGGGTCGGGTGGGCGCTGTCCAAGACCACCGTCAACCCCGACGGCACCTTCCGGATCCCCTCCACCCTCCAGTGGTCGGGCCAGCCCGACACCTGGAACGCCTCCTCCCCCGGTGCCAACAACAACCTGCACGTCACCGTCGCCGACTACACCGACGACGTCGGCGTGGCCGCCGCGTACGCCAAGACCCTGACGTACTACGCCGCCAGGTCCGGTGACGCCCAGGCCAAGTCGACGGCGAAGGCGCTGCTGGACGGCATGTGGAACAACAACCAGGACAGCCTGGGCATCGCCGTCCCGGAGACCCGCACCGACTACAGCCGCTTCGGCGACAAGGTGTACGTGCCCAGCGGCTGGACCGGCACCATGCCGAACGGCGACAGGATCGACTCCTCGTCGACGTTCTCCTCGATCCGGTCCTTCTACAAGAACGACCCGGCCTGGTCGAAGGTCGAGTCCTACCTCAAGGGCGGCGCGGCCCCCAGTTTCACGTACCACCGCTTCTGGGCCCAGGCCGACATCGCCCTCGCCATGGGTTCGTACGCGGAGCTCCTCGAATAGTCCCCGCCGAACGCTCCGTGTGCACGGTCCCGTCATCGGGCGACGGGGCCCCCGACCGGGCGGTTCCCCACACGGGGGGCCGCCCGGTCGTCACGTACCTCCTCCTTCCGTCTCCTCCGAGAGGAGCCCCACCGTGCGAAGAACCCCCCGCAAGGGCCGCGTTCTCACGGCCGTGCTCGCGCTCGCCGCCGGACTGCTCGCCGGCGCCCCGTCCGCGCTGGCCACGCCCGCACCGGCCGCGCCCGCCGCACCGGTCACGATCGCGGCGGACACGTACTCCTGGAAGAACGCCCGGATCGACGGGGGCGGCTTCGTCCCCGGCATCGTCTTCAACCGCAGCGAGAAGAACCTGGCCTACGCCCGCACCGACATCGGCGGCGCCTACCGGTGGCAGCAGTCGACGAAGACCTGGACCCCGCTGCTGGACTCGGTCGGCTGGGACGACTGGGGGCACACCGGTGTCGTCTCCCTCGCCTCCGACTCCGTCGCCCCGAACAAGGTGTACGCGGCCGTCGGCACGTACACCAACAGCTGGGACCCGGGCAACGGCGCCGTCATGAGGTCCACCGACCGCGGCGCCACCTGGCAGAAGACCGACCTGCCGTTCAAGCTGGGCGGCAACATGCCCGGACGCGGGATGGGCGAGCGTCTGGCCGTCGACCCGAACCGGAACAGCGTCCTGTACCTGGGCGCGCCCAGCGGCAAGGGCCTGTGGCGGTCGACGGACTCGGGGGTGACCTGGTCGCGGGTGACGAGTTTCCCGAACGCCGGCAACTACGTGCAGGACCCGGGCGACACCTCCGGCTACGCCAGTGACAACCAGGGCGTCGTCTGGGTCACCTTCGACGAGTCCACGGGTACGTCCGGCAACGCCACGAGGACCATCTACGTCGGGGTCGCCGACAAGGACAACGCGGTGTACCGCTCGACGGACGCGGGCGCGACCTGGCAGCGGCTGTCCGGTCAGCCGACCGGGTACCTGGCCCACAAGGGCGTGCTGGACGCCAAGAACGGCTACCTGTACCTCGCCTACAGCGACAAGGGCGGACCGTACGACGGCGGCAAGGGCCGGCTGTGGCGGTACGCGACCGCGACCGGCACCTGGACCGACATCAGCCCGGTCGCGGAGGCCGACACCTACTACGGCTTCAGCGGCCTGACCGTCGACCGGCAGAAACCGGGCACGGTGATGGCCACCGCCTACAGCTCCTGGTGGCCGGACACCCAGATCTTCCGCTCCAGGGACAGCGGCGCGACCTGGACGCAGGCCTGGGACTACTCCTCGTACCCGAACCGCTCCAACCGCTACACGATGGACGTGTCGTCCACGCCGTGGCTGACCTTCGGCGCGAACCCCTCACCGCCCGAACAGACCCCGAAGCTGGGCTGGATGACGGAGGCACTGGAGATCGACCCGTTCGACTCCGACCGGATGATGTACGGCACGGGCGCGACGATCTACGGCACCGAGAACCTCACCAGGTGGGACGGCGGCGGCCAGTTCACCGTGAAACCGATGGTGCAGGGCCTGGAGGAGACCGCGGTGAACGACCTCGCCTCCCCGCCCTCCGGGGCCCCGCTGCTCAGCGCCCTGGGGGACATCGGCGGCTTCCGGCACACGGATCTGACGAAGGTCCCGTCGATGTTGTTCACCTCCCCCAACTTCACCACGACCACCAGCCTGGACTTCGCCGAGTCGAACCCGAACACGGTGGTCCGGGTGGGCGACCTGGACTCGGGTCCGCACATCGCCTTCTCGACCGACAACGGCGCCAACTGGTTCGCCGGCACCGACCCCTCGGGGGTGAGCGGCGGCGGCACGGTCGCGGCCGGGGCGGACGGCAGCCGGTTCGTGTGGAGCCCGGCGGGGACGGGCGTGCGGTACACGACGGGGTTCGGCTCGTCCTGGTCGGCGTCGGCCGGGATTCCGGCGGGCGCGATCGTGGAGTCCGACCGGGTGGACCCGAAGACCTTCTACGGCTTCAAGTCGGGTAAGTTCTACGTCAGTTCGGACGGCGGCGCGACCTTCACCGCGTCGTCGGCCGCCGGTCTGCCGAGCGGTGACAGCGTGCGCTTCAAGGCGCTGCCGGGCGGCAAGGGCGACATCTGGCTGGCGGGCGGCGCGAGCGACGGCGCGTACGGGCTGTGGCACTCCACCAACGGCGGCGCGAGCTTCACCAAGCTGACGAACGTGGAGCAGGCCGACACCATCGGCTTCGGCAAGGCGGCGAGCGGCGCCTCGTACCAGACGCTCTACACGAGCGCGAAGATCGGCGGGGTGCGGGGCATCTTCCGCTCGACCGACAGGGGCGCGAGCTGGACCCGCATCAACGACGACGCCCATCAGTGGGGTTGGACGGGCGCGGCCATCACGGGCGACCCGCGGGTCTACGGCCGGGTGTACGTGGCGACCAACGGGCGGGGCGTGATCTACGGCGACACCTCCGACCCGAGCGGCGGAGGCGGGGACACCGGCGGCGGGGACACGGGCGGTGGAGGCACGGGCGCCTGCGCGGTGACGTACAAGGTCACCAACCAGTGGGGCGACGGCTTCCAGGCCGAGGTGCAGCTGACCAACACCGGCTCCACGGCCTGGAACGGCTGGTCGCTCACCTGGTCCTTCCCCGACGGGCAGAGGATCGGCCAGCTGTGGAACGCCGAGTACACCCAGTCGGGCGCCGCGGTGACGGCGAAGAACACCGGCTGGAACGCCGACGTGGCCGCGGGCTCGTCGGTGGGCTTCGGCTTTACGGGCAACTGGTCGGGGACGAACGGCACACCGGCGGCCTTCAAGGCCGGTGACCAGTCCTGCACGGTCGGCTGAACCAGGGAGGGGCGTGATGCCAAGGTCCTTGGCATCACGCCCCTCGCCCGTTCGCCCGTTCGTCCGTTCGTCCGGCTACGGCGTGTGGACCGTGGGCCGCGGCGGCGTGGCCATCCCGGAGCTGATGAAGAAGCTCGGGTGCGGGGGCTGGTTGTAGGCGGTGTTCTGCCAGGCCAGGGCCGTGCGGTACTGGGTGTCGTGGAGCAGTGTGGTGATCCTCGTGGTCGTCTCGTACGGGGTGGAGTAGATCCGCAGGGCCGTGTTGTTGCCGGTCGGCCAGACGACCTCCTCCCGCCAGTCGCCGAGGATGTCCCCGGACAGGGACGGCGTCGACTTGGTGCCGTTGTTGGCGTGGACTCCGGAGGCCGTCAGCAGGCGGGTGTCGCCCGAGGTGCCGTACTTGTCGATGCGGGTGCCGTCGAGGAGTTCACGGACGGGGTCGCCGTCCCACCAGGCCAGGAAGTTGGTGCTGGAGGGCTTGCGGCTCGCGACCACCGTGCCCTTGGGGTTGCGGATGCCGCTCTCGGCCGACGACCAGGACTCGGCGCCCGGACTGCCGGCCCAGATGTCGCCGGAGACGCCGCGGCCGTTGTCGCCGTTGGCGGGGGTGGACCAGAGGATCTGGCCGGTGCGGGCGTCGGCCATCCAGGACGAGGGCTTGGAGCCGTCCTCGTCGACCTTGAACTCCTCCAGGCCGGGGCGGGACGGATCCAGGTCACCGACGTGCATCGCGTCGCCGTGGCCGTTCCTCGTCGTCCACAGGGCGTTGCCGTTGTCGTCGACGGCCATCGCGCCGTACACGATCTCGTCCCTGCCGTCGCCGTCGACGTCGGCGACCGACAGTTGGTGGTTGCCCTGGCCGTCGTAGCCCTTGCCGCTGTTGGTGGAGGAGTTGGTGTCGAAGGTCCAGCGGCGGGTGAACCTCCCGTCCCGCCAGTCCCAGGCCGCGATCACCGTGCGCGTGTAGTAGCCGCGGGCCTCGATCAGGGACGGGCGGGAGCCGTCCAGGTACGCCGTGCCGGCCAGGAAGCGGTCGACGCGGTTGCCGTAGGAGTCGCCCCAGGAGGAGACCGTGCCGCGGGCGGGGACGTAGTCGACGCTCTGCATCGCCCTGCCCGTCTGCCCGTTGAACATGGTCAGGTACTCGGGGCCGGCCAGCACGTAGCCGCTGGAGTTGCGGTGGTCGGCGGAGGAGCTGCCGATGACCGCGCCGGTGCCGTCCCTGGTGCCGTCGGCGGTCTTCATGGCGACCTCGGCCCTGCCGTCGCCGTCGTAGTCGTACACCTGGAACTGGGTGTAGTGGGCGCCGGAGCGGATGTTGCGGCCCAGGTCGACGCGCCACAGGCGGGTGCCGTCCAGCCTGATGCCGTCGACGATGGTGTTCCCGGTGTAGCCGGACTGGGAGTTGTCCTTGGCGTTGGTCGGCTGCCACTTGAGGACGAAGTCCAGCTGTCCGTCGCCGTCGAGGTCGCCGACGGAGGCGTCGTTGGCCTCGTAGGTGTACGACACCCCGTCGGGGGTGGTGCCGCCGGCGGGTGGGCTGATCGGCACGTCCTTGTATCCGGCGCGGAGTTGGACCGCGTGCTCGGAGTCGCCCTGCTCGGTGCCGTTCACGATCGCGCGGACCGTGTAGTCGGCGGAGTCGGGGGCGCCGGCATGGAAGTAGTTCGTGGAGCCGGTGACCGGCGCGGAGTTGACCTTCGTGCCGGCGCGGTAGACGTTGAAGGAGACGGTGTCCGGGTCGGTGCCGAGCCAGCGCCAGCTGATCAGGTTGCCGCTGTCGGTGTGGACGCTGACCAGACCCCGGTTCAGCTTCTCCACCTGCCGGGAGGTGGCGGCCTCGGCGGTGGTCGTGGTCAGGGTGGTCAGCCCGGCACCGGCCAGGGCGGTCGTGGCGGCCACGGCGGCCAGGGCCGCGCGGCGCCGGCGGTGTCCGCGCGGGCTCGGGGTGGGCGCGTGCGGGATGTGCGGGTCCTGCATGAGAGGAACCTCCTGGGGGAGGGACGGATTCACCTCTCAGTTGCCGCCGTGCGCACGGGAGTTGCCGTCGTGGGGGGAAAGGATCCGGTCGTCGGGCGGTCGGCGGAAGGCCCGCAGGGTGAAGACCGGGTCCGGGCGGGGGCGGTCCTGGTCGGGCAGGGCCGCCAGCCGGGCCGCGAACTCCTCGCTGAGCGGCTCGCCGGGCGGCAGCGTCATGAACCAGCCGCGCCGCAGGTCGGCGATGGTGCGGCGGGGGCTGCGGCCCTGGCCCCGGCCGGGGAAGCGGTCCCGGCCGGCCGGGAGCAGGCCGTGCTCGGCGGCGTACCGGGCGACCAGGTCCTCGGCGTCCCGGGCGGGGGTGCGGCGCGGCCGGGAGGCGAGGACGGCGTCGATGTCGCTGCCGACGTTGTGCGCGGCGGCCTTGTCGACCGTGGTGACGTACACCCCGCCGGGCCGGAGCACCCGGGCGCACTCGGCGACGGTCGCCCGCGCGCCCTCGTCGCCCGGCGCGAGGTGCAGCAGCCACACGCTGGTGACGGCGTCGAACCGCCCGTCCGGGAAGGGCAGACGGCGGCAGTCGCCCCGTACGACGGCGCCGGGCAGGCGGGCCGCGGCCTGCCGGGCCATCGCGTCCGCCCGGTCGACGCCGGTGACCCGCAGGCCGGCGCGGGCGGCGGCGAGGCGGCGGGTCACGATGCCGGTGCCGCAGCCGACGTCCAGCAACTCCCTCGCCCCGTACGGTATGAGGCCGAGGACGGCCTGGGCCGCGGCGGCCGCCCGGGGCTCGCCGCCGCGCGAGGCGTCGTAGCGCTCGGCTTCCTCCTCGTAGTCCAGCACCCGGTCTCCCCCCCTCCCCCCGTCCCGGTGGCTGCTCAGCTCGCCCCGTGTCCCGGGGCGAGGTCCTGCACCCGGCGGGCGAGTTCGAAGTCCTTCTCGGTGACGGCGCCGCCCGCGCTGTGGGTGTTCACACCGAGCGAGACCGTGTTGTAGCCGAGGGTGAGGTCGGAGTGGTGGTTGAGCTCCTCCTGCACCTGGGCGATGTGCACGATCATCGCCGCCGCCGCGAAGTGCGAGCCGAGCCGGAAGGAGCGGGTGAGGCGGTCCCCGTCGAGGGACCATCCGGGCAGTCCGGCCAGCCGGTCCTCGATCTCCTCGTGCGACAGCGGTGCGACGGCCATGGCTCGTTCCCTTCCTGGGCGTGGCCCGATGGGGCGCGTACCTGTTCAGACTGCCACAGGAGGGCCGCCGCGTCCCTGGTCGGAAGGGGCCATGGGCCGGCCGGCCACGCGTTCGGCGGCGAGGTCGTCCGCCAGGGCGGCGATACGGGCGCGTCCCTCGACCTGTTCCACCCAGGCGTGGGGCAGGCCGTGGTCGCCGTGGCGGGCGCCGAGGATGTTGCCGCAGATGGAGCCGGTGGAGTCGCTGTCGCCCGAGTGGTTGACGGAGAGCAGCAGGGCGTCCTCGACCCGGGGGGCGGCGAGGGCACTGCAGACGCCGATGGCGAGGGCCTCCTCGGCGACCCAGCCGGCGCCGAGCTTCTCCAGCTTCTCGGGGGTCGGGGTTCCCTCGGCGGCCAGGTCGAGGGCCTGCTTCAGGGCGGCGGTGGTCTCCTCGTGTCCGGGGTGGCCGGCGAGCAGGCGCAGGGTGCGCAGGGCCGCGCCCTCGATCGAGTCCCCGGCCAGGATGTACGCGATGATCGCGGCGAGCGCGCCGGCGGCGTAGTAGCCGGTGGGGTGGCCGTGGGTCATCTGGGCGCAGCGGGCGGCCATGCCGAAGGCGGTGGCGGGGTCGGAGCCGGTCAGGCCGAAGGGCGCCGAGCGCATCACGGTGCCGCAGCCCTTGGAGCCGGGGTTGACGGGGCCGGGCGGGCCGAGTTCGGCCGTCGGGTCGGGCACGAAGTCGGCGTGGGTGAGCCCGGACAGGCAGGCGTTTCCGGGGGCGCGGCGGGCGTACAGCCAGCGCTCGGTGATCAGGCCGCCGCGGGGGCCCTCGTAGGAGCCGCCGGAGGGCTGGGCCGGTCGGCTCGCCTCCGGACCCGGCCTGAGCTGGGTCTCCAGCCAGCGCTCGTAGGCCCAGCGCAGCAGGCGGGGCCAGCCGCCGCCGATGCCCTTGAGCCGTTCGCGCTCGTGGGCCTGGCGCAGGCCCTCCACGGTGAACAGGGTCATCTGGGTGTCGTCGGTGATCAGGGCGACCGGGCCGGCCGCGCCGTCCGTACCGTCCGTGCTCGGCAGCAGGCCGGTCACTCCGCGCGGGCCGTGCGTGGCGCGGATCCGGTCCAGGGAGCTGAACTCGACCGGATAGCCCAGCGCGTCTCCGACGGCGCCGCCCAGCAGGCAGCCGCGCACTCTGGCGCGGTACACCGCCGTCGCTTCCCAGGACTGCTTCCACGGCTCGGTCATCTACGGCCCCTCCTCGACTGCGGTCGTGCGCACGGCCATTGTCCCGTCCGGCTCCACCGCGTCCACCGCCGCCCCCGCCGGCCAGGTGACGGAGCCGGCGATCGAGGCGTTTCCGCCCTCGGACCCGACGACGGTGAAGTACCTTCATCCGAGGGCGACTTGAGGAGAGGCGGCGTGGCGTGAGTGAGCGGCGGCCCGCGCCCACCGTGGGCCAGGTGGTGCTCGGCAGACGACTGCAGGAGTTACGGGAGGCGGCCGGACAGGGACGCGAGGAGGCCGCGCGGGTGCTGCGGGTGGCGCCCGCGACCGTCCGGCGGATGGAGATGGCCGAGGTCGCGCTGAAGATCCCGTACGTGCAGATGCTGCTGACCGCGTACGGGGTGGGCGCCGAGGAGGCGGCCGGCTTCGTGAAGCTGGCCGAGGAGGCCAACCGGCCGGGCTGGTGGCAGCGGTACCACGACGTGCTGCCGGAGTGGTTCAGCCTGTACGTGAGCCTGGAGGGGGCGGCCCGGCTGATCCGCTCCTACGAACCGCACTTCGTGCCCGGACTGCTGCAGACGGAGGACTACGCGCGTGCGGTGCTTCAGGCCGGGACGGTCGGGCAGCGGGGGCCGGAGACGGTCGAGCGGCACGTGGCGCTGCGCATGGCCCGGCAGCGGCTGCTGGAGCGGGCGGACCCGCCGCACCTGTGGGTGATCGTCGACGAGACGGTGCTGCGGCGGCCGGTGAGCGTCCGGGGCGAGGTGATGCGCGAGCAGCTGGACAAGCTGCTGGAGTACGCCGAGCGGGACCGGGTGACGGTGCAGGTCGCCGAGTTCGCGGACGGCCCGCATCCGGGGACGTACGCGCCGTTCTCGCTGTTCCGCTTCGCCGAGCCGGAGCTGCCCGACCTGGTCTACACGGAGTATCTGAGCGGCGCCCTGTACCTGGACTCGCGCACGGAGGTCTCCCTGCACCTGGAGGTCCTGGACCACATGACGGCGCGCGCGGCGTCGGCCGAGCGCACCCGGAAGCTGTTGCGGGAGTGCCGGGAGAGGTTCTGAAACCGTCCTTGTCCCTCGTGTTTCCCAACACCCCGACCACTCGTGTTTTTCCACGCCCCGAACGAGGAGAGAACGACGCATGACCGGATCCGACACCGCGCCCACCCGCATCGACACCAGCAGGCCGCACCCCGCCCGGGTGTACGACTGGTGGCTGGGCGGCAAGGACAACTACCCGGTGGACGAGGAGCTGGCCCGCAGGATCCTGGCCGCGGACGGCACCGCGGTGCGCGGGGCGCGGGCCAACCGCCGTTTCATGCACCGCGCGGTGCATGCGGCCGCGGGATCCGGGATACGCCAGTTCCTGGACATCGGCACGGGCATCCCCACCGAGCCCAATCTGCACCAGGTGGCCCAGGGGGCCGCCCCCGAGTCGAAAGTGGTGTACGCCGACAACGACCCGATCGTGCTGCGGCACGCCGAGGCGCTGCTGCACGGCTCGGAGCAGGGCCGTACCGACTACGTCCACGCCGATGTGCGTGATCCCGGGACGATCCTGCGCCTGGCGGGCGAGTCGCTGGACCTCGACCGGCCGGTGGCGCTGTCCCTGGTGGCGCTCACCCACTACCTCTCGGAGGACACGGACGACGTGTACGGCCTCCTGGAGCGCTACGTCTCCGCCCTCGCCCCGGGCAGCCTGGTGATCCTGTCCCAGGTCACCCAGGACATCAGCCCCGACGGCGTGGCCAGGGCGGCGGAGCTCTTCCGCCGCGGCGGCACCCCCTTCCACCCCCGTACCCACGCCGAGTTCTCCCGCTTCTTCACCGGCCTCGACCTTCTCGACCCGGGCGTGGTCCCGGTCCTGACCTGGCGTCCGGCCCCGGAGGACACCGAGGCCCTCGCCGAGGGCGCGGTCCCGGTGTACGCGGGCGTGGCCCGCAAGCCCTGACGGAAGGACCGGCCGGGCGTGACCCGTCCGGCGTCGGGCGGCCCGCACGCGCTGGTCCGCTCCGCACGCCGGACGCTGTCAGGCCGCTCCGTCCTTGGTGTCCCGGTCGTCGTCGACGATCTCCGCGTCCACCACGCCCTCCTCGTCCTGGGGGGCGGTGCGGTGTTCGGTGGATTCCGAGGTCGTCTGCTGGGCCTGGGCGTACATGGCCTGGCCCATCTTCTGGCTGACGGAGCCCAGCTTGTCGATGGCGGTGCGCAGGGCGGGGGTGTCGGCGTTGTCCTTGAGGAGGGTCTTGACCTCGGTGGCGGCCGTCTCGACCTCGGACCTGGTGTCGGCCGGGATGCGGTCGCCGTTCTCCCGGAGGAAGTTCTCGGTCTGGTAGACGAGCTGCTCGGCCTGGTTGCGGGTCTCGGCGGCCTCCCGGCGCTTGCGGTCCTCCTCGGCGTACTGCTCGGCGTCCCGCATCATGCGGTCGATGTCGTCCTTGGGCAGCGCCGAGCCGCCGGTCACGGTCATCTTCTGCTCGCGGCCGGTCGCGAGGTCCTTCGCGGAGACGTGCATGATCCCGTTGGCGTCGATGTCGAAGGCGACCTCGATCTGCGGCACCCCGCGCGGGGCGGGCGGCAGTCCGGTGAGGTCGAAGACGCCGAGCTTCTTGTTGTACGCGGCGATCTCGCGCTCGCCCTGGTAGACCTGGATGCCGACCGAGGGCTGGTTGTCGGTGGCCGTGGTGAAGATCTCCGAACGCCGGGTCGGGATCGTGGTGTTGCGCTCGATCAGCTTGGTCATGATGCCGCCCTTGGTCTCGATGCCCAGGGACAGCGGGGTGACGTCGAGGAGGAGGACGTCCTTGACGTCGCCGCGGAGCACGCCCGCCTGGAGGGCGGCGCCCACGGCCACCACCTCGTCGGGGTTGACGCCCTTGTGCGGATCCTTGCCGGTGAGGTTCCGCACCAGGTCGGTCACCGCCGGCATCCGGGTGGAGCCGCCGACGAGGATCACGTGGTCGATGGCCGACAGCTGGATGCCCGCGTCCTTGACCGACTGGTGGAAGGGCTTCTTGCAGCGGTCCAGCAGATCGGCGGTGAGCTCCTGGAACTGGGCGCGGGTGAGCTTCTCGTCCAGGTGCAGCGGGCCCTCGGCGGACGCGGTGATGTAGGGCAGGTTGATGGTCGTCTCGGTGGACGACGACAGTTCGATCTTGGCCTTCTCGGCGGCCTCGCGCAGCCGCTGCACCGCCATCTTGTCGTTCCCGAGGTCGATGCCGTACTGGCCCTTGAACCGCTTGACCAGGTACTCGACGACCCGCTGGTCCCAGTCGTCGCCGCCGAGCTGGGTGTCGCCGTTGGTGGCCTTGACCTCGATGACTCCGTCGCCGATGTCCAGCAGGGACACGTCGAAGGTGCCGCCGCCGAGGTCGAAGACCAGGACCGTCTGCTCCTCGCCCCGGTCCAGGCCGTAGGCGAGCGCGGCGGCCGTCGGCTCGTTGATGATCCTGAGGACCTTCAGGCCGGCGATCTCCCCGGCCTCCTTCGTGGCCTGCCGCATGGTGTCGTCGAAGTACGCCGGTACGGTGATCACCGCGTCCGTGACGTCCTCGCCCAGGTAGGCCTCCGCGTCCCGCTTCAGCTTCTGCAGGACGCGTGCGGAAAGCTCCTGCGCCCGGTAGCGGGTGCCGTCGATGGAGCCCTTGTCGGGGAACCGCCAGTGCGGGTCCCCCATGTGGCGCTTGACGGAGCGGGCGGTGCGGTCCACGTTCGTCACCGCCTGCCGCTTGGCCACCTCTCCGACGAGCACCTCGCCGTTCTTGGCGAACGCCACGACCGACGGCGTGGTCCGCGCGCCCTCCGCGTTGGCGACGACGGTGGGCTCGCCGCCCTCCAGGACGGCCACCACCGAGTTCGTCGTCCCGAGATCGATCCCGACCGCACGTGCCATTTTCGTCCCCTTCCGCGAGGGCCTCCTGCTCTCCAGCAAAAAACTTGAGTGCGCTGTTGTCAATGCCGTGTACCCGGCGGCTGCGGGGGTGAACACGGAAACGCCGGTGCCGCACCCCGGGAGCGGGGTGCGGCACC
>NZ_QFDQ01000265.1 GCF_003270085.1 Streptomyces triticisoli | reverse complement strand
GCTCTGGTGGGGGCGGCCGGCGCCGCCGCGCTCGCGGGCTGCGCCGCCGCGCACCGCACCGCGACCGCCGTCTCGCTGCTGGGCGCCGGCGTCGTCCTCACCCTGGTCGCGACCGTCATCGCGGGGCCGCTGCTGGTGCGTCCGCTGATCCGGGTGCTGGGCGGGGCCTTCCCGGCGCTGTTCGGCTCCATCGGGCGGATGAGCCAGCGCAACGCGCTGCGCAACCCGCGCCGCACCGGCGCCACCGCGGCCGCCCTGATGGTGGGTCTGGCCCTGGTCGGCGGGATGTCGGTGGCCGGCGCCTCCATGAACCGGTCCATCGACCGCCAGATCGAGAGGACGCTCGGTGCCGACTTCGCCGTGCAGAATCGTAACTTCCAGCCGTTCCCGCCGGAGGTCACGGGCAAGGTCCGTGACACGCCCGGCGTCGGCACCGTCGTACGGCAGCGGTTCGCGGCGGTCGCGGTGGCGCTGCCGGACGGCAAGCGCGTCGAGACCACCGCCTCCGGATACGACCGGCGGCTGGACTCCGTCGCCCACATCAACTACGTGCACGGCGACACGGCGGCGGCGCTCGCCGACGGGCACATCGCCATGGACGTCGGCTTCGCCGGCAAGCACGGGGTGCGGCCC
Source organism: Streptomyces triticisoli (assembly GCF_003270085.1). GTDB lineage: Bacteria > Actinomycetota > Actinomycetes > Streptomycetales > Streptomycetaceae > Streptomyces > Streptomyces triticisoli. Next base: position 17,446 of record NZ_QFDQ01000265.1, on the reverse strand, counting down.
GGCAGCGTACTGCCCGTCGAGTTCCAGGGCGGACGGCGGGCACGGCTGACCGTGGGCGCGCTGACCAACCAGGACGCGGCCGAGGGGTTCGGCATCGAGGGCGGCATGTACTTCGGCATCGGCACCCTGGAGAAGTACGTACCCGGCACCCCCGACGCGGCGCTGTACGTGAACGCGGCCCCGGGCACGGACGTCGCCCAGTTGCGCTCCCACCTGGAGAAGACCCTCGCCGCCTACCCCAATGTGCAGGTGCGCGACCAGGCGGACTACAAGAAGCTGGTCCACGACCAGATCGCGGTGCTGCTCTACCTCGTGTACGCGCTGCTCGGGCTCGCCATCGTCATCGCCGTGCTGGGCGTGGTCAACACCCTGGCCCTGTCGGTGGTGGAGCGGACACGGGAGATCGGCCTGCTGCGGGCCATCGGACTGGCCCGGCACCAGCTGCGGCGGATGATCCGGCTGGAGTCGGTGGTGATCGCGGTCTTCGGCGCGGTCCTCGGTCTGGCGCTGGGGCTGGTGTGGGGCGTGTGCACCCAGCGGGTGCTGGCCCTGCAGGGCATCAGGACGCTGGCGATCCCCTGGGGCACGATCGTCGCGGTGGTGATCGGCGCGGCGGTCGTGGGCGTCGTGGCGGCCCTGCTGCCCGCGCTGCGTGCCTCCCGCATGAACGTGCTGGCGGCGATCGCCCACGAGTGAGGGAATCAAGGCGGTGCTCAAGTCACGTGCCACCAAGGATGGTTCATGCCGCGTCCGTTCCGTTTCGGGAGCTGCATGACGCCCCCGTGCCCGCTGGTGAGCGGTGCGCCGAGTGCCGACGGGCCGAGGAACTCGGCTACGTCGTGGCCCGCGACCCCGATCATCTGGGCGCGGTCGCTCCGTTCCCGGCCCTGGGCCCGGCACCGGGTACACGCGGGCGGAGCACGAGACGGCCGGACTGCCGTGAGGCTCCCCCCGCCTGATCCGCCGGACAGAGCCCGGTCCTGGCCGGCCTCGTCCGGATGCTGGAATTCCGCCCGGTATCCGGCCGTGCTCTGCTCTGATCACCGCATGACCGACCTGCGCATACGCCCCGCGACCGCCGACGACGTCGACACCGTGCTGGCCTTCTGGAGGACGGCCGCGGAGGGCACGAGCATCAGCGACGACCACGACGGGGTGGCCCGACTCATCACACGAGACCCCGAAGCCCTGCTCCTCGCAGAGCGTGACGGTCTGCTCACCGGAACCGTGATAGCCGGCTTCGACGGATGGCGATGCTCCGCCTACCGACTGGCCGTACATCCCGACCACCGCAGGCAAGGCATCGCCACCGCCCTGTTGGAAGCCGCAGAACAACGCTTCGCCACCCTGGGCGGACGACGAGTCGACGCCATGGTCCTGGAAGCCAACGAACAGGCCCACCACACCTGGGCCACGGCCGGCTACCAGCGCGAGGACCACTGGCGACGCTGGGTCAAGCCCCTGTAGACACGGGCAGCGACATTTGTGAGCAGCCAAGTTTCGACGGCCGGCGCTGCCATCTGTACCGGCTGGCCGTGCACCCGGGCCGGCGGCGGCAGGGCATCGGCTCGGCCCCGCTGGCGGCGGCCGAGGAGAGGTTCGTACGGCTCGGCGGGCGGCGCGGCGACGCCATGGTGCTCACCCGCAACGAGACCGCGCACCACGCCTGGCGCGCGGCGGGCTACGCACCCGAGGAGCACTGGCGGCGCTGGGTGAAGCACCTCTCGGACTGACCTCCGAACCCCTTTTGCCCATCCTTTACCATTGGGGGATCACTCGGCTCTACGTGAAAGGTGTGAGCGTCCGCCCATGGGCGAGCCTCCTCGCGCGCGACATAGCGCGCCCGTCCCTGTCCTGTCCGACCATGGGACGGGAGTGACCCGATGACCGAAGTGCTCCTGCTGCTGGTGGCGGTGGCCCTCTGTTTCGCCTGCGGCGCCTTCGTCGCGGCCGAGTTCTCGCTGACCACCGTCGACCGCGGCGCCCTGGAGCGGGCGGCCGAGCGCGGCGAGCGCGGTGCGGCGGGCGCCCTGAAGGCCGTGCGGAGTCTGACGTTCCAGCTCTCCGGGGCACAGCTGGGCATCACCGTCACCAACCTGGTGGTCGGCATGCTCGCCGAGCCGTCGATCGCCCAGCTGATGGCGGGTCCGCTCCAGGAGCTCGGCATCTCCAGGTCCGCCGCGACCTCGGTGGCACTGATCGTGGGCACGGCCCTGTCCACGGTGTTCCTGATGGTGGTGGGCGAGCTGGTGCCCAAGAACTGGGCGATCTCCTCACCGCTGGCGGTGGCCCGGCGGGTGGGCAACCCGCAACGCTGGTTCAGCATCGCCTTCCGCCCCTTCATCACCCACCTGAACAACACGGCGAACCATGTGGTGCGCCGGCTCGGAATGGAACCCGCCGAGGAGCTCGCCTCCGCGCGCGGCCCCCAGGAGCTCGCCGCCCTGGCCCGGCACTCCGCCAAGGCGGGTGCCCTGGAGGCGGACACCGCCGAGCTGTTCGTACGGACGCTCAACCTCGCCGACCTGACCGCGGAGAACGTGATGACCCCGCGCGTCCAGGTCATCGCCCTCGACGCCCAGGCGACCTGCGAGGACATAACGAACGCGACCCGGGCGACCGGACTGTCCCGCTTCCCCGTATACCGCGGCAGCCTCGACTCGGTCGTCGGCACCGCCCACGTCAAGGACGTGCTGGCGCTGCCCGCGGAGCGCCGCACACGCGTGCGTGTCTCCGAGATCATGCGCGAGCCACTGCTGGTCCCCGAGTCGCTGACCGTCGACCGGCTGCTGGACCGGCTGTCCGGCACGCACACGATGGCGGTCGTCATCGACGAGTACGGCGGCACCGCGGGGGTGGCGACGCTGGAGGACATCGTCGAGGAGGTCGTCGGCGAGGTGCGCGACGAGCACGACCCGCACGAGACGCCCGACCTCGCCCCGGCCGGGGCCGACGAGGAGGGACGGGGCCTGTACTCGGCGGACGGCTCCGCGCGCATGGACCAGCTCGCCCGGGTGGGGCTGCGGGTGCCGGAGGGGCCGTACGAGACGCTCGCCGGCCTCGTCGCCACCGAACTCGGCCGGATTCCCGAGACCGGCGACATCCTGCAGGTCGCCGGCTGGCGGCTGGACGTGGTGGACGCGAACGGACGCCGGGCCGCGCGCGTGCTGCTGCACGCGCCGCTCGACGACGAGCAGGGCGAGGAGCAGAGCGGGGAGCACGCGCAGCGGGCCGGGCAGCCACGGGCGCACGACGGGAAGAGGGCCGGCCGATGATCGCCGTACAGATTCTGATCGGTCTGGCGACCCTGGTCGTCAACGCCTTCTTCGTGGGCGCCGAGTTCGCGCTGATCTCGGTGCGCCGCAGCCAGGTCGAGCCGTACGCCGAGGAGGGCGACCGGCGCGCCAAGAACGTGCTGTGGGGCCTGGAGCACGTGTCCGCGCTGCTGGCGGCCGCCCAGCTCGGCATCACCCTGTGCACACTGGTCCTCGGTGTGGTCGCCGAGCCCGCGATCGCGCATCTGCTGGAGCCGGTGTTCCACGCGGTGGGCATGCCCTCGAGCGCGGGCCACGCGGTGTCGTTCGTGATCGCGCTGACCCTGGCGACGTATCTGCACATGCTGCTCGGCGAGATGGTGCCGAAGAACATCGCGCTCGCGGAGCCGGTGCGCAGCGCGCTGCTGCTCGGCCCGCCGCTGGTCGCGCTCTCCCGGGCACTGCGTCCGGTGATCTTCACGGTGAACACGTTCGCGAACAGCCTGCTCAAGCTGTTGCGGGTGGAGACCAGGAACGAGGTCTCGGCGACCTTCACGGACACGGAGCTGGCCGAGATCGTCAAGGACGCCACCGCGGCCGGCCTCATCGACGACCGGGCGCAGGAGCGGCTGCGCGACGCGCTGGAGCTCGGCAGCCGGCCGGTGCGCGATGTCGTCCTTCCGCTGGAACGCGTGGTGTACGCGAGCCTGGGCGTCACGCCGGAGCAGTTGGAGCAGTTGTCGGTCGAGTCCGGCTTCTCCCGCTTCCCCGTGGTCGACGAGGGGCGCCGGATCGTCGGCTACCTGCATGTGAAGGACGCCCTGGACGCCGCGCCGCGCGGAGTGCCGTTCCGGCTGCGGGACATGCGCCCCATCGCACGGGTCCGGGAGGGCACACCGCTGGACGACGTGCTCACAGCGATGCGGGGCAGCCGTACGCACCTGGCGGCGGTGCTGGGGGCGGACGGACGGCTGGCGGGTCTGGTGACGATGGAGGACGTGCTGCGGGAGCTGTTCGGCCAGCAGGTGTGAGCGGGACGCCGAGACGCCCGTGAGCCGACCGACCGCGTGGTATGGCGGGTGGGACGCCGGGATACCATCGCTCACGCCATGCAGACGAATCCCGCATACTCCAGCCTGGTCGCGGTCGGCGACTCCTTCACCGAGGGCATGTCGGACCAGCTGCCCGACGGCTCCTACCGGGGCTGGGCCGACCTCCTCGCCTCCCGGATGGCCGCCCGCACGCCCGGCTTCCGGTACGCCAACCTCGCCGTGCGGGGCAAGCTGATCGGGCAGATCGTCGACGAGCAGGTGGAGGCGGCGGCGGCCATGCGGGCCGACGTGGTGACGCTGGTGGGCGGCCTGAACGACACACTGCGGCCCAAGTGCGACATGGGCAGGGTGAAGGATCTGCTGACCGAGGCGGTGGAGCGGCTGGCGCCGTCGTGCGAGCGGCTCGTGCTGATGCGCAGTCCGGGCCGGCGGGGTCCCGTCCTGGAGCGTTTCCGGCCGCGCATGGAGGAGCTGTTCGCCTGTGTCGACGAGCTCGCCGAGCGGCACGGCGCGCTCGTCGTCGACCTGTACGGGGCTCCGTCGCTGGGTGACCCGCGGCTGTGGGACGTGGACCGGCTGCACCTGACGGCGGAGGGCCACCGCCGGGTCGCGGAGGCGGTGTGGCAGATGCTCGGCCACGAGCCGGAGGACACCGAGTGGCGTACACCCATGCCGGCGACCGTGCCGCCGGGCTGGCTCACCCGCCGGGCCGCGGACGCCCGCTTCGCCCGGCGGCACCTGCTGCCCTGGCTGGGCCGGCGGCTGACCGGCCGCTCCTCCGGCGACGGCCGCCCGCCGAAGCGGCCCGAGCTGCTGCCCTACGAGGCTCTCGCTCAGCCGGCGGTCGACGCGGAGCTCTCGTAGCCGCCCATGGCCGCTCCCGCAGCTTTCTCGTAGCTCCTCGTGGCTCCTCGTGGCTCCTCGTAGCTCCTCGTAGCTCCTCGTAGCTCCTCGTAGCTCCTCGTAGCTCCTCGCGGCTCCTCGCGGCTCCTCGTAGATTCCGACGAACACCCCCGCGGCGCCGGCCTGCACGAATCGCCAGTAGAATCCACACACGTGACTTCAGCGCCCGTCAAGCCCCGCATCCCGAACGTCCTCGCCGGACGTTACGCCTCCGCCGAGCTCGCCACGCTCTGGTCGCCCGAGCAGAAGGTGAGACTGGAGCGGCAGCTCTGGCTCGCCGTGCTGCGGGCCCAGAAGGACCTCGGGATCGAGGTGCCGGACGAGGCGATCGCCGACTACGAGCGGGTCCTCGACCAGGTGGACCTGGCCTCGATCGCGGAGCGCGAGAAGGTCACACGGCACGATGTGAAGGCGCGGATCGAGGAGTTCAACGACCTCGCCGGGCACGAGCACGTGCACAAGGGCATGACCTCCCGCGACCTGACGGAGAACGTCGAGCAGCTGCAGATCCGGCTCTCGCTGGAGCTGATGCGGGACCGCACGGTGGCCGTCCTCGCCCGGCTGGGCAGGCTGGCCGCCGAATACGGCGAGCTGGTCATGGCCGGACGCTCGCACAACGTCGCCGCGCAGGCCACCACTCTCGGCAAGCGTTTCGCGACCGCGGCGGACGAGCTGCTGGTGGCCCACGGGCGGGTCGAGGAGCTGCTGGGCCGCTACCCGCTGCGCGGCATCAAGGGCCCGGTCGGCACGGCCCAGGACATGCTGGACCTGCTCGGCGGCGACGCGGACAGGCTCGCGGAGCTGGAGCGGCGCATCGCCGGCCACCTCGGCTTCTCGCAGGCGTTCACCTCGGTCGGCCAGGTCTACCCGCGCTCGCTGGACTACGAGGTCGTCACCGCCCTGGTGCAGCTGGCGGCGGCCCCGTCCTCGCTGGCCAAAACGATCCGGCTGATGGCCGGGCACGAGCTGGTCACCGAGGGCTTCAAGCCGGGCCAGGTCGGCTCCTCGGCCATGCCGCACAAGATGAACACCCGCTCCTGCGAGCGCGTCAACGGCCTGATGGTGATCCTGCGCGGCTACGCCTCGATGACCGGCGAGCTGGCGGGCGACCAGTGGAACGAGGGCGACGTGTCCTGCTCGGTGGTGCGCCGGGTCGCGCTGCCGGACGCGTTCTTCGCGCTGGACGGCCTGCTGGAGACGTTCCTGACGGTGCTCGACGAGTTCGGCGCCTTCCCCGCGGTGATCGCCCGCGAGCTGGACCGCTATCTGCCGTTCCTGGCCACGACCAAGGTGCTCATGGGTGCGGTGCGGGCCGGAGTCGGCCGCGAGGTCGCCCACGAGGCGATCAAGGAGAACGCGGTGGCCGCCGCGCTGGCGATGCGTGAGCAGGGTGCCGAGCGCAACGACCTGCTCGACAAGCTCGCCGCCGACGAGCGCCTTCCGCTCGACCGCGCGCGACTGGAGGAGCTCATGGCGGACAAGCTGTCCTTCACCGGAGCGGCGGCCGGCCAGGTCGGCGTGGTCGTGGGCCGGATCGAGGAGATCGTGAAGCAGCGCCCGGAGGCCGCGTCCTACAGCCCGGGGGCGATCCTCTGACCCGCTTCACCCCGGCGGAACTTCAGGCCGCCCGTGACCGTCTGGTGCCGGATGTCGTCGCGGACGGCCTCCATGTGCTGTTCTGCGGTATCAATCCCGGTCTGATGACGGCCGCGACCGGCCACCACTTCGCCCGGCCGGGCAACCGGTTCTGGCCGGTGCTGCATCGCTCCGGGTTCACCCCGAGACTGCTGAAGCCGTCGGAGCAGGACGAGCTGCTGTCGTACGGGCTGGGCATCACGAACGTCGTGGCGCGGCCGACGGCCCGGGCCGAGGAGCTGACGCCCGAGGAGTACCGCGAGGGCGGGCGGCTGCTGGCGCTGAAGGTGGCGCGGCTGCGGCCGAGGTGGCTGGCCGTGGTCGGCGTCACCGCTTACCGGGCGGCGTTCGGCGACCGAAAGGCCCAGGTGGGGCCGCAGGAACGGATCGTCGGCGACACGCGCGTGTGGGTGCTGCCCAATCCGAGCGGGCTGAACGCGCACTGGACGGCCGAGACGATGGCGGAGGAGTTCGCACGGCTGAGGGTGGCCGCACAGGCGTCGTAGCGGCTCACGGCGAGCGTGTTCGTGATGTCCGTGTGTCCCAGTGAACCGGCCACCACTGACCGTTGGCGGTGCGTCAGGACCGCGCCCGTCCACGGGGTGCCGGTCCGGGCGCCCGGCCGTCCCGGCACTCGCTGCCCCGGTCCGTGCCGAGTACGATCCGCCCAACACTCGCGAGCTGGGAGGACGGACGGTGGGGCGGCTGACCGGCGGGGATCCCTCGCTGCTGCGAAGGATCAACTCCTCGGTGGTGCTGCACGCGCTGCGTGCCACGGACTGTGCGACGCTCACGGAGGTCACTCGGGTGACCGGACTGTCCCGGCCGACGGTCGAGGGTGTCGTCGAGGACCTCATCGCGGCGGGACTGGTCGTCGAGAAGGCGGCCGAGGAGGGTGCCGCCCGGCGGCAGGGCAGGCCCGCACGGCGGTTCCGGTTCCGGGCCGAGGCCGGACACCTGCTGGGGCTGGAGATCGGCGCGCACCGGGTGGCCGCGCTGCTGGCGGACCTGGACGGGCGCGTGGTGGGTGCCCAGTCCAAGGACGTGGCGGAGACGGCCGGGGCGGACGAGCGACTTGAGCGGCTGCGCGGCGCGGTCGCCGAACTGCTGCGCCGGGCCGGCGTCCCGCGCAGCTCGCTGCGGGCCGTCGGGGTCGGCACGCCCGGCATCGTGGAGGCGGACGGTACCGTGCGGCTGGGCACCGCGCTGCCCGGATGGACGGGCCTGCATCTGGGCGAACGGCTCAGCCGCTCCTTCAAGTGCCCGGTGCTCGTGGAGAACGACGCGAACGCCGCGGCGGTCGCCGAGCACTGGAAGGGAGCCGCCACCGAGTCCGACGACGTGGTCTTCGTGCTGGCGGGGCTGAGTCCGGGTGCCGGTTCGCTGATCGGCGGGCGGCTGCACCGCGGGTACGGCGGGGCCGCCGGCGAGATCGGCGCGCTGCACCTGCTGGGCCGGGGGGAGACGCCCGAGACGCTGCTGTCCACCACGGACCAGCCGCTGCACCCTCTGGACGAGCAGGCGGTGACCGAGGTCTTCGCGCTGGCCCGCGAGGGCCACCGGCGGGCCCGCGCGGCCGTGGACCGCTTCATCCAGCGGCTCGTCCACGACGTGGCGGCGCTCGTGCTGGCCCTGGATCCCGAACTGGTCGTCGTCGGCGGCTGGGCGGCCGGTCTGGACGGCGTGCTGGAGCCGCTGCGGCGCGAGCTGGCCCGCTACTGCCTGCGGCCGCCCCGGGTGACCCTCTCGGTGCTCGGCGAGGCGGCCGTGGCCACGGGCGCGCTGCGGCTGGCCCTCGACCATGTCGAGGAGCAGCTGTTCGCGGTGGAGGGCACGGTGACGGCCCGCCGCTGAGAGCGTGCCGGGGTGTCAGGAGGCCTGGCTCTCCGATCCGTGGTGGATCTCCACGCCGCCCGAGTCCCCGAAGGTCAGCCGGCAGGTGTCCGCGCGGTAGGTGGCGACGGAGATCGCGGCGGCGCGCCCCTGGGCGACGAAGCGGGTGGTGACGACGAGGACGGGCGCGCCGGGCAGCCGGTCGAGCTCCTTGGCGTCGTCCGCGCGGGCCGAGCCCAGCTCGACGGAGCGCTCCTGGCCCTCCAGCTCGAGGCGCTGCAGCTCGCGCAGTACGGCACGCGCGCGTGCGGGTCCGGACGGCGCGTCGATCGCGGTCAGGTCGGGTACGGACGCGGCCGGAACGTAGAGCAGTTCGGCGGCGACCTGCTGGCCGTGGCTCGTCCGCGACCGGCGCACGATGTGCACGGCCTCCTCGCGGCCGCTCTCCAGGGCGTCGGCGACCGCGGCGGGCGGGACCGCGTGGGCGCAGTCCACGCTCTGCCAGGCGTCACCGGCCGTCCCGGGCCAGGCGTGCTGCTCGGTGCCGACGGCCACGCCCACGCGTGGGGGCGCGACGGTCGTGCCGACGCCGCGGCGGCGCTGCAGCCGTCCCTCCAGCTCCAGCTGTTCCAGGGCCTGGCGGAGCGTGGCGCGGGCCACGCCGAAGCGGGCGGCGAGCTCCCGCTCGTTGGGCAGGATCTCGCCCACCGAGAACTCGGAGTCCAGTGCCTCGCTGAGCACGGTCTTGAGGTGCCAGTACTTCGGCTCCGGCACCGATTCCAGCTGCGTGGTCCCCACCCTGTCCTCCGCGATCGCCGTGGTTCGCCGGCGTTTTAGCGCCCTTGTTTATTAAAGGTTGTTGTACTTATCTGCGACCTTAGGGCGGCCCCCACCCTTGGTCAAGACCAATCATCGATCCCTTGGGCGGCGCACGGGCGCGTGTCGCACGGCGTTCACGAGCCGTTCGCGCCAAGGGCGTGTGCGTGATGTCGCGGCAAGGCCCCCGTAGCGGGGACGGGGGCCGGCGGCAGCCGGGCGGACGGTCCGGAGCGGGTGGCTCAGGCGCCGGCCAGGCTCCGCAGTTTGTCGGGGTTGCGCATGATGTAGACGGCCTGGATGCGCCCGTCGGCGACGTCCAGCTGGAAGAGACTGTCGGGCCTGCCTCCGGACAGGACCAGCGCCGCGGGCCCTCCGTTGACTTCCAGGAAGCGCACGGACGGGTCCGGGACGCCCTTCTGCATCGCGCCGACGAGGAAGCGACCGACCTTGTCGGCGCTCCGGAGGACCCGCAGCGGCGCCTTGGCCTTGCCGCCGCTGTCGCCCACCAGCCGGGCGTCCGGAGCGAGCAGCGACATCAGCCCCTCCAGGTCGCCGCCCGCCGCCGCGGCCAGGAACCGCTCGGTCAGGTCGCGCCGCTGGGCGGGGTCGACCTCGTAGCGGGGCCGCCGTTCCTCGATGTGCCTGCGGGCCCGCCCGGCCAGTTGGCGCACGGCGGGCTCGCCGCGGTCGAGCAGGGCGGCGATCTCCGCGTACGGACAGCCGAAGGCCTCCCTGAGAACGAACACCGCGCGCTCCAGCGGTGACAGCGTCTCCAGGACGACCAGCACAGCCAGCGACACGGAGTCGGCGAGCACGGCCCGCTCCGCCGCGTCCGGGACGGTCTCGGCGAAGTCGGTGACCAGCGGTTCCGGCAGCCAGGGACCGACGTACGACTCGCCGCGCGCCTTGATCTGGCGGAGCCGGTCGACGGCGAGGCGGGTGGTGACGCGCACCAGGTACCCGCGCGGGTCGCGCACGGCGCTCCGCTCGGCGCCGGACCAGCGCAGCCATGCCTCCTGAAGGACGTCCTCGGCGTCGGCCACCCGGCCGAGCATGCGGTAGGCGACGCCCATGAGGACGGGCCGGTGCTCTTCGAAGACGTCGGTCCCCGTTTCGGTGGTCACGGCCCCATCCCAACCGACGTCCGCGGCCGTGTCCAGACGCCCGGCTTCGTATCGCGTCGCGGCGGCCGAAACGGGCGGTACGGCCGACGAGTCGACCGACCGGATCCCTCCTGGGGCTACCCGCGGGTAGCAATTGCTGACAAGCTGTCTACCCGTCGTTCGTCAGCGATTCCCGACGAGGAGCACCCATGTCCGCCACCGTCTCCTTCGAAGTCCCCTCTGCGCACGGCCCGCGGACCGTGACCCTCTCCTACGCGCGCGTGGGCAGCGGCGAGCCGCTGCTCCTGCTGCACGGCATCGGTCACCACCGTCAGGCCTGGGACCCGGTGGTCCACCTGCTCACCGCCGAACGCGAGGTGATCGCCGTGGACCTGCCGGGTTTCGGTGTCTCCCCCGCGCTGCCCGACGGGCTGCGGCACGATCTGCCCACGATGAACGCCACGTTGAGCGCCCTGTGCGAGGCGCTGGAGATCGAACGACCCCATGCGGCGGGCAACTCCCTGGGTGGCCTGCTGGCTCTGGAACTGGGCCGCAGGAAGCTCGTACGGTCCGTCACGGCCCTGTCCCCGGCCGGGTTCTGGACCCAGACCGAGCGGCGTTACGCGTTCGGCGTGCTGCAGACGATGCGCGGCATCGCACGGCGGATGCCGCTGCCGCTGGTCGAGCGGCTCTCCCGCACGGCGGCCGGCCGCACCGCCCTGACCAGCACCATCTACGCCCGGCCCGCCCGCCGTTCACCCGAGGCCGTCGTCGCCGAGACACTCGCCCTGGCGCGGGCCACCAGCTTCGAGGACACCCTCCGGGCGGGCATCGACGTCCGGTTCACCGACGACGTCCCCGGCATCCCCGTCACCGTGGCCTGGGGCACCAAGGACTGGCTGCTGGTGCGCCGTCAGGGAGTGCGCGCCAAGCAGATCATCCCGCGGGCCCGTCTGGTACGGCTGCCCGGCTGTGGACACGTTCCGATGAACGACGACCCGGCACTGGTCGCCCGCGTGATCCTCGACGGCAGCCGCTGACCACCGCCTGCCTCCCGCCCGGGCCGCGGCACATCAGGGCGGAACCTCCCTTTACTCATCGGTCACAGGGCGTTCGTGACCGGGCAACACCGTTCCTTCACCGTGGTCGCATGACTCGAGACATGTCGAACACGGCGCGGGCGAGGCACGGTCGTCCGGTGCACCACTGGCGGCGGGACCTCGTCGCACTGGCCGCGCTCTTCACGGCGGCCGCCGTGGCCGACGGGGTGGCGGACCCGACCGGGCACGGACCGGGCGGCCCGGCCCTGCTGGTGATCGCGGCGTTCGCGTCGATCTCCACGGCGGCCTTCCACACCTGGCGGGCACGGCGCCGCAGTCACGCATCGCCCGGGGGCGATCCCGTCACCCGGCCGCCCGCCGCCCCCGCGGCGCCCGGGGAGGCTCCGGCGGACAGCGCGCCGCGGCGGATGCGGACGACCGTGCGGGACACGCCCGGTTCGCCGACCGCGCTGTGCACGGCGCCGGCCGCCCGCCACGCGGACACTCTCAGCCCGCAGACGCGTCCGCCGGTCGGCGGAACCGGCATGTGGACCGAACGGGCCGACGCGCACGCCCTGGTCGACGCGCCGACGCGGATCCTGGGCCCGGCCACGCGCACGGCGCTGGACGCGGCGGAACTTCCGTCGGCGCTGCGGCAGTTGTCCGGGTGGTGCACCATCCGCTCACTGCCGGTCAGGCCGGTCGGCGGCGGCCGTGGCCCCGAGGAAGTGCCGGACGGCGGAACGATCACCGTGGAGCGGCCGTGTCCGCCGTTCACGCCCACCGGGTTCGCGCGGGCGCAAGCGCTGGAGGAGCCGGCTGCCCGGCTCGGACCGCACACCCCGCGCATCCCGCGCATTCCGCGCATTCCGCGCGGTCAGGACGCGCTGACGCCGCCCGAGGACGACGCGATCACCGTGCGCAGGGCCGGCACGGGCGACCTCGCGGCGGCCAGGGCGATGCATGAGCGCTGTTCGCCGCGCACCCTCGCCCTGCGCTACCACGGGCCGGTCGGCGACGCCGACCGCTACCTCGACCACCTGCTCAGCCCGCGGTTCGGACGGACCCTCGCCGCGCGGACCGCCTCCGGGCGGATCATCGGCCTCGGCCATCTGCTGTGGGACGGCGACGAGACGGAGGTCGCGCTGCTCGTCGAGGACGCGTGGCAGCGGCGCGGCATCGGCGCCGAACTGCTGGACCGGCTGGTGGCCATGGCCGTCGAGGCCGGCTGCGCGAGCGTCTACGCCGTGACGCAGTCGTCCAACACCGCCATGGTCGCCGCCCTGCGCGGCCTCGGCCTTCCCCTCGACTTCCAGGTCGAGGAGGACACCCTGGTCGTCACGGCCCGCCTGGACGCCACCCCGGTGGTCTCCTGTCTGCCGTACGCCGCCAGGCGTGAGGAGTACGAGGGGCCCCGCCCGCGGGACTGAGCCACGGGACCGTACCCATGGGTGTGCGGCCCGGCTCCCCGGGCCGCACACCCATGGGTACGGTCCCGCATCCGCTCAGCTCATCGCCTCGTGCAGGCCCTTCACCGGCGGCGCCCCCGGCCGCTCCCCCAGCGCCCGGTCCAGGTCGGCCCACAGGTCCTCGACGTCCTCCAGGCCCACCGACATCCGCAGCAGCCGGTCACCGACCCCGGCGCCCCGCCGGTCGTCCGCGTCGACGATGCGGTGGCTGATGGACGCCGGGTGCTGGATCAGCGTGTCGACGCTGCCGAGGCTCACGGCCGGCGTGATCAGGCCGACGCCGCCGATGACGGCGTGCGGGTCGCCGTGCACCTCGAAGGAGACCATCGCGCCGCCGATCGACGGGTAGTGCACGCGGGCGACCCGCGGGTCGTCCGCGAGGCGGGCGGCGAGTTCCGCGGCGGTGGCGGAGGCGGCCCGCACCCGGACCGGCAGCGTGGACAGGCCGCGCAGCAGCAGGTATCCGGCCAGCGGATGCAGCACCCCGCCGGTGGCGAACCGCACCTGCCGCAGCCGCCCGGCCAGTTCCTCGTCACAGGCCACCACACCGGCCATCACGTCACCGTGCCCGCCCAGGTACTTGGTGGCGCTGTGCAGCACCAGGCGCGCGCCGTGCTCGGCCGGGCGCTGCAGCACGGGCGTGGCGAAGGTGTTGTCGACGAGGAGCGGGACGGAACCGCAGGCGTGGGCGACGGCCCTCAGGTCCACCTCGGCCAGCGTCGGGTTCGCCGGTGTCTCGACCATGACCAGGCCGGTGTCCGGACGCAGCGCGTCGGCGACCCCGGCCGGGTCGGTCCAGGTCACCTCGGTGCCGAGCAGCCCGGCGGTGAGCAGGTGGTCGCTGCAGCCGTACAGGGGGCGTACGGCGACGACGTGCCGCAGGCCCATCGCCGACCGGACGAGGAGCACCGCGCTGAGCGCGGCCATGCCGCTGGCGAACGCGACCGCGGCCTCGGTGCCCTCCAGCCGGGCCAGCGCGGTCTCGAAGCGGGCGACGGTCGGGTTGCCGAGCCGTCCGTAGACCGGGGTGCCGTCGAGTTCGGCGCCGTCGGTGGCGAAGGCGTCGATGCGGGCGGCCTCGGCGCGGCTGTCGTAGGAGGGGTAGGTGGTGGACAGGTCGATCGGCGGGGCGTGCAGTCCCTGCCTGGCGAGGTCGTCACGGCCGGCGTGCACGGCCTCGGTGGCCAGTGCTCTGGGGGTGGTGCGTACGTCGTCGTACGCGGGCGTGCTCGCTGAATCCAGGGGCGTGTCCATGCCGGAAGGGTGAACATGAGCCGGGGCCATGGGGCCGGTTGCCGTGTTACGTTCGCAGTATGGCCGAATCTGTCGTACTGGATCCGGTGGATCTCCATCTGCTGCGGCTGCTGCAGAACGACGCCCGGACCACCTACCGTGACCTCGCCGCGCAGGTCGGCATCGCTCCGTCGACCTGTCTGGACCGGGTGACCCGGCTGCGCCGCTCGGGGGTGATCCTCGGCCATCGGCTGCGGCTCGATCCCGCCAAGCTGGGCCGGGGTCTGCAGGCGCTGCTGTCGGTGCAGGTCAGGCCGCACCGCCGGGAGCTGGTGGGGCCGTTCGTGGAACGGATCCGGGCCCTGCCGGAGTCGCTGACCGTATTCCACCTGACCGGTCCGGACGACTACCTGGTCCACGTCGCGGTCGCCGACATGGCCGATCTGCAGCGGCTGGTCCTGGACGAGTTCACGGCCCGGCGGGAAGTGGCCCGGGTGGAGACCCGGCTGATCTTCCAGCAGTGGGACTGCGGCCCCCTCCTGCCGCCCGGCGCGGCGGCGGCCACGCCCTCCGCGAAAACGGCCACGCCCTCCGCGAAATCGGACTGATTTCGGCCCGGGCCCGCGCTACCGGGCTGACGGGAGCCGACTGTCCGTATGAGGATGGTCCGCATGTCACAGACCAAGAGCCCGCTGCCCCGTCAGGTCGCCGACGCCTACGTCGACGAACTCATCGCCCTCGACCCGACCACCGGTACGTATCTCGGCGTGAAGGAGAGCTCCAGCAGGCTGCCCGACACCTCGCCCGCCGGGCAGCAGGCATTCGCGGACCTCGCGCGCACCACCCTGGCCCGGCTGGAGGAGGCCGAACGGCAGCCCGGCGCGGACAGTGACATCGAGCGCCGGTGCGCGCGCCTGCTGCGCGAGCGTCTCACCGCCGAACTCGCCGTGCACGAGGCCGACGAGGGCCTGCGAGCGGTGAGCAACATCCACAGCCCGGTGCACTCGGTGCGCGAGGTCTTCACGATCACTCCCACCGACACGGACGAGGACTGGGCGGCGATCGCCGAGCGGCTGCGGGCCGTGCCGGCCGCGCTGCGCGGCTACCGCGAGTCCCTCACCCTGGGCCTGGAGCGCAAGCTGTACGGCGGACCGCAGCCGGCGGCCACCTTCATCGGGCAGCTGACCGAGTGGTCGGACACCGACGGCCAGGGGCGCGGCTGGTTCGAGGACTTCGCCTCCGGCGGCCCCGAGGCCCTGCGCGGGGAGCTGGACGAGGCCGCCCGCGCGGCGACCGCGGCGGTCGTGGAGCTGCGGGACTGGATGCGCGACGTCTACGCGCCGGCGATCGGCGACGCGCCGGACACGGTGGGCCGCGAGCGCTACGCCCGCTTCGCCCGCTACTTCAACGGCACGGACCTGGACCTGGACGAGGCGTACGCGTACGGCTGGTCGGAGTTCCACCGCCTGCTCGGCGAGATGAGGAAGGAGGCCGAGAAGGTCCTGCCCGGCGCCGAGACCCCGTGGGTGGCGCTCGCGCACCTCGATGAGCACGGCACGCACATCGAGGGCGTGGAGGAGGTCCGCGTCTGGCTGCAGGACCTGATGGACGAGGCGATCGAGGCGCTGGACGGCACGCACTTCGAACTCGCCGAGCGGGTGCGGAAGGTGGAGTCGTGCATCGCGCCGCCCGGCGGCGCCGCGGCCCCCTACTACACGGCGCCGTCCGCCGACTTCTCCCGGCCGGGCCGGACCTGGCTGCCGACCATGGGACAGACCCGCTTCCCGGTGTACGACCTGGTGTCCACCTGGTACCACGAGGGTGTTCCCGGCCACCACCTGCAGCTCGCCCAGTGGGCGCACGTGGCGGACGACCTCTCGCGCTACCAGGCCACCGTCGGCGGGGTCAGCGCCAACGCCGAGGGCTGGGCGCTGTACGCGGAGCGGCTGATGGACGAGCTGGGCTTCCTGACGGACCCGGAGCGGCGGCTCGGCTATCTGGACGCGCAGATGATGCGGGCGGTCCGCGTGATCATCGACATCGGCATGCACCTGGAGCTGGAGATCCCCGCGGACTCGCCGTTCCACCCGGGCGAGCGCTGGACGCCTCGGCTGGCGCTGGAGTTCTTCGCCGCGCACAGCAGCCGCCCGCGGGACTTCGTGGAGAGCGAGCTGATCCGCTATCTGTCGATGCCCGGCCAGGCGATCGGCTACAAGCTGGGCGAGCGGGCCTGGCTGCTGGGCCGTGAGAAGGCCAGGGAGCGTCACGGTGACGCGTTCGACGCGAAGGCCTGGCACATGGCGGCCCTCTCCCAGGGTTCGCTGGGCCTGGACGACCTGGTGGACGAGCTCTCGCGGCTGTGAGCTCCGGAGGGCGGCCGGTCCCGGTCCGCTCAGGCCGCCCTCCGCGTGCCCCCGGGCTCAGCCCACCCCGCGCTGCCGCACGGCCGACCCCGACCTGTCCTTGACGACCTCCAGCTGGGCGTGGATGCGTCGCCGCAGGTCGGGGACGTGGCTGACGATGCCGACGCTGCGGTCGCGTTCGCGCAGGGAGTCGAGGACGTCGAGGACCTCGTCGAGGGTCTGGTCATCGAGGCTGCCGAAGCCCTCGTCGATGAAGAGCGTGTCCAGGCGCACGCCACCGGTCTCGTCCGTGACGACGTCCGCGAGACCGAGGGCGAGGGCGAGCGAGGCGAAGAACGTCTCGCCGCCCGACAGGGTCGCCGTGTCCCGCTCGCGGCCCGTCCATGCGTCGACGACGTGCAGCCCCAGGCCGCTGCGGCCGCGTCCGGCCCGGTCGGCGGAGTGGACCAGGGTGTACCGGCCGGAGGACATGCGCCGCAGGCGTACGGTCGCGGCGGCGGCCACCTGTTCCAGGCGGGCGGCGAGGACGTAGGACTCCAGGCGCATCCTGCGCTCGTTGTCGGCGGAGGTGCCCGCGGTCAGGGTGGCGAGGCGGGCCACGCGGTCGTACTCCTCGCGCAGCGGTGCGAGCCGGCGTATGCCGGTGGCGGCGCGCGCGGAGAGCCGGTCGAGTTCGGCGCAGCGCCGCGCGGCGGCGTCGCGCGCGGAGGCGGCCTCGCGCAGCCGCCGGTCCGCGGTGGCC
>NZ_QFDQ01000264.1 GCF_003270085.1 Streptomyces triticisoli | reverse complement strand
CCCGGCCACGCGCCAGGCCGCCGCCAAGAAGGCGGTGGCGGCGCCGCCGTCGCCCACGCCACCCTGACGCTCGGGGCCGGCCGCGTCACCGTCGTCGACGCGCTGCCCGAGCGGGCCGCCGCCCTCGCCGACTCCCTCAACCACCACTTCGGCACGGGCCGCGCCGCCGCCGCGGCCCCCGACGCGCTCGCGCACCTGCTGACCCGGGCCGACGGCATCGTGCACGCCACCCCCACCGGCATGGCCGCCCACCCCGGCCTGCCCCTCCCGGCCGAACTGCTGCACCCCGGCCTGTGGGTCGCCGAGGTGGTCTACCGCCCGCTCCGGACCGAGCTGCTGCGCACCGCCCGGGCGCTCGGCTGCGCCACGCTCGACGGCGGCGGCATGGCCGCCTTCCAGGCCGCCGACGCGTTCCGCCTGTTCACCGGACGGGAACCCGACAGTGCGCGGATGGTCGCCGACATCACCGAGGGCGCCGACATCACCGGGATCGCCGACGCCACCGAACGCGCGGACGGCGCGGTCGGGGCCCGGCAGTAGTACGCGGCAGAGTGCGGAAAGAGTGC
Organism: Streptomyces triticisoli; assembly: GCF_003270085.1. Lineage (GTDB taxonomy): Bacteria > Actinomycetota > Actinomycetes > Streptomycetales > Streptomycetaceae > Streptomyces > Streptomyces triticisoli. Next base: position 5,829 of record NZ_QFDQ01000264.1, on the reverse strand, counting down.
GGAAGCAGAGGAGAGGTACCCAGGTGCGTACGTCCATCGCCACCGTCTCGCTGAGCGGATCCCTCACCGAGAAGCTCACGGCCGCCTCCCGGGCCGGCTTCGACGGCGTGGAGATCTTCGAGAACGACCTGCTCGCGAGCCCCCTGACCCCCGAGGAGATCCGCGCCCGCTGCGCCGACCTCGGCCTCACCATCGAGCTGTACCAGCCGATGCGGGACATCGAAGCCGTGCCGGAAGCCGAGTTCGCCCGCAACCTGCGCCGCGCCCGGCACAAGTTCGAGCTGATGCGCCGCCTGGGCGCGGACACCGTCCTCGTCTGCTCCAGCGTCTGTCCGACGGCCGTGGACGACGATGCGCTGGCCGCCGAGCAGCTGAGCGAACTCGCCGACCTCGCCCAGGACTTCGGCATCCGCGTCGCCTACGAGGCACTCGCCTGGGGCCGGCACGTCAGCACCTACGACCACGCCTGGCGCCTCGTGCGGACGGCCGGCCATCCGGCGCTCGGCGTCTGCCTGGACAGCTTCCACATCCTCTCCCGGGGCTCCGACCCCCAGGGCATCGAGGACATCCCCGGCGAGAAGATCTTCTTCCTGCAGCTGGCGGACGCACCGCAGCTCGCCATGGACGTGCTGCAGTGGAGCCGCCACTACCGCTGCTTCCCCGGACAGGGCGGATTCGACGTCGCCGGCCTGCTGCGGCACGTACTGCGCGCGGGCTACGACGGTCCGCTCTCCCTGGAGGTCTTCAACGACGTCTTCCGGCAGGCCGACGCGGGCCCCACGGCCGTGGACGCCCGCCGCTCGCTGCTCGCCCTGCAGGAGGCGGCCGGCACCGCGGACCTGCCCGCACCCGTGGTCCCCACCGGCATCGCCTTCGCCGAGCTGGTCACACCGGACGTCGAACCGGTCACGGCGATGCTGGACGCGCTCGGCTTCACCCGCACCGCCCGGCACCGCGGCAAGCCCGTCGACCTCTGGCAGCAGGGGCAGGCCCGCGTCCTGGTCAACACGACCGGCGCGGTACGCCGCGAGGGCACCCAGATCGCCGCGGTCGGCCTGGAGTCCCCGGACCCCGCCGGTGCCGCCCGCCGCGCCGAGGCCCTGCTGGCGCCCGTACTGCCCCGCCGCCGCGCCCCCGAGGACGCCCCACTGGACGCGGTGGCCGCCCCCGACGGCACCGAACTCTTCTTCTGCGCCACCGGAAAACCGCACCTGCCCAACTGGCGGGCCGACTTCGAGGACGTCGCCGCCCCGGCGGACGCCGGGGGCGTGGCCCGCATCGACCACCTCGCCCTCACCCAGCCCTGGCACCACTTCGACAAGGCGGCCCTCTTCCACCGCAGCGTCCTCGGACTCGACGCCCAGGAGAGCGTCGACGTCGCCGATCCCTACGGGCTGCTGCGCAGCCGCGCGGTGACCAACGCCGACGGCAGCGTCCGTATCGCCCTCGGCGTCGGCGCGGCGCCCACCGACGACACCGCCCACGCCCAGCACCTCGCGCTGGCCACCGACGACGTGGTCGCCGCCGCCCGCCGCTTCCGCGCCGCCGGAGGCCGCCTGCTGCCGATCCCGGCGAACTACTACGACGACCTGGCGGCACGCCACGACCTGCCCGACGAGGAGCTGCGGACCTACCGCGACCTCGGCATCCTCTACGACCGCGACGAGGGCGGCGCCTTCCGGCACTGCTACACCGAGACCGTCGGCCGACTCTTCTTCGAACTGGTCCAGCGCGATCCCGGCTACCGCGGCTACGGCGTCCCGAACGCGTCCGTGCGCCTGGCGGCACAGCACGCCCGGCACACCGCACGCTGACGGACCCGGCTCAGTCCTTCCGCACCGCCTCCTTCTGCACGGTCTCCTTCCCCACCGCCTCCACGGCGTGCCCGCCGAACTGGTTGCGCAGCGCCGCGACCATCCTCATCTGCGGGGAGTCCTCCTGCCGGGAGGCGAACCGTGCGAACAGGGCGGCCGTGATGGCCGGCATCGGCACGGCGTTGTCGATGCCGGCCTGCACGGTCCAGCGGCCCTCGCCGGAGTCCTCCGCGTAGCCGCGCAGCTTCTGCAGGTGCTCGTCGTCGTCCAGGGCGTTGACAGCGAGGTCCAGCAGCCAGGAACGGATGACGGTGCCCTGCGTCCAGGAGCGGAACACCTCGCGCGCGTCGGTGACCGACGGGACGGTCTCCAGCAACTCCCAGCCCTCGGCGTAGGCCTGCATCATCGCGTACTCGATGCCGTTGTGGACCATCTTCGCGAAGTGGCCCGCGCCCACCTTGCCCGCGTGGACGAAGCCGTACGGGCCCTCCGGCTTGAGCGCGTCGAAGATCGGCTCCAGCCACCGGACGTGCTCCTCGTCGCCGCCCACCATCAGCGCGTAGCCGTTCTTCAGACCCCACACCCCGCCGGAGACACCCGCGTCGACGAAACCGATGCCCCGCGCGTGCAACTGCTTGGCACGCCTCTGGTCGTCCGTCCACCGGGAGTTGCCGCCGTCGACGACGATGTCGCCGGGCTTGAGCAGCGTCGTCAGCTGGTCGATGACGTACTGGGTGGCCGAGCCGGCCGGAACCATCACCCAGACCGTGCGCGGCGCCTCGAGCCGGTCGACGAGTTCGACAATGCTGTCCACGTCGGAGAGTTCGGGGTTGCGGTCGTAGCCGACCACGGTGAGGCCGGCGTTGCGGAGACGCTCCCGCATACTGCCGCCCATCTTGCCGAGGCCGATCAGACCCAACTCGATCGATGCCATGTCAGCTCACTTCCTCAAAGTGCGGTACGCGCCCACGGGGGCGGCGGTGGACGGGGCGGGGCCGGACATCAGACGGTCTCCTTGATGCCCTTGCCGCGCAGGGCGACGGCGTACATGTCGTCGGCGTCGAGGCGGCGCAGCTCCTCGGCGATGAGTTCCGACAGGGGACGGACCTTCAGCGCGAGGGAGCGCGGCGGCTGGCCCGGCAGGGTCAGCGTGGCCAGCGGGCCCTCGGGCCGGTCGAGGACGATCTCCCCGTTGTCGGTGCCCAGCCGTACGGTCGTGACCACCGGGCCGGGGGAGACCACACGGTCGGCCTTCACGTCCAGCCGGGCCTCCAGCCAGCGGGCCAGCAGCTCCGCGCTCGGGTTCTCCGCCTCGGCCTCCACGGCCGCCGAGGTCACCTTCATCCGGGCCTGGTCCAGGGCCGCGGCCAGCATCGAACGCCAGAGGGTGAGCCGGGTCCAGGCGAGGTCGGTGTCGCCCGGGGCGTAGAAGCGGACGCGGGTCCGAAGGACCTCCAGCGGGCGCTCGACGGCGTACAGGTCGGTGATCCTGCGCTGGGCCAGCCTGCCCAGCGGATCCGCGGAGGGGTTGTCGGGCGCGTCCACCGGCCACCACACGACGACCGGCGCGTCGGGCAGCAGCAGCGGCAGCACCACCGAGTCGGCGTGGTCGGACACGTCGCCGTAGGTGCGCAGCACGACCGTCTCACCGGCGCCGGCCTCGGAGCCGACCCGTACCTCCGCGTCCAGCCGGGAGTGCGTACGGTCCCGCAGGGTGCGGGCGTGCCGCTTGATCACGACCAGCATGCGCGAGGGGTGCTCGTGCGAGGCCTCCTCGACGGCCTTGATCGCGTCGTAGGCGTTCTCCTCGTCCGTGACGACGACCATCGTCAGGACCATGCCCACGGCGGGCGTGCCGATGGCACGGCGGCCCTGGACCAGGGCCTTGTTGATGGCACCCGCAGTGGTGTCGGTCAGGTCGATCTTCATGGCCTGCGCCAGCTCCGTCCGTCTCGTGCGAGCATCTCGTCGGCTTCCCGCGGACCCCAGGTGCCCGCCGGGTACTGGGCCGGCCTGCCGTGCTCGTCCCAGTACGCCTCGATCGGGTCGAGGATCCTCCAGGACTCTTCCACTTCCTGGTGGCGGGGGAACAGGTTGGCGTCACCGAGCAGCACATCCAGGATGAGACGTTCGTACGCCTCCGGGCTGGACTCCGTGAAGGACTCGCCGTAGGCGAAGTCCATCGACACGTCCCGGATCTCCATCGACGTGCCCGGCACCTTGGAGCCGAAGCGGACGGTCATGCCCTCGTCCGGCTGGACCCGGATGACGATGGCGTTCTGCCCGAGTTCCTCGGTGGCCGAAGTGTCGAAGGGGGAGTGCGGCGCCCGCTGGAAGACGACCGCGATCTCGGTGACCCGGCGGCCCAGCCGCTTGCCGGCGCGCAGGTAGAACGGGACGCCGGCCCAGCGGCGGTTGTCGATCCCCAGCTTGACCGCCGCGTACGTGTCGGTCCTCGACCCCGGGTCGATGCCCTCCTCCTGGACGTAGCCGACGACCCGCTCGCCGCCCTGCCAGCCCTCCGTGTACTGGGCGCGCACGGTGTGGGAGCCCAGGTCCTCGGGCAGCCGCACCGACTTGAGCACCTTCAGCTTCTCGGTGAGCAGCGCATCGGCGTCGAAGGCGAGGGGTTCCTCCATCGCGGTGAGCGCGAGCAGCTGCAGCAGGTGGTTCTGGACGACGTCCCGGGCTGCGCCGATGCCGTCGTAGTAGCCGGCCCGGCCGCCGATGCCGATGTCCTCGGCCATGGTGATCTGCACGTGGTCGACGTAGGAGCGGTTCCACACCGGCTCGTACATCTGGTTGGCGAAGCGCAGCGCCAGGATGTTCTGGACGGTCTCCTTGCCCAGGTAGTGGTCGATGCGGAAGACCTGCTCCGGGTCGAACACCTCGTGCACGGTCCGGTTCAGCCGGCGGGCGTCGGCCAGATCGTGGCCGAACGGCTTCTCGATGACCGCGCGGCGCCAGGAGCCCCGCGGTGCGTCCGCCAGCCCGTGCTTCTTCAGTTGCTGCACGACCTTGGGGAAGAACCTCGGCGGTACGGAGAGGTAGAAGGCGAAGTTTCCGCCGGTGCCACGGGAGGAGTCCAGTTCCTCCACGGCCGCGCGCAGCTGCTTGAACGCCGTGTCGTCGTCGAAGTCGCCGGGGACGAACCGCATGCCCTCGGAGAGCTGCTGCCAGACCTCCTCCCGGAACGGCGTCCGGGCGTGCGCCTTGACGGACTCGTGCACCACCTGCGCGAAGTCCTGGTCCTCCCAGTCGCGCCGGGCGAAGCCGACCAGCGAGAAGCCCGGCGGCAGCAGACCCCGGTTGGCCAGGTCGTACACGGCGGGCATGAGCTTCTTGCGGGACAGGTCGCCGGTGACCCCGAAGATGACCAGCCCGGACGGCCCCGCGATCCGTGGCAGTCGGCGGTCCCGGGGGTCGCGCAGCGGATTCACCCATTCGGCGGCAGACGCGACCGGGGTGTCCATGCGGCCCTTCGCGGCCTCGGCGGCCTTCGCGGCCTTCGCGGCCTTGGCGACGGGTGCGTGTGCCGGGCCGGCGGCTCGGGGGGCTGCCGTCGCCCGTACGGGGGCGTCGGGGGCACCGGGCGAACTGCGCGCCGGGCTTCCCGTGGGCGCTGGGCTTCCCGTGGTCCCGGGGGTGTCGCCTGTCGGCTTTTCTGCGGCTGCGGAGGCACCGGGTGTGGCGTTTACCGTGGCCCCGGGAGCGTTGGGCGTCGGTTTTTCCGGGGCTCCGGGGGTGTCGGGCGCCGGGCTTCCCATGGTTTCGGGTGCGTCGCTTGTCGGGTTTCCCGCGGTCCCGGGTGCGTCGCTTGTCGGGTTTCCCGTGGTCCCGGGTGCGTCGCTTGTCGGGTTTCCCGTGGTCCCGGGGTCCGGCGCCACGGCCTGCGCGGTGGTGTCCGGTACCGGGCCCCGCGCGGGGGCGCTGCCCGAAAGGGCCGACGGATCGGGCGGGCCCGGGCCCCGCGCGGTCCCGGGACCCGGTGGGCCGGGCTCCGGCGTGCCGGGGG
>NZ_QFDQ01000263.1 GCF_003270085.1 Streptomyces triticisoli | reverse complement strand
GCGCGGGCTTGGGACCCGGCACCGGACGCGGGCCGGGGGTCGGCGCGGGCGCCGACGGGGCTGCGGGCTGCTGTGCCGCGGCGGGCTTGGGAGCAGCCGCCGGCTTCGGCGCAGCCGGACGATCCCCCGCTGCCTTGACGGTGCGGGAGGTACCCCCAGCCTGCGCCGGGGAGGGCGCGGCGGGCCTGGGGGATGCCTTCCTGGGGGCGGCCGGCTTCGCGGCCGACTTCGCGGCGGGCTTGCCGCTGCCGTTGCCCTGCTGGAAGGCGTCAGTCAGTTTGCGTACTACGGGCGCCTCGATCGTCGAGGACGCCGATCGGACGAATTCACCGAGTTCCTGGAGCTTGGCCATGACGACCTTGCTCTCCACACCGAACTCCTTGGCGAGTTCGTAGACCCGGACCTTAGCCACTTCGCTCCTTTAGAGGTCCGGGTTGCGGCCGGACCGTCGCTAGTTCATGGGCGTACTCATCGCGTACTCATCGAGTGCTCATCGCAATCTCGACCTGCTTTCGACTCGCGAGGTACCAGGCCGCACGGGGTTCCGTACGGCACGTCTTTCCTTGCCGTGTTGCCTCAGCAACCTTGTGCCTGCTCGACGTACCGGCGCAACGCCATTACGTCGAGCGGTCCCGGGACGCGGAGCGCCCGCGGAAACACCCGGCGGCGCACCGCCTGGTCGAGACAGACCGGGGCGGGGTGTACGTAGGCACCCCGACCGGGCAGCGTACCGCGAGGATCGGGGACGCACTCACCCTCGACCGCCACGGTCCGCAACAGTTCGATCTTGGCCGCTCGCTCCCGGCACCCCACACAAGTGCGCTCAGGGCGTGCGCGGGCACGCGTCCGGCCAGACACTGCTCAGTCTACCTCCCCGCACCGACCTCACCCCTTCGGGGCAAAGATCGAACGGTTGTTGTCGAGTTACAAGCGCCTCACGGCTTGGGTCTATTCCCCACTCCCGGGTGAACTCCCCCGGGAGTGCCGGAAGTCCCTACTCGGACGCCTGCTCGGTGTCCGGGCGGATGTCGATGCGCCAGCCGGTGAGCCGGGCCGCCAGCCGGGCGTTCTGGCCCTCCTTGCCGATCGCCAGCGACAGCTGGTAGTCGGGCACGGTGACCCGGGCCGACCGGGCCGCCATGTCCACGACCTCCACCTTGGAGACGCGGGCCGGCGACAGGGCGTTGGCCACCATCTCGGCCGGGTCGTCCGACCAGTCGACGATGTCGATCTTCTCGCCGTTCAGCTCCCCCATGACGTTGCGCACCCGGCCGCCCATGGGGCCGATGCAGGCGCCCTTGGCGTTCAGGCCCGAACGCGTGGACCGTACGGCGATCTTCGTACGGTGACCGGCCTCACGGGCGATCGCCGCGATCTCGACCGAGCCGTCGGCGATCTCCGGAACCTCCAGGGCGAAGAGCTTCTTCACCAGGTTCGGATGCGTACGGGACAAGGTCACCGAGGGGCCGCGGACGCCCTTGGCGACCCGGACGACGTACGAGCGCAGCCGCATGCCGTGCGGGTAGCTCTCGCCGGGAACCTGTTCCTGCACCGGCAGGATGGCCTCCAGCTTGCCGATGTCCACCAGGACGTTCTTCGGGTCGCGGCCCTGCTGGACCACGCCGGTGACGATGTCGCCCTCGCGGCCGGCGTACTCGCCGAGCGTCACGTCGTCCTCGGCGTCGCGCAGCCGCTGCAGGATGACCTGTTTGGCGGTGGTGGCGGCGATACGGCCGAAGCCGGACGGGGTGTCGTCGAACTCGCGGGGCTCCTGGCCCTCCTCGAGGTCCTCGGGGTCCTCCTTCGCCCACACGGTCACGTGCCCGGTCTCCCGGTTGAGCTCCACGCGCGCGTGGCGGCGGCTTCCCCCGGTGCGGTGGTAGGCGATCAGGAGGGCCGACTCGATCGCCTCGACCAGCACGTCGAAGGAGATCTCCTTCTCCCGTACCAGGTTCCGCAGGGCACTCATGTCGATGTCCACGGCTACGCCCCCTCTTCCTTCTGGTCCTTGCGGTTGAACTCGACCTGCACGCGCGCCCTGACGACGTCCGGGAAGCCGAGCCTGCGGGTCGTGGCCTTGCGGCCCTTCGCTCCGGGCACTTCGAGGTCGAGACCTTCGTCGTCGACCTTGAGGATCCTGGCCACCAGTTCGCCGCCCTCGGCCAGCTGGAACTTCACCAGCCGGCCCGTGGCGCGCACATAGTGCCGGTGTTCCCTGAGGAGGCGCTCCGCGCCCGGCGTACCGACCTCGAGGGTGTACTCGCCCTCGCCCATCGCTTCGCTCTCGTCGAGCCTCGCCGAGAGCGCACGGCTCACTTCGGCGATCCGGTCCAGGTCGGCCCCGGTGTCGGAGTCGACGACGACCCGCAGCACACGCTTGCGTCCGACGGAGTCCACAGCGATCTCTTCGAGATCCAGGCCCTGGGAGGTGACGAGCGGCTCCAGCAGTTCTCGCAGCCTCTCGCTCTGGGTGGTGCTCATCCGGGTGACTCCTCGGCCGCGTCTGCTGTTGTGGGGTGGTCGCGTGTCTGGTCAAAGGGTATCGGGTCCCGGGGGGTGTTGCCGTCCACCTGGGCAGGTGTGGTGCCGCCGAGTGGTGCCCGTGGGGGGCACGGGTACCGTGATCACGGGCGAGTCGCCCCGCCATCTTCGTTCCGTACGCACCCGAGGACGTCTGCCGTGCCGTTCCCCCCACCTCCGCGAGCTCTGCCGGGCCCGCGCAGAAGGAGCCTGCTCGCCTCGGCCGCGGGAGCCGCCCTGCTCGTGGGCTGCTCCACCGGTTCCTCCGAATCCGGCGGCTCGGACGGCGGCCCGTCACGCCCGTCGGCCGCCGAGCGGGTACGCGCGCGTGCGGCACAGGACAGCCAGGAGCTGGCGCGGCGGTACGACACCGTGATCGCCGCGCATCCGGCGCTGGCGGAGCGGCTGCGACCGCTGCGTGCGCAGGTCGCGGCCCATGCGGAGGCCTTCGGCGGCACGGCGAGGCCCTCGCCCGGTGCCACGGAGGCGGCGACCACGGCGCCCGAGGTCTCGAGGGCTCCGGCGGGAGCCGAGGCCTCGCGGTCCCCCGCCGTCCCGGCGGACGAGAAGGACGCCCTGGCCTCGCTGGCCGCCGCGGAGCGGTCCCTGTCCGACCGGCGCACGGCGACCCTGCTCCGGGCCCCCGGCGAACTGGCGCGTCTGCTGGCCTCGGTGGCGGCGGCCGGGGCCGCCCACGCGTATCTGCTGACGGAGGGCGACAAATGAGCCAGGCGGACGAGCGGCAGCTCGAGGCCCTGCAGGCGGCGCTCGCCGCGGAGCACGCGGCCGTGTACGGGTACGGCGTCGTCGGAGGGCGGGTCCAGGAAAGCCGGCGGACGGAGGCGCGGACGGCGCACGACGCGCATCGGGCACGGCGGGACGCGCTGGTGCGCGCGGTACGGGATCTGGGCGGGCGGCCGGTGGCCGCGGCGGCGGCCTACGCGCTGCCGTTCCCGGTGCCGGACTCCGCGGCGGCGGTACGGTTCGCCGCCGAGCTGGAGGATCGCGTGGCCGGGGTCTACTCCGACCTGGTCCGGGCGAGCACCGGCGAACGGCGGCGGGAGGCCGCGGGGGCGCTGCGCGAGGCGGCGGTCCGGGCGGTGCGCTGGCGCGGGGAGAGCGTAGCCTTCCCTGGTCTCGCCGAACGGGCCGCCACGGGCGCGGAGGACGCCGAGGGTACGGCGGGTACGGCGACGCCCACGGCGTGACGCGCCCGAGCGGAGGCACCGCACGACACAGGAAGGAACGGCTCGCGCATGGCTTTCGAACCGCCGCGGCGTCTGGTGCGGGCGCTCGGTGAGACGGCACCGGACGGTGACGCCTGGCTGGCCGAGCTGCCCGAGCTGGTGCGGCGGGCCGTGGCGGTGCGCGGGTTGACCGTCGAGCGGGTGCAGGTGCCCGGCGGGCGCAGCAGTCTGGTGGTGCTGGTGCGGACGGCGGACGGGACTCCGGCCGTGCTCAAGCTGGCCCCGCCGCGGGCCCGCCCGGAGAGCGAGCGGGCCGCGCTCGCGCACTGGGACGGGCGGGGCGCCGTACAGCTTCTGGACGGTGGTCCGGGCGAGGGTGTGCTGCTGCTGGAGCGGCTGCACCCGGACGTTTCGGTGCGGTCACTGCCGGAGGCGAGGGCTCTGCTGGAGGCGGCGGGCACGCTGCGGCGGCTGTGGGTGGAGCCGCCCGCGGGGCATTCCTTCGAGACGGTGACCGGGCGGACCGGCCGGCAGGCCGAGGCGATGCGGGCGGGCGCGGCCGGCGACGCGGAGGTGGCGCCGCTGGTCGCGGCGGCGCTCAGGGCTCGCGAGGACCTGCTGGCGGCGCCGCCCGAGCAGCGGCTGCTGCACGGCACGTTCCGGCAGAGCAAGGTGCTCGCCGGCGACCGGTTGCCGTGGCTGGCCGTGGGCCCCGACCCGGTCGTCGGCGAGGTCGCCTTCGATCTGGCCCGGCTGGTCCGCGACCGCGTCGAGGACCTGATCGCCTCCCCGTCCGGCGCCGCCACCACCCGCCGCCGCGTCAAGCGGCTGGCGGAGTCCCTGGAGGTCGACCAGGAGCGCCTCCGCGGCTGGACCCTCTTCCGCGCCGTCGAGTCCGGTGTGCGCGCCCGCCGGGTGGGCCGCCCGAAGGACGCGGAACTCCTCCTGGAGTTCGCCGCGTGGCTCTGACCCACGGGACCCTTCCGGGGCGGTGCGCGAGTACGTGGGCGGACCACGTCGGCCCACGGCAGGGCACCCCTCGGCAGGACAACGGCTCCGCTCGGGCCACGCGGGTCCGGGCAGCGCGGGCACGTGACGACCGGCCAAGGGACACGCCGGCCGGCGGGGTCCGCGGCGGCGACCGGCCTCACGTCGACGCCGAGGGACACGCAGGCCGGCAAAGCCCTGCTGATCAGCCGGACACGAGGTGCCGGGGCACGCCTGGCGGCGGCCGTCGTACGGTGGCCCGCCGCTCCCCGTCACGCCCGCCCGGAGAGCCCCGCGGAACGCGTCGCCCACCGGGACGCGCCTGCCGAGGATGCGGCGTGTTCGCGTGGGGCGCTCGCGCAGTCGCCCGAGGCGGGGCCTCCCGGCCGGGCGCCGGGCGAGGTCGCCCTCGCGGCTCACGCGGGACGGTGCCTCTGCTGCGGCGCGCCTTCCTTCGTGCGAGGTCACGCGAGCGGGCGTGCTCGCACCCGGCATCACGCCCCGCACGGCCACGGCGAGCGGGTGCCGCCCGCACGCTCCCGCCGGCCATGAGGCGGCGCCCATGGACATGCCCCGCCTGCGGCGGAACCCCGACGGCCGGGCACCACCCGCCCGGCGCCTCGACCGACCACGGGGCCGCGCCCTCGACACGCCCTCGCGCCACCGCGGACAGGCAGAGCCCGCCCGACCCGCATACCGGCCAGGAACAGCGCCCGTCGGCACAGCCCCACCCGGCGATCGCCCGCCGGCGTGTTCTCGGCCGTGGAGCGGGGCCCGTGACGGGCGGGGTGGCGGGACCCGCCGTGAGGCCCTCGCAGTGAGCCCCCACCGTGAGGCTCAGGCCATGAGGCGGGTGAGGGCCTCCTCGATGGGGAGTTCCTCGCGTTCGCCGGTCTTGCGGTCCTTCAGTTCGACGACGCCCTCGGCCGCGCGGCGGCCGGCGATCAGGATCTGGGGGATGCCGATGAGCTCGGCGTCGGTGAACTTCACGCCCGGGGAGACGCCGGTCCGGTCGTCGACCAGGACGCGGACGCCGGCCGCGGCGAGCTTCTGGGAGACCTCGAGGGCCACCTCGGTCTGCAGGGCCTTGCCGGCGGCGACCACGTGGACGTCGGCCGGGGCGACCTCCTTGGACCAGACCAGGCCCTTGTCGTCGGCGTGCTGCTCGGCGAGCGCCGCGACCGCGCGGGAGACTCCGATGCCGTAGGAGCCCATGGTGACGCGGACCGGCTTGCCGTTCTGGCCGAGGACGTCGAGCTTGAGGGCGTCGGTGTACTTGCGGCCGAGCTGGAAGATGTGGCCGATCTCGATGGCGCGGTCCAGCCTCAGTCCGGTGCCGCACTTCGGGCAGGGGTCGCCCTCCTGCACGACGACCACGTCCACGTACTCGTCGACCTCGAAGTCACGGCCGGCGACCACGTTCTTCGCGTGCGTGTGCTCCTTGTTGGCGCCGGTGATCCAGGCCGTGCCCGGGGCCACCCGCGGGTCGGCGATGTATGTGACCTTCTCCCCCAGGCCCTGCGGGCCGACGTAGCCGCGGACCAGGTCCGGGCGGCCCACGAAGTCCTCGGCGGTGACCAGCTCGACGACGGCCGGGGCGAAGTGCGCCTCGAGTTTGCCCATGTCGACCTCGCGGTCGCCGGGCACGCCGACGGCGACGATCTCGCCGCCCACCTTGACCAGGAGGTTCTTCAGAGTGGCGGAGGCCGGGACGCCGAGCGAGGCGGCCAGGGTCTCGATGGTCGGGGTGTCCGGGGTCGGGATCTCCTCGGCCGCGGGCACGCCGGAGCCGTCCACCGGCTGGACCTCGTAGCCGATCGCCTCGGTGTTGGCGGCGAAGTCGCAGTTCGGGCAGTCGGCGAAGGTGTCCTCGCCGGCGGCGGCCGGGGCGAGGAACTCCTCGGACTTGGAGCCGCCCATCGCGCCCGCGGTCGCCGCGCAGATGCGGTAGTCCAGGCCGAGGCGGTCGAAGATCCGCTGGTAGGCCTGGCGGTGCAGCTCGTAGGACTCGGCGAGGCCCTCGTCGGCGAGGTCGAAGGAGTAGGAGTCCTTCATCAGGAACTCGCGGCCGCGCAGGATGCCCGCGCGAGGCCGGGCCTCGTCCCGGAACTTGGTCTGGATCTGGTAGAGGATGACCGGCAGGTCCTTGTAGGAGGACGCCTGGTCCTTCACCAGCAGGGTGAAGATCTCCTCGTGGGTCGGCCCGAGGAGGTAGTCACCGCCCTTGCGGTCCTTGAGCCGGAACAGCTCGGCGCCGTACTCGTCCCAGCGGCCGGTCGCCTCGTACGGCTCGCGCGGCAGCAGCGCGGGCAGCAGCACCTCCTGCCCGCCGATCGCGTCCATCTCCTCGCGGACGATCCGCTCCACGTTGGCGAGGACCTTCTTGCCCAGCGGCAGCCAGCTCCAGATCCCGGCGGCGGTGCGGCGCACATAACCCGCGCGGACCAGCAGCTTGTGGCTGAGGACTTCGGCGTCCGCCGGGTCGTCGCGCAGCGTCTTGGCCATCAACTGCGACATGCGCTGGACCGGTGCGTTCGCCATGGTTCTCGTACTCCTGCGGATATATGGGTGATGGCTAGGAGGTTAGCCGGGCGGGCTGTGCCGGTGGAAATCGGTTATCGCGTGCCCTCGCGGCGGCGCAGCGGCAGCGGAGCGCCCATCACGGCGTACGGCATCGGCGCACTGGGGAAGAAGACCTGCCGGGCCAGGTCCCCGTACCCCAGGGAGTGGTAGAGGCCGCGGGCCGGGCTGTCGGTGTCGATCGCGGAGAGGATCGAGCGGGGCTCGGTGGCGCTGTCGGTGATGGTGGTGATCAGGGCGCGCCCGATGCCGCGGTTCTGGTGGCGCGGGTGGACGTGCAGCTCGGTGATCACGAAGGAGTCGTCGAGCCAGTCGTCGTGGCCGCGGGCGCGCAGATAGGGCTCGACGACGGTGGACCACCAGTGGGTGCGGTCGTTGGGCATGCCGTAGACGAAGCCGACGAGCCGGCCGTCGGGCGTGGTGGCGCCGAGCGCGCGGGCGCCGGGGCACGTCATGTGCCGCAGCACGATCTGCCGGCGTACGGCGACCTCGTCGGCGTCGAGCCCGAAGGCGACGGCCTGCACGGCGAGCGCCTCGTCGACCCGGGCCGGCAGGTCGAGGGGGCCGATCACGACGTCCTCGGAGCGGCGGTGTCCGTGACCGGGAAAGTGGACCATGCCGGGGAGACTACAGGGCTCGCACCGGCCTCAGAACGGCGTTTCGGGGTGCGCTCGGCGTCGTGGGGTGCGCTCAGAACAGTACGCTCATGAACGCGCCGACCTCCTGGAAGCCCACCCGCAGGTAGGTCCGCCGGGCCGGGGTGTTGAAGTCGTTGACGTACAGGCTGACCACCGGGGCCACGTCGGCCAGCGCGTACCGCAGCACCGCCGCCATGCCGGGTGCCGCAAGGCCCCGCCCCCGGTACTCGGGGGCCACCCACACACCCTGGATCTGGCAGACCTCGGTGGTCGCGGCGCCGATCTCCGCCTTGAACATCACCCTGCCGTACTCGTCGAGGCGGGCGAAGGAGCGGCCGGAGCCGACGAGTTCGGCGACCCGGGCCTGGTACAGCAGGCCGCCGTCCCCGGCGAGCGGGGAGACGCCGACCTCCTCGGTGAACATCGCCACGCAGGCCGGCATGATCGTGTCCATCTCGTCCTTGCGGATGCGGCGGACGTAGGGGTCGGGGCGTATGTCGTCCGGCATGCGGTCGGTGACCATGAGCGGCTGGTGGGCGCGGATCTCGCGGGCCGGGCCCCAGCCGGGTTCCAGGAGCCGCCACAGCTGGACGGTGGGCCCGACCGGCCCGACGATGGAGGAGCAGCGGCGGCCGGCCCGGCGCGCGCGGTCCGCGAAGGCGCGTACGGCCCTGGGGGTGGCGCAGATCGGGACGAGGTTGGCGCCCGCGTAGCACAGGGACGTGAGCATGCCGTCCTCGTACCAGCCCCACATCTCGCCGCCCAGCCGCCACGGGTCCAGACCGGCGACCTGGACCCGGGAGGTCACGAAGGCGTTCACGACCGGCTCGCGGCCGAGGACCGCGAGCGCGGCGTCCAGGTCGCTCGGCTGGAGCACCCGTGAGGTGGTCTGGGTCAACACGTGCGGGGCCTCAGGCTGGGGGTTTCGCTTGATCTCCGCACTGTACCTGCCGTTTCCGGGCGGCGCCGCCCCCAGGGACGGCTTGGTGGGACAGGTGGGGCAGCCGTGGCTTTCGGGGTGGCTGCGGCCGGGACACCGTGTTCAGTCCTGGGACCGCTCCTCCCTGACCCGGGTCACGAGCTGGGTCGGGTTGACGAAGCGGAGCGCGACGACCAGCAGGACGAGCATCGACAGCGTGTACATCACGGCCATCGCGTCGATGGACTGCTGGGTGCGGATGCCGGCCGAGAACACGGCGTAGTAGAGGGCCACGACCAGGGTCTGGCTGTCCGGGCCCGCGGTGAGGAAGGTCAGCTCGAACATGCCGACCGTGCGGACCAGTACCAGGACGGAGGCGGCCAGGATCCCCGGCACCAGCAGCGGGGCGAGGACCCGCAGCAGCACGGACGGGGTACGGGCCCCGCACATCCGGGCCGCCGCCTCGATGCGCGGATCGATCTGTTCGATGAACGGCGTCATGGTCAGCACCACGAACGGCACCGACGGCACCAGGTTCGCCAGGACGACACCGGTCAGGGTGCCGGCCAGCTGGAACTTGTAGAGCACGGTGGCCAGCGGGATGCCGTACGTCAGCGGCGGGACGAGGATCGGCAGCAGGAACAGCAGCAGGACGACCTTGCGGCCGGGGAAGTCGCGCCGGGCCAGCGCGTACGCGGCCGGCACGCCGAGCAGCACCGACACCACCAGCAGCGACACCAGCGCCGTCGTCCAGAAGACCTGTCCCAGGGAGAACTCCTGCCAGGCCTCCCCGTACCACCGGGTCGTCCAGCCCTCGGGCAGCCAGCTGGTGAACCAGCGGGTGCCGAAGGAGTCCGCGACGGGCACGCCGATGACTCCGGCGAGGTTGACGAAGAAGAACCCGAAGACGAGGGCGGCGGCCCAGTTGCCGGGCTTCCGCCACCAGGGCCTCGCCCGGGTGGGCGCGCCGTCCGTTCCCACCGGCCCGCGCGGTACGTCGGCCATCAGCCCTTGCCTCTCGTCGACCCGCGGTACAGCAGCGACCGCCAGCCCAGTACCAGGGGCCACCACCGCGAGCATCACCGCGGCCATGACCATCGCGATCGTCGAGCCGAGCGCGTAGTCGAACTTCTGGAACGCCGCCTGGTAGGCCTCGATCGAGATGACGTGCGTGGTGCCCCGCGGATCGCCGACGAGCTGGGCCGAGGGGAACACGGCGAAGGCCAGCACGAAGGAGAGGCAGAAGGTGATCGCGAGGCCGGGTGCGAGCAGCGGCAGCGTGATGTGCCGGAAGCGGTGCCACCGTCCGGCGCCGAGGGTGGCCGCCGCCTGCTCCAGGCTCGGGTCGATGCCGGTCAGGTACGACAGCGTCAGCAGGTAGGCGAAGGGGAAGCCGGTGATCAGCAGGGAGGCCAGGACTCCCCAGTAGTTGTGGACGAGCTGGAGGGGCTGGTCGGTCAGGCCCAGGGCGTGCAGGGTCTTGTTCAGCCAGCCGTTGGGACCGAGGTAGCCGAGCAGGCCCTCGGCGGTGAGGACCGTGCCGAGGGTGATCGGCATGACGAGCAGCGTGGTGAGCAGTCTGCGGCCGCGGAAGGGGCGCCGGGTGCGGCAACGCGCCGTCCACCCGGGGTACGCGCTGTCCTCCCCGGAGCCCGTTGCCGCCACAATGGGGGAATGAGTGACAGTCCAGCCTCCCTCGCCGACCCGCATCTCGTCTTCGACCCCGTCGCCGGGGACGGTCCCAAGGACGTGGTGGTCCTCGGGTCCACCGGGTCCATCGGCACGCAGGCCATCGACCTCGTGCTGCGCAACCCGGACCGCTTCCGGGTGACCGGGCTCTCCGCCAACGGCGGACGGGTCGGTCTCCTCGCCGAGCAGGCGTACCGGCTCCGGGCGCGGGCCGTCGCCGTGGCGCGCGAGGACGTCGTACCGGCGCTGCGTGAGGCGCTGTCCGCGCAGTACGGCCCCGGCGAGCCGCTGCCCGAGATCCTCGCCGGGCCCGACGCGGCCACCCGGCTGGCGGCCTCCGACTGTCACACCGTCCTCAACGGCATCACCGGCTCCATCGGCCTCGCCCCGACCCTCGCCGCCCTGGAGGCGGGCCGCACCCTCGCGCTCGCCAACAAGGAGTCGCTCATCGTCGGCGGCCCGCTGGTCAAGGCGCTGGCCAAGCCGGGCCAGATCATCCCCGTGGACTCCGAGCACGCCGCCCTCTTCCAGGCGCTGGCCGCCGGGACGCGGGCCGATGTGCGCAAGCTCGTCGTCACCGCCTCCGGCGGGCCCTTCCGGGGCCGCAGCAAGGAAGAGCTCACGAACGTCACCGTCGAGGACGCCCTCGCCCACCCCACCTGGGCCATGGGCCCGGTGATCACGGTCAACTCCGCCACCCTGGTCAACAAGGGCCTGGAGGTCATCGAGGCGCACCTGCTGTACGACATTTCCTTCGACCGCATTGAGGTGGTCGTGCACCCGCAGTCGTATGTCCACTCGATGGTTGAGTTCACCGACGGATCCACGATCGCCCAGGCGACGCCCCCCGACATGCGCGGGCCCATCGCCATCGGCCTCGGCTGGCCCGAACGCGTCCCCGACGCCGCGCCCGCCTTCGACTGGAGCACCGCGTCGACCTGGGAGTTCTTCCCCCTCGACAACGACGCCTTCCCCTCCGTCGGTCTCGCCCGGCACGTGGGCCGGCTCGGCGGCACCGCCCCGGCCGTGTTCAACGCCGCCAACGAGGAATGCGTCGACGCGTTCCTGCGCGGCACACTGCCCTTCAACGGAATCATGGAGACCGTGACACAAGTGGTCGAGGAGCACGGCACTCCCCGTACGGGAGCTCCACTCACCGTGCCGGACGTCCTCGAAGCGGAGACCTGGGCCCGCGCCCGGGCCCGGGAACTGACAGCGCAGACGGCGACCGCGGAGGCGCGTGCATGACGTCCCTGATGATGATCCTCGGCATAGTCGTCTTCGTGGTCGGCCTGCTGGTCTCGATCGCCTGGCACGAGCTGGGGCATCTGTCCACCGCCAAGCTCTTCGGCATCCGCGTGCCGCAGTACATGGTCGGCTTCGGCCCGACCCTGTGGTCGCGGCACAGGGGCGAGACCGAGTACGGCATCAAGGCCATCCCGCTCGGCGGCTACATCCGCATGATCGGCATGTTCCCGCCGGGCGACGACGGCCGAATCGCCGCACGCTCCACCTCGCCCTGGCGCGGCATGATCGAGGACGCCCGCTCGGCGGCCTTCGAGGAGCTGGGCCCCGGCGACGAGAAGCGCCTGTTCTACACGCGCCCCCCGTGGAAGCGGGTCATCGTGATGTTCGCGGGCCCCTTCATGAACCTGATCCTCGCGTTCGTGCTGTTCCTGACCGTCCTCATGGGCTTCGGCATCTCGCAGCAGACGACCACCGTCAGCTCGGTCTCCCAGTGCGTCATCGCGCAGAGCGAGAACCGCGACACCTGCAAGAAGACCGACGCCCCCTCCCCGGCCGCGGCCGCGGGCCTGAAGGCCGGCGACAAGATCGTCTCCTTCAACGGGGTGCGGACCGACGAGTGGAACCGGCTCTCCGACCTCATCCGCGCCCACCCCGGCAAGGACGTCTCCATCGTCGTCGACCGGGGCGGCCAGGACGTCACCCTGCACGCGAAGATCGCCACCAACCAGGTCGCCGAGAAGGACTCCCGCGGCCAGATCGTCCAGGGCCAGTACGTCAACGCCGGCTTCCTCGGGTTCAGTGCCGCCACCGGCATCGTCCGCCAGGACTTCGGCCAGTCGGTGACCTGGATGGGCGACCGCCTCGGCGAGGCCGCCCACTCCATCGCGAGCCTGCCCGGCAAGGTGCCCGCCCTGTGGAACGCGGCCTTCGACGGCGCCCCCCGCGAGCCCGACTCCCCGATGGGCGTGGTCGGCGCGGCCCGCGTCGGCGGCGAGATCTTCACCCTGGACATCCCGCCCACCCAGCAGCTGGCCATGGCCCTGATGCTGGTCGCCGGCTTCAACCTGTCGTTGTTCCTCTTCAACATGCTCCCGCTGCTGCCACTCGACGGCGGTCACATCGCGGGCGCCCTGTGGGAGTCGCTGCGCCGGAACCTGGCGAGGCTGCTGCGCCGCCCGGACCCGGGCCCCTTCGACGTGGCGAAGCTGATGCCGGTGGCTTATGTGGTGGCCGGTGTGTTCATCTGCTTTACGCTGCTCGTCTTGGTCGCGGATGTCGTCAATCCGGTCAAAATCTCTTGACCACCCGCTGTTCGGAGGCGGCCGGGCGGATCTTCCGCCCGGCCG
>NZ_QFDQ01000262.1 GCF_003270085.1 Streptomyces triticisoli | reverse complement strand
ACCACCAGCGGCTACGGACACGCTGCGTCACCACCCGCCGGGCCCGCGGACACCTCCGCACCGCTCAACTTTGAAGACCCGGTTTTGTCTGCATCGTTTTTGCGACACTTTCACGGTAGCTACTCAGGGCCGTTCGCGGCGTGGGCGTGGCATGGTCGTGAAGTCAACCCTGCGAGGGACCTATGACGGCAGCGAGCAGTCGGTGGGTAGCTGGTAGCGGGTCTACCGAGGCAGCGGCCGAGGCGGGTTGGCGTGCGGCGCATCCGTGACCAGGTCCACATGGGCCCATCAGAGATGTGGCGGCCCTCGCTCGTGGCGAGCGATTTCCTGGAGCCGCGTGAGCGGTGCGGGGATAGGCCCCGCCCGTGACCCCCATCTGGCGCTGCATA
Organism: Streptomyces triticisoli; assembly: GCF_003270085.1. Taxonomy (GTDB): domain Bacteria; phylum Actinomycetota; class Actinomycetes; order Streptomycetales; family Streptomycetaceae; genus Streptomyces; species Streptomyces triticisoli. The sequence goes on along the minus strand of NZ_QFDQ01000262.1, from coordinate 19,788 downwards.
GAGTCGGTTACCGCTGCAGGGTGCGATCACCGTGCGCTTCCCCAGTTGCGCCCCGGGAGCCCGCCTGGCCTTCGGTGGAGTCCGCGTTCACCAGTGCGGCGCCGGGTGATCCGCTACCGGCGCGACACGTCGTGGAAGGCGGCCGAACATGGATGTTGGTGTACGAGTTCCCCGTTGGGCGTGTCCATGATTCTTGGAACTCGCGCGCCTTGACCTGCGGCAGGGCACCTGTCCACATCGCCTCTGCCACGCAGGTTCCGCATGCACCGGGCTTTACACCCCGGTGCACCCATCCGGTCGACCAGGGCGTCTCGGATTGGAGCTGAACATGGCGTGGTCCCGCTCACCTTGATCTGGGTGAGCGGGACCGCGCGAATGAGCTGCTCAGCCGGCCGCCTCCAAGGCGCGCTCGATTTGTTGATTCGCGCGTTGCTGGTTGCGGTGAATGGCTTTGGCGTAGAAGCGGAAGAGGACAGCGATGCTGTGACCTGCCCGGCGGGCGACTTCGGCCGGGGAAACCCCGGACTCAAGCCACAGGGACACGCCCGCGTGGCGCAGAGAGTACGGCACGTCAGCCAGCGGCGACGCTGCTTCTGACTCTGTCAGCACTGCGAGCCGGGCAGCCTTCCACGCTTCCCCGTACTCCTTGGACAGGAGGTGGCCGCCCTGCGCCGCGCGGAACAGCCGGCCGTCTTCGGCGGTGCCGAACTCCTTGATGTGCTCGCGGATCATGCACACGAGGACGGGCGGAATCGGTACCGGCCGGGTCGCCTTGCGCGCTCGCTTCTTCAGGCCGCGCGTATCGAACGACTCGCCCGTGTCGGTCCAGCCGGAGCCGACGCGGGGCGTGCTCGTTGACAGCAGTACTTCTCCCCAGCCTTCTTCGGGCAAGGTGAAGTCGTCTTCCCGGAGGTTGGCCGCCTCACCAGGGCGGTTGGCCGCGTAATAGAGGCAGCCGAAGAACGCCATCAGGTGCTGTCCGCGTGTGCCCTGCTCGCCTACAGCGTCGATCAGCGCCTTCGCCAGCTTCGGGCCGGGTACGAACCGGAAGTCGATCTCGTCGTCAGTTTCGGGCGGGGTCCAGTCGACCTTGTCGAGGGGCAGGGTCGTCAGCAACTCCCTTTCCACCGCGTACCGCAGGCAGTTGCTGAAGACCGTTCGCTTGCGATTCACCGTGTTCTCGGCAGCGGCCGTGCCGTCTTGCTTGAGCTTCAGAGCGTCGAGTGCCGTACGCACCACCGAGGGCGTGTTGAGCGCGGTGATGTCGACGGACTTTCGGCTGATCCAGTCCAGCGCCGCCACGATGTCGGCGGGCGGCTCTTCGACGTCGATACGGGGCTTCAGTGTCCCGTCGTCGCCGAGGACGAAGCGGTAGACCCACGAGTAGAGGGCGATGCGGAGGACCTTCGAAGCTGGAGCCCCACGGTTATCCTTGATCAGCTTCGGCGTGATGGTGGCCAGCGTGTCAGCGATGCTTGCGCGGTGCTTGGCCGAAGCACCGGGCCACTTCATCTCCGCATAGGCGCGTGTGTGGGCGTACCACGTAGTGGAGTTGAGCGCCTGCACTTCCGAGGCGGGCAGGCCGGTTTCCGTGTCGAACTGCTCGCGGTTACGCAGGGCGGCCAGCAGCTCCGAACGACGACCGTCGGCCTGAGCCTTGATCTTGTAGCTCTTGGAGAAGGGGCGGGGGCCGACCCGCCAGCGGAGCTGATAGGCCGCCACGCGGTTGGGCCGCTTGCGGATGCCCCAGATTTGCACGTCGTAGGTCAGCACGCTTCCTGCACCTCGCAGGAGTCGAACCAGGCGTCGAGGTCGGCCCGGCGTATGCGGATCTGACCGTTGGGGAGCTTCAGGTGCCTGGGGGCCTGGCCCCGCGCGCGCATGCGGTAGAAGGCGGCACGGGACACCCCGATCTCGGCGAGAGCCTCCCCCAGCTTCAGCGTCTGCCTGTTGGCCTTGGTTGGAGTGGTCACAGCCGGGGATCTCCTTCGGACTTGATGCGTTGGGCGTGGGCGATGTCGTGGCGGACCTGGGCGGCGAGGAGTTCTTCGCCGGGGCGGTAGCCGCTGGCGAGGTAGGTCCACGAGGAGGCGGTGAGGAGGGTGGTGGTCTCGTCGGTGGCGGGGAGGCCGGCGCGGGCGCGGGCGGCTTCGGCCTGGGCGAGGCGCCAGGCGCGGCGTACGTCGCGGAGGGCGCCGAGCGTGGTGGAGTAGGCGCGGGATTTGCTGGAGAAGTGGCCGCGGAAGCCGAGCATGTGGGCCCACTTCCAGAGCTTGAGGTCGGCGAACTCCGGCAGGTGGCCGAGGGCCCAGGCGGTGCGGATCATCTGCCGTACGTGCTGCTGGATGGGCAGGGCCTTGATGGGTTCGGCCTGTCCGGTGCCGTCGCAGTTGGTGCACCGGTCGTGGAAGCGGTCGGGGCCGCGTACGTAGCCGCGTCCGGCGCAGGGGCGGCACATCAGGGTGCGGTCCACGGTGCCGGCGCCTTCGGCGTTCTTGGTGGCGTACTTGGCGACGTATCCGGCGACCTTGGCGTCGGTGTACTCGGCAACGCGGGCGTCGGTGAGTTCGCCGTCGCCCAGGGCGGTGATGGGGTCGACCTTGTACCGGCGGCCCCAGGCGATGACGCGTTCGCCGATGGCGTCGGAGGCGACGGTGAGCCGGGCGCGCTCGGCCGCCAGGCCGACAGCGGCGCTCAGGGCGTCGAAGGTGGCCCAGGGCGGGGGCGGGGTGGTGTGGCCGTCGGGTCCGTCGAAGCGGATGACGGCGTGGAAGTGGACCAGGCCGCGCTTTTGGTACTCGGCGACCTTGGCGAAGGAGACGCGCAGGGCGGCGTTGAGCGCCTTCTGCGTCATGCCGAGGTGTTCGGCCAGGGCGCGGCGCAGGTAGGTGGTGAAGCGTGCCCAGAGCTGTCCGGCGTGGGCGTTCCAGAGCACCGCCCCGGCGTAGTCGTAGGTGGCCGGGTTCAGCGGGGTGCCGAGTTCGGGAGCGTCTTCGGCGTGGGTGTCGCCGCAGGCGCAGGGGCAGAGTTTGCCTGCGTGGGTGGTGGGGCGGTTGTGGACGGGGCCGAAGGAGGGGGCGGTGAGGGTGACGAAGGCGCGGGGGTGGTCGCGGACGGTTTCGGCGACGTTCTTGCCGCCGGACAGTCCGGCCTTGATCAGGTGGTAGGTGTCGGCGGCGTAGACGCGGGAGCAGGTTGGGCAGCGGGAGGCGCGGCGGTTGCCGCAGGTGGTCAGCAGGCGTCCGGACGGTTCGTCCTCGGAGCGGTAGGAGCGGACCACTTCCCTGGTGGCCGGGTCGGTGGTGACGGTCCAGCCGTGGAGGTTGACGGGGCTGGTGCAGCCGCGCAGGTCGCGGACCTGCTGCTGTACGCGGTCGAAGTCGTGGGTGTTGGCCAGTTCGATCAGGTCCCGCAGGCCGGGGCTGATCACGTGGCGCAGGTCCAGTTGGCGGCTCATGAGTGGCGGGATCTCCCTTCTGGCGCGACGGTGGGGGCACGCGGGCAGCAGACGTGACGGCAGCGCGGCCGGGCTGCTGCCCGCGTGCATGACGGACTGGGCCCAGGGATGGGCGCGGGGTGGGGTGGTGCCGGGAGGCCGGCGGAGGGTGCGGTGCTACAGGGCGGCGTGGAGGGCGGTGGCCATCGGCAGGCCGATGCCGAGTCGCCTCTTGAGCTGGGCCGCCGTGATGGGCTCGCCGTGCTCGGCGTGGTGGGACGCTGCGATGGAGCGTGCTTCGGTCAGCAGCGGCTCAGGCACCTTGACCGCAGGTGCAGGTGCAGGCGCAGGCGCAGGCGCGGCGGGGGCCGGGGTGGCGACCGGAGTGACCGGGGCCGGGTCCGGTGTGACGGGCGATGCAGGTGCCGGGGCGGGTTCCGGCTCGGTGGAGGCCGGGGCGGGATCCTCGGCCGGTTCCGTGTCGGCCGCGGGGGCCGGGGCGGTTGCGTCGGTGGTGACCGTGTGGAAGGAGCGCAGGAGCTGCGGGCCGACCGCTCCCCAGCCGAGCAGCAGCAGCGGGGCCACGGCGTCGACGGCGGCGCGGCCGTAGTGTCCGGCGGTGATGGGTTCGGCGATGTTGAGGGCCAGGGTCAGCAGTCCGGAGAAGTGCATCAGCCGGGTGGCCGCCTTCATCTGCTCGGACGGGACACCGCGCAGGGACAGGTAGCGCAGGGCGACCAGGAGCCCGACCACCGACAGGTCGACCATGGGGGCGATCAGGGGCGCGATGGGGGCGGGGACGCCCAGGCGCAGGGCCAGGGCCCAGACGTTGCCGAAGGAGAAGACGAACGCCAGCAGGGCGATGATGCCCATGACCACGGTCACGGTGCGCTGGGTGATCCGGTCCTCGGACATTGAGAGTTCACCTCCTTTCGGGGCGAAGGGATGAGTGGCAAGCCTGCGGGTCAGGCCGCCAGCGGCGTGGAGCCGTCGTCGCCCGGGTCCTCCTTGGTGAGGTCGATGGCAGGGAGCAGGTCGGCCGGGTCGGCGGTCAGGTGCTTGGTGGTGTGGGCGATCTCGGCCGCGTACTCGTCCGGGACGTAGGGGGTGCGGATGCGGGTGAAGCCGGGCTGTGACTGGTGGTTCATCGAGGCGACGCCGACATAGGCCGGGTCCTGAAGGTTGATCGGGTTGGCGTCCGGCCAGTCCCGGATGTCCTCCCCCAGGGCCGCCACGGCAGCTTCGGCGGTCTTCTGGGCGAAGCTCAGGCCCACGGGGCACACGTCGCGGATGAAGGTCGGGATGGCATCGCCCGTGCTCTTCTGCGTGGCGAGGATGACGAGGATGCCCACCGAGCGGCCCTTCTTGACCAGGTCTTCCACGAGCCGGGCGTTCTCGGCGGCGAGAGCGGCGAGTTCCTTCGTCCTCTTGTCGCTGCCCTTGTGGTCGCGGAAGTAGGTGTGCGCCTCATCAACGATCAGCACGACCAGCGGCCACTTCTCGGACGCGCCCACATCCCACATGGACTTCACCCCGAGCACATCGAGGACCAGGGCGGAACGCTTGCGCCGCAGGTCCACCAGCCGCTGGAACAGCTTGTTGGCCTCTTCGAGGTCATCCCCGACGAAGGCGAACATGCGCTTGACCCAGGCGTAGTAGTCACCCTCGTACGCGGCCGACACCTTGCCGTCCGCGCAGGCGAACTGAACCCACGGCGCGGGCGCCCAGTCCGACAGAAGCCGGTTGATCAGCGACGTCTTGCCCTTGCCGGGAAGGCCGGCCACGGTCACGCCAGGCACCTGCCGCAGGTCGACGGACACCGGCTGCGCGTACTCGTCCACGCCCAGCTCCCACTGGGCCGCCTTCTGCGGCACCGTGCCCGTGGGACGGTGCTCGGTGGGGAACTTAAGCGGATCGAGCCGCACACCCCGGATGACGACCGATCCCGGCTCATCCTGGGTGACCGCCACGCGCGTGCACCGCCACGCGTCCGCCAGATGCGGGGCCGCCTTCTGGTACTGCTCCAGGCCGACCCCGGGCAGGCAGCCCGCCCGTGCGATCACCCCGTAGGCGTCATGCGTGACCTTCAGCGTGGGGACCAGGACGCGGGGCTTGACGGGCTTGCCCTCCGTGTTCGCCAGCGAGGCCAGCGCGGTCGGCATCCTGTCCGTGGCGCACAGCTTCAGCATCTGCGCGAGCCGCTTCCAGGTCCGCCGTACTCGCACGGCCTGCCGGATGGACTGCCGGGTCATGGCATCGGCCCGCAGGTAGCGGATGGCCCATACCAGCGCCCACACGGCGATGACGGCCAGGCCCACCCCGACCAGGAGCGGGGCGTAGCCCATCACCTCACTCACGTCGTTCAGGGTCACTTTGCTTCCTTCCTTCGTTTGCGGATCGCGGCCACGCGATCGGCCCAGGGGACAGGGGGCCCGGCGATGAGAAGGCAGATCTCCGCGCGGAAGAGCGCTTCACCGGGCGAGTGGCCTTCGCGCTCCCACACCGCCGCGACGCGCCGAAGCAAGTCGTCGCGGCAGGTGTGGGAGGAGTCGAGAACGCTCACGCCGCGTCAGCGGTAGGAGCGGCGCCGCCGACCAGGTCCAGGCGCTCAGCGCGGTAGGCGATGCCGTCCGAGAGCTGACCGTTGAAGATCCGGGCCCACGGGGTGGCGAACAGCTCCACCGGCATCACCGGCATACCCGGCTTGAGGCCGTTGGGGAGACCGGTCTCCGGGACGGTGATCTTCATGGCCTCGGCGCGGTCGTCCTCCATGAGGAAGACCGTGACGGTGAAGAGCTTCGCGCCGGTTTCGCGGTCCACGGCGAACTGGGTCTTCTCGGCGTCCGCGTACTTCGGCACCGGCAGGTTGCCGGTCATGAACGACGTGGACGGGAGCAGACCAACTCGGATACGGGGCATGGGTGTTACGTCCTTTCGGTAGGTGCTCCGCCAGGGGAGCGGGGCGTGATCAACTGTGCACTATGCCCGACAGGTGCGTCAAGCGCTTAGCGCACATCGCGCCTTGGTTGGTTTCGTGCACGCCGGAAAAATCGGGGTGCATCAGGGTCTTCATGCGGTCGACGGGCTAGGCCCGCTACCCTCGGGCTATGAAGCTGCCCAAGGATTCCGACACTCCGCCGTACCGCCTGGTCGCCGAGGAGCTGCGGCGGCAGATCCGCTCCGGGCGCCTCAAGCCGGGCGAGCGGGTGCCCTCGTCCCGCGATCTGGAGGCGACCTACGAGATCGCCAACATGACCGCGCGTTCGGCGCTGCGCATGCTGCGGGACGAAGGGCTGATCCACACCATGCCCGGCCGGGGTAATTTCGTCGCCGATCCCCTCCCCCCAGAGGCCGACCCGAAGGCCGGCACTCGCGAGGCGGCAAACGGCGGGCGGATGCCCACGCCGGAATACGTGGAGCTGTCCGAACGGCTGGATGCCATAAACGCCAGACTGGACAGTCTGTTGCAGGTCTTCCAGCAGCTCGGCGGCGTCACCGAGGCGAAGAAGCCGCCGAAGAAGTAGTACGGCCCTTTTTGACGAGTCGGCGCGCCAGATCCTCCAGTCGCGTCACCTTCTCCTCCACCTCCTTGAGTCGCGCCGCTATACGTGCCGCCTCGTGCTTGTTCATTTCCACCCGTTCGTTGTTGTGCCGCTGCTGCGTGTCGAGTACAGCCAACCGCCGGGGGCTTGTCCGAAGGCTTGCCCAGCGGTCATCTACCTTCGAATCAGGGCTTGCTCGTGCCGCTAGGCAAGCCGTCATCGCGGCTGTTGAGATAGGTCTACCGGCCGAACCGGACAGGTGCGAGGAGCACGGCCCCGCGCTCCCGTTGGACGGGCAACAACCTTTCTTCACGTCCCGCCGTGCGGGCCCATGCCTTTCCTGTGCGCTCATGCCGCTTGTCCTTCCAGTTGTCCGGGCAGTGCATCAATGGTCTGGAGAAACGCCGGTTTGGGTAACCGGCGATCGTCGGCTATGTTGCGGCCCTCCCGTCGAGAGCAGCCGCCCGTAGAAGGCCGCTTTTCCGGTCGCGTGTGACCGTGTGCGGGTGTGACCCTCGCCACTTCCTCACTCCTTTCCTGCGGAACCTTGCCCGCCCCTTCGGCTGTACGGCAGCGGATCAGCAAAAGCGGACACCCTCCACCGGAGTCACAAACGCCGCCGATCTACGGCCTTCATCAGCTACAGGTAGGAAATCCCGCCCCGCCGTGACAGTCCGATGGTTACGAATAGGTAACGGCTAGCCGCGATTGACCCTGCGTTTTCCGCAGCCCCAACTCTGGACCGATCTACCTGTGGATACTTTTCGCCGACCGCCGGAATAAATAGGCAGCAATGCACCCATACATGCCCAGAAGGGTTGCGGAGCTATGGAATGGATTGGGAAGGCGGGGCCAGAGCATGGCCGCATGACCGGCCAGGGACCCAGTGCAGCAGAGCTGTTCAGAGTTTCTTTACTGGATCAAGGCGGCCCGCCTACGGCGGGCCGCGCGCGCTGGCGGCCACGGGCCGCCGCCGCTCCTGTCTGCCGCCCCGCTCCGGCGGCCCCCACCCGCTCAGCGCGCAGCAACGCCAAGGCGGACAGCCGGACCAGGAAGCAACCCGACCAGTCCGAGCACCAGGACCAGGCCGACACCGACCAAGCGAGACCTCGCCACCCAACCGGCCCACGCTCCGCAGCCGATGGGACTCAAAGCCGCAGGCACGCCCATGCGCCAGGCATCTGCGACGACAACGCCCAGGCTGGGATGGTGGCGAGGGCCGTGACGAATGGAAGAAGCGCGGTTGAGGCCGGCGGGGGTTGCTGGAAACACACGTGGCGGGTGCTCGTTCGGCGCACCCGCCGTCGTGGCTGACTTTCAGTGGCTGAGGTCTTGTCGGCTCAGGTCAGCTGATCAGGGATGGCGGCGCGACCGTTCGTGCGCGGTCGTAGAGGTCACGCGCGGTCGCGTTCTTCAGGTGGGGACGGAGGAGGCCGAACATGGTCTTGATCCGGTCGTCGGCGCGGCCGGACTGCACCATGGGGTAGTCGTCGAGCGCCTGGTGCCAGGTGGCGCAGGCCGCTTCCAGGTGGCCGATTTCCAGTTGGCGCTCAGCCAGGGTGGCGCGGTGCCGTACACGGGCGCGGCGATAGACGCTGTAGCGCACCTTGTCCGACTCCTGCATGGCCTCGATGGCGCCCGGGACGTCGCCGAGTTCGTAACGGACTTGGCTGATGTGGTAGTTGAGCGCTGCCGGGTCGTAGGAGCCGAACGCCTTGCCACGCGACTCCGCACGGTCCATGGCGGCCTCGGCCTCGCGGATGTACCGCAGCGCACTCGCGCGATCGCCGGTCTGCGCGGCGGCATGTGCTTGCTGACCTGCGAGGAATGCCAGCATCCGAGGCCCGGCCTTCGGGGAGGCGGCGGCAGCGGCGTCGGCCAGCTCCATGGCTTTCGTCCCGTGGCGGAGGTCGACAGCCTGGACGCTCATGCCGCGCAGGGTGGTGCAGTAGGTCAGGTGGTCCTCGGCTGCGCCCGCCAGCTCCAGCGCCTTGACGTAGTAGCGCTGGGCGAGTCCGTGCAGCCCTTCGTCCACGGCCATGTAGCCGGTCAGGTACAGCAGATCCGAAGCCGCGGACAGCATCGCTTTCCGCACGTTCTCCGGGGCGTCGGCGCGCAAGTAGGAAGCCACGGTGTTCACCATGAACGTGGCGGCCATCGGGCGCGCGTGGCGACCGCCGAACTGGTCGTCAATTTCCGAGACACGTTCGGTCATGGCGGTGACTATGTCCACCTCGTTCATGCCGATACGGCTCGCACGGCCGGACTGGACCGCTTCGACCCGCCCGATGACGTCGGGCCAGCCCGGGATGGTGAGGGCCACGGAGAACAGGCCGACCCCCAAGACACTGCGGCGTGATGGGTCCATGTCCTGCCTCCCGAGGTCGATCAGCCCTTCAACGGTATCCGCGGCCGTGGGGGAGTGATCGCGGGGAACGGGCAGGCCGGCCTCGGCATGGGTGACAGGGCGCCCGAGACGTCGTGAGAGGGCTTCGAGGATGCACACACGCACGGCTTCACGGGGGACGGTGCCGCCCAGCCAGTGGCTCACTGCCGACTCGTCGTAGCGCAGGAGTGTGCCGGTCTCGGTGCCGATGCGGTTCACCGCCCGCGCGAACTGGCGGTGGGTCCAGCGGCTTTCGGTGAGCAGGCGCCCGAGCGCCACGTTCGGTTCACGCTTGGCCATGCCTTCAACTCCCCGTGCCCTTGCGAACTTTCAAGGCTTTCAAGTCCTGGCGTTGCTGCAACGGTACCGCTGAGCGTGGTCACGCGGTTGCGTAGAGACAGCAGGGAACGGCGAGACCTCGCCGCAGCCGTCGTCTAAGGGACTCAAGGGATGAGAAGCGAAGCGCGGGCCCGACTGGCCCGGTTGACCAAGGAGCGGGGCACGGACGGGGTACTGAGGATCGACACATACGAGGGCGCGGACCTGCCGCCGGGTTCGAATCGGTTCTCTCCGTGTCGCTGCCCGAAGCATCGTCGTACCGAGTCCCAGGACAGCGCGACGGAGCTGAGTGCCGCAGTGCGCGAGGTCAACGAACGCAGCCGTGGCGAGCGACTGTGAGGCGGTTGGCCGCAGTCGTCGGCCGCTACGCAGGACCGCTGCTGATCATCACCATCTCCGCATCGATCGGCTTCGTCCTGGGCGTGGCAGCCGCCTCCCGCCCCGCCTGACTCCTCCCCGTCACATATCCAGGCTCCCCACCTTGTGACGAGGGAGGGCCCACCGTCGGAAAGCGGTGGGCACTCCGTCCGGCCGCCTTCTTCGCAAGGGTCCGGCAGCCGGACGGGTCCAACTCCTCGGCACCAGCCGCGGAGTCCGTTTCAACCGTAAGGGAGAAAGCAATGAACGTGGACGAGCTGTTCACCGGCGACCTGATCACCGGAGTCCCGGCCGTCGAGGCCGCGCTGCTCGACAAGATGCCGGGCGGCGGCGACAACAACGGCGACCACTGCTCCAAGTGATCCAGGGCTGACGCCAGGCGGGGCGGGGTCGTACGCGGCCCCGCCCCGCCGCACGACATCGGAAAGGGACGACATGCTGTCGATGCGTCTGCGCCTGTGCGACCTTCAGAAACCCGAGTGGAGACCGCAGGGAGGCCGTTGGGTCAACGGTAAGAGCTGGATCGAGCCGGCGAACGTGCCCACGTTGGCCATGGAGATCAACGACGACCAGGCGCCGCGCGTGCGGGTGCGCGTGAGGGAATGCAAGCGAGACGATGCCGACTTCATCACGGTCGTCATGGAACCCGGAGAAGCCCGCGTGTCGGCAGGCGTCTTCGGCACGGCCCCGCTTTTCCTGGTGGAGAAGGGCGGCGAGCTGCACGCCTCTTGGGACCTGGCCGCGCTGCAACCGCATCTGCGGGCCGACCGCCTGGTGCCGCGCGTCGTCGCCCGAACGCTGACCAGGCAGCACCGCTATACGTCCGAGACTCTGTTCGAAGGGGTGTATCGCCTCACCGAGCGGGCATCGGCCACCTTCACCGCCTCAGGACTCGGCCTCCGATACCCGGAGCCCGCCGAGCACGTACTTGAGCCCCGTTCGCTGCGGCCCGGCGTTGATCCACTCGCCGCTCTGGACGACTTACTGACTGGCGTGATCCGCGATGCGCCGACGGTGACAGGGTGTGTGGGCGTCGAGCTGTCCGGCGGAGCGGACTCCGGGAACGTCGTCCTTGCGATCAAGGCGGCGCGATTCCCCCAGGTGCACAGCTTCGGCTTGCTGGTGGGAGGCAACACGGGCATGCAGCAGCGCGAGCGGCGCCGGGCGTTCGTAGAGCACTGTGGCTTCCGGGACACACCCGTCCCTGCCATGCAGCACCCGCCCTTCTGCCCCGGAGGCGTACGTGCTCTGCGTAAGCCGCATGATCCGGCGGGTGCCTTCTACCAGGAAGCCTTCGACGTCGTACGCGAGCAGGCATTCGCCCGGCGCTGTGAGGTGATCTTCACCGGCAGCGGCGGGGACGAGATCAACGCTCACCACTCCAGAACGGACGTAGAACTACCGGCGCCGGAGCCCGTTCCGTGGCTCGGTCCGAAGACTGTTCGAGCGCTCGCTGAGGTGAACGATCACCTGGCGCCCATCCCCGTTCTGCCCGTGCCGACCTTGATGGCGTTCGGGATGCACAATCCCGGATTTCTTCGGGCCGGAGTTTGGCCGGTGAGCCCGCTCGTGCACCCTCGGATCGTTCGGTTCATGGAGCAGCTGCCCCACGACTACAAGCGCGGCAAGGCGTTGTTCCGCGAGCGGATCAGGAGAGCGGGCCTGCCCGAGTCGGTGGCGGCGCCGGCCGAGCCGGAGAACTTTCTGGCCGTCCTGGAGAAGGGGCTGCGCACCTACGGTCTGCCCGTGCTGGACGACATGCTGAAGGAATCCGTCCTGGTGGACCTCGGCTACGTTGACGGCAAGGCACTCGGTCAGGCCCGTAAGGAGGCCGACACCGCACTGACCGTCCCTGACCTGCTGTGCGATCTCCTCGCTCTGGAGGTTGGACTGCGGAGCCTCATGTGACCAGCCACAACACGGAAGCGGAACACGTGGAAGCCACGAACCTGCTCTACCGGGACCCGGCCCTGTACGACGTGGTCCAGTCGGACAGCACGGGCGCCGGGACGTGCCAGACCCTGATCGAGCTGCACCGGCCGGACGCTGGGACGCTGGTCGACTTCGGCTGCGGCACCGGCCGGGACCTGGAGATCCTTGCCAAGCGCTTCCAGTGCATCGGCGTGGACCTCCAGCCCGGCATGGTCGCCTACGCCCGCCACACCCGGCCCGAGCTGGACATCCGCGTCGGGGACATGCGCACTGTCCGGCTCCGGAAGCGCATGGACGTGGTGACCTGCATGGGCAACAGCCTGGCCTACGTCCACGGCAACAAGGAGATCAGTCAGGTCTTCGCCACCTTCGCAGCCCACGCCCGACCCGGCACACTGCTCGTGCTGTGCTCTCCTGTCGTACCCATCACCCGGCCGGAGCCGATCACGGCCACGGTCGACACCCCGAGGGGATCGGCGACCGTCACGATCCGGCACGAGTGGGACCTGCGAACGCAGATCAACGCCATGCGCCGGCACTGGGTGCTCCCGTCAGGCGACGAGGCCCAGGACGAGATTCGCAGGCGCGTTCTCTTCCCACGCGAGTTGGAGCGTTACGCGGAGAGCGCCGGCTTCGAGGTCCTGGACATGACCGACGGCTCCGGGACAGGACTCACCGGACCGACCGCGTACACGGTGGCCCGGTACACCCGGCGGTGATCACGGGGGACGGAAACGGGGCCAGTGGACCCCGTGTGGACCACGCCCCCACGATCCGCTCCGATCCCGGTACGCCGTACCCGCTCCGCCCCTGGTGGACGGGGCAGAAGGGGGTTGCCCGAGCGGCCTAATGGAACGGTCTTGAAAACCGTCGTGGCAGCGATGTCACCGTGGGTTCAAATCCCACCGCCTCCGCGCCGAGAGCAGCGAGAACGGCCCCTGACCAGGTCAAACGGTCAGGGGCCGTCGTGCTGCCCGCTGCCCGCTGCCTGTCTGCCGACAGGGGCTGATCACCGGCCGGTCAGCCCGGCAGTGGCCGGGCTGACCAATAAGTGGTGTGTTTTGGGTTATTTGCTCACCTTTTGCTGTTCGTGTCGCTCATGGCTCACGGAGGTGGAAACTCGTCGTGGACGGACAAGCGGCCTCGCCCCGCCGATGCCAGAAGCGCACCCTGCCGCAACGCGCGCAGTGGGGTCCGTTCCCGCGTTTTTCGAGAGGAGAGGCACCATGCGCAGCCTCAAAGCAGTTGCGATCACCGCGTCGGTCATCGCTGCGGCAACCCTGTCGCCCGGCACCGCGCTGGCGGCGTCCAGCCCCTCGCAGCAGGACATCACCTGGATGAAAACATCCGCCGCCGGAGACCTGTTCGAAATCCAGGGCGGGAAATTGGCCCAGACCCATGCCCACAGCGCTGCCGTCAAGCAGTTCGGCGCTCGGCTGGTATCCGACCACACCAAGTCCTCCAGGGACATGAAAAAGCTCGCCGCACAGCTGAAGGTCACCCTCCCGACCACTCCGAACAGCAAGCAGCGCGCCGAGCTGGCGCGGCTGTCCTCCCTGCACGGGGCCGAGTTCGACAGGCAGTACCGGAAGACGGAGATCAGCGACCACAAGATGGACATCTCCGATGCCAAGAAGCAGATCTCCACCGGCAGCAACCAGCAGGTGATCAACGAGGCGCGCAAGGACCTGCCTGTCCTCCAGGCCCACCTGAAGCTCGCCGAGCAGACGCAGTCCAAGGTCGGGTAGAGGTGCGGCCCGCCACCGCGGCAGCGGGCGCGCGCTGCTGAAAGCCACGGCGAGGTACCTCGGCATGACACACCGCACCGGAACGACGCCACGAACCACCTGGGCGACCAGGTGGGCGGGGGCCTTGCTGTGCCTCGCGGTGGCCGTCGTCCACCTGATAGACCAAGGCGGTCTTACGGCAACGCGAGACCCCTACTACATCGGCGTGGCCTACCACGTCCTGGAGGTCGCCGCCGCGGTCGCCGCCGTGCTGCTCCTCGCGGGCCTCGTCCGGCTGGGGTGGCTGCTGGCGATCGGGGTCGCTGCCGGTCCCATAGTGGGCTACGTCCTCTCCAGGGGTCCGGGCCTGCCCTACTACAGCGACGACATCGGCAACTGGACGGAGACGATCGGGCTTGTCAGCCTGGCCGTCGAAGGAGCCCTGCTCCTGCTGTCGGTGCCGCTGTTCATGCGGAGCGTGCGCCGCGGAACCTCACGGCCGGTGGCCCGTCAGGCGAGCCGCTGAGGCGATGGTGGCGCGGGCCTCGTGTTCGGTCAGGCCGGTGCGCAGGGCCGCGTCGACCAGGGAGGCGGTGAGGGCGGGGCCGACGCCGTTCTCGTAGGCGCGGCAGGCGGCCCAGAACAGGCGGGTGTTGCGCTGGCCCTCGTGGGCGGCGAGGACGAACTGCACCAGGCCCCGGCCGTGCCGGCCCGCCGAGGCCGGCGGGGGGCGGTGGGGTGTGCGGGGCGGGGGGAGGAGGAGGCGCAGGAGGGTGCGCGGGCAGGGGGCGGGCGCGAGGTGTGCGGTGCCGGGGGCGGTGGCGTACACGCCGTGTCCGGTGCGGGAGCCGGGGCCGACCAGGTAGCCGCCGGCGCCGCGGATGTCGATGTTTGGGGCCAGACGTCCGGCCGAGTTGGGCACGACGACGTCCGGTGGTCCGCTCAGCCACAGGTGGCGGCCGCCGCTGGGGGTCAGGACGACCACGGTGGCGGGGATGGTGAACAGGTGGCGCAGGGCGAGTTCGCGCAGGGCGGCGGAGGCGTCCGTGCCGGTCCTGGTGTCCAGGTCGATGCCGATCAGGTGGTGCGGGGGCAGCCCGCAGGCGATGCCGTAGCCGGTGGCCCAGGGGGCGGCGGCGAACAGGGCGCGGATGCGGGCCGGGTCGGTGGAGGCGTCGTACACGCCGTGGCCGAAGCGGCCGCACTCGCCGTGGCAGGGCGGGCCGGACGGGGCGGGGTCGTCGCGGTGCGGGGAGCGCAGGGCCGGGAGTTTCGTCCGGGACAGGGGGATGACGGCCAGGCCGCGTTCGGCGGCTGACAAGGCGTGGGCGAGGGCCATCGTCGTGGCTCGCCGATCGATGGTGGCCATTACCCTATTTTCGTATGCATGTTCGAAAAGAGGAAGAGGGGCGGGTACGACACGCCGGAGGGCGGTCGGTTCGGGCGGATTTCCGGTGGGCGGCTTCAGCCCTTGCGGCGCTTGGGGAAAGAGGGGCCGGTATCGCTCCACGACGAGGATTCCGGGCGGGAGAAGTGGCCACAGAGGTTTATCGACTTGTTCTCACGCTTGCGTGGGAATCGAGCCATGCGGGGTGGTTCGCCGGGCTCCGATGGGCAACCCTGATCTTGCGACGTCGTGAGGAACCCGCCCGGGTGGTCGGCCAACCGCCCTGGTGACAGCCGTACTTCACAGTTTCACGTACGTCCGGCAAGACAGCCGGCGCGTACCCCGTACTGGAGGAGCAACATGGCAAGCAGCCGTACCGCCCGCGTTCTCGCCGCCGCCGCGGCCGTCCCTCTCGCGGCCGCCCTCTTCACCGGCACCGCGGCAGCGGACACGGGAGCCATCGCGGGCGACGGATCCAACGCGGGCGTCGCGGGCGTCGTCGGGAGCGGGGTCGGCCACAACAACAGCGGCAACTCGTCGACCACGGGACAGCAGGCGATCGGAGCCGGCGCCTCGAACCGGAGCAACACCGCCCAGGTCAACGGCTCCGCCTTCACGTCCGTCCAGCAGGGCAACGAGAACGTCGCCATCTACTTCACCCCTCTGTGGTGAGCCGGGACGGGCCAGCGCGCACCTCGGGGACCCGCCGCCGGCCCTGAACCCCTTGTGGGTGTGCTTGTGGGGACGTGACACACGTCTGCGCGGCGGAGCCGAAGCGCCGCCGCGCAGACGCGCTCCCCCAAGGGGAAACCCGCAGGGCAACACGGCCCGCTCCTCCACCTTCAGGAGGTGGGGCCGGCCCCACCCCTACAACCTGAGGCGGACTCCGCTTCGGGACCTGCGGGCGATCCGCCGCAGCGGGCCCGCTCCTAGCGTGGAGCCATGACCACACCCGTCTGCACCAGCGCGTCGACCGCCGCCGTACCGGCGACCCAGACTCTGGCGTATCCGTCGTTCGCGGCGTACGTACGGGCCCGGCAGCCGGTGCTGCTGCGCACCGCCCGGTCGCTGACCGCGAACCAGAGCGACGCGGAGGACCTGCTGCAGACCGCGCTGACCAAGACGTACACCGCCTGGGAGCGGATCGAGGACCACCGGGCGCTCGACGGCTACGTGCGCCGTGCCCTGCTGAACACCCGCACCTCGCAGTGGCGCAAGCGGAAGGTCGACGAGTTCGCCTGCGAGGAACTGCCTGAGCCGGAGCCGGCGGCCGGCGCGGCCGGCGCGGCCGGCGCGGCCGACCCGGCGGAGCAGCAGGCGCTGCGCGACGCCATGTGGCGGGCGATCATGAAGCTGCCCGCCCGGCAGCGGGCGATGGTCGTCCTCAGGTACTACGAGGACCTCTCCGAGACCCAGACCGCCGAGGTGCTCGGAGTGTCGGTGGGAACCGTGAAGTCGGCGGTGTCGCGGGCGCTCGGCAAGCTGCGGGACGACCCGGAACTGGGCCGCGTGCGCTGATCCGTCCGCGGGGCCGGCCGGACTCGCGGACGCGGACCGTACGGCGCTTCATGTGATCGTTCAGCCCGGGCTAGTGACATACCGCGCGGTATGTGAGCAGAATCTGCGCAACCCCTACTACCGCGTAGGCAACGCCGCCCCGGGAGGACGCCGTGCTGAGCACCATGCAGGACGTACCGCTGACCGTGAACCGCATCCTCGCCCATGGGATGCTGGTGCACGGGCGGTCCCAGATCATCACCTGGACCGGCGAGGGCGAGCCGCAGCGGCGCGGCTTCGCCAAGACGGGCGCCCGCGCGGTGCAGCTGGCCAACGCCCTCCGCGACGACCTCGGCGTCCGCGGCGACGACCGGGTGGCGACCCTCATGTGGAACAACGCCGAGCACGTCGAGGCGTACTTCGCGATCCCCTGCATGGGCGCGGTGCTGCACACCCTCAACCTGCGCCTGCCCGCCGAGCAGCTGACCTGGATCGTCAACCACGCGGCCGACCGCGTGATCATCGTCAACGGCTCCCTGATCCCCCTCCTCGCCCCCCTGCTGCCGCACCTGAAGACGGTCGAGCACGTCGTCGTCTCCGGCCCCGGCGACCGCGCCCCGCTGGAGGGCTCCCCCGCGCAGGTGCATGAGTACGAGGACCTGATCGCGGACAAGCCGACCACGTACGACTGGCCCGAGCTGGACGAACGCCAGGCCGCCGCCATGTGCTACACCTCCGGCACCACCGGCGACCCCAAGGGCGTGGTCTACAGCCACCGCTCGATCTACCTGCACTCCATGCAGGTCAACATGACCGAGTCCATGGGCCTGACCGACCAGGACACCTCGCTGATCGTCGTCCCCCAGTTCCACGTCAACGCCTGGGGCCTGCCGCACGCCACCTTCATGACCGGCGTCAACATGCTGATGCCGGACCGCTTCCTGCAGCCCGCCCCGCTCGCCGAGATGATCGAGCGCGAGAAGCCGACGCACGCCGCCGCCGTCCCCACCATCTGGCAGGGCCTGCTCGCCGAGCTCACCGCCCGCCCCCGGGACGTCTCCGCCCTCACCCAGGTCACCATCGGCGGCTCGGCCTGCCCGCCCTCCCTCATGGAGGCCTTCGACCAGCTCGGCATGCGGGTCTGCCACGCCTGGGGCATGACGGAGACCTCCCCGCTCGGCACGGTGGCCCGCCCGCCGGCGCACGCGGTCGGCACCGACGAGGAGTTCGGCTACCGCCTCACCCAGGGCCGCTTCCCGGCCGGCGTCGAGGCCCGCCTGACCGGCCCCGGCGGCGAACGCCTCCCCTGGGACGGCGAGTCGGCCGGCGAACTGGAGGTCCGCGGCCCGTGGATCGCCGGCGCCTACTACAACGGCCCCGACGCCGAACCGCTGCGCCCCGCCGACAAGTTCAGCGAGGACGGCTGGCTGAAGACGGGCGACGTCGGCATCATCGGCCCGGACGGCTTCCTCACTCTCACCGACCGCGCCAAGGACGTCATCAAGTCCGGCGGCGAGTGGATCTCCTCCGTCGAGCTGGAGAACGCCCTGATGGCCCACCCGGACGTCGCCGAGGCCGCCGTCGTCGCCGTCCCCGACGACAAGTGGGGCGAGCGCCCGCTGGCCACCGTCGTCCTCAGGGACGGCGCCACCGCCGACTTCGAGACCCTGCGCACCTTCCTCGCCGAGGAGGGCAGGATCGCCAAGTGGCAGCTCCCGGAGCGCTGGACGGTCATCACGGCGGTCCCGAAGACCAGCGTCGGCAAGTTCGACAAGAAGGTGCTGCGCCGGCAGTACGCGGCCGGGGAGCTGGAAGTCACCCGGATCTGACGAGCGCACGGGCCGGGTGGGAGCCTCGGGGCTCTCGGGGTTTCCCACCCGGCGTCACGCCGCGTACCGGTTGCTAGTTGGTCCCGATACGGGCCAGCAGATCGACGATCCGGTCCTGCACCTCGGTGCTGGTGGACCGCTCCGCCAGGAACAGCACCGTCTCGCCCGAGGCCAGCCGCGGCAGGTCCGCCTGGTCTACGGCGGCCGTGTAGACGACCAGCGGGGTGCGGTTGAGCTGCCCGTTCGCCCGCAGCCAGTCCAGGATCCCGGCCCGGCGGCGGTGCACCTGCATCAGGTCCATGACGACCAGGTTCGGCCGGAACTGCCCGGCCAGCGCCACCGCGTCGTTGTCGCTCGCGGCCCGTGCCACCTGCATCCCGCGCCGTTCCAGCGTCGCCGTCAGCGCCAGCGCGATCTCGGCGTGCTCCTCGACCAGCAGTACGCGCGGCGGGTGCTGCTCGCTGTCACGCGGGGCCAGGGCCTTGAGGAGTACGGCGGGATCGGCGCCGTAGGCCGCCTCGCGCGTCGCCTGCCCCAGCCCGGCCGTGACCAGCACCGGCACCTCCGCGGCGACCGCCGCCTGCCGCAGCGACTGCAGTGCCGTGCGGGTGATCGGCCCGGTCAGCGGGTCGACGAACAGCGCTGCGGGGAAGGCCGCGATCTGCGCGTCCACCTCCTCGCGCGAGTGCACGATCACGGGCCGGTACCCGCGGTCGCTCAGCGCCTGCTGGGTGATGGCGTCGGGAGCCGGCCAGACGAGCAGCCGGCGCGGGTTGTCCAGCGGCTCCGGCGGCAGCTCGTCGTCCATCGGCTGCGGCCGGGGGGAGTCCGCGACCTCCACCGCACCGCCGGGGCCGTCCAGCGGTTCGGGACCCTCGGCGGCGTTCCTGTCCGGGGCTCCTATGGCGTACGACCGTCCGGCCCCCTCGGTGGTCTGCCCCGGCCGGGGCTGCGCGGGGGGCTGCTCGGTCGGCGGGTGCGGGCGGGCCGTCTGCTCCGGCCGCTGTGCCTGTGCCTGTGCCTGTGCCTGTGCCTGGGCCTGCGGGCGCGCGGTGGCCGGGTCGGGCGGCGTGCCCAGCTTGCGACGGCGGCCGGATCCGCTGGTCGCGTGCGGGGGTGGCGTGGCCGACGGCGGCTGCGGCACCTGCACCTGCGCGGCCTGCCGGCTGAACGGCACGCCCTGCCCCAGCGTCCGCACACTGAACGCCCGCCCCTGCGTGGAGTTCGGGTCGACGGGCGCGACGGGCGCGACGGGTGCGGTGGGTGCGGCGGCCTCGGCGGGCAGCGGCTGAGCCGTGCGGGGCGCCGGCGGTACGGCGGGCTGCCCGGCCGTCT
>NZ_QFDQ01000261.1 GCF_003270085.1 Streptomyces triticisoli | reverse complement strand
CCCGGCCCCGCAGCAGGTGGCCCCGGCCCCCGCCGCTCCGGCCCCCGCCCCGACTGCCGCTCCGGCGGCTCCGGCCGCCGCCCAGGCGACCGACGAGGGCGCGTACGTGACCCCGCTGGTGCGCAAGCTCGCCGCCGAGAACGGCGTCGACCTGTCCACCGTCAAGGGCACGGGCGTCGGCGGCCGTATCCGCAAGCAGGACGTGCTCGCCGCCGCCGAGGCCGCGAAGGCCGCTGCCCCGGCCGCCGCCGCTCCGGCCCCCGCCGCGGCGAGGAGGACCCCGGTCCTGGAGGCCTCCCCGCTGCGCGGCCAGACCGTGAGGATGCCGCGGATCCGCAAGGTCATCGGCGACAACATGGTCAAGGCGCTGCGCGAGCAGGCCCAGCTGTCCTCGATGGTCGAGGTCGACGTGACCCGCCTGATGAAGCTGCGCGCCCAGGCGAAGGAGTCCTTCGCCGCGCGTGAGGGCGTCAAGCTCTCCCCGATGCCGTTCTTCGTCAAGGCCGCCGCCCAGGCGCTGAAGGCCCACCCGGTCATCAACGCCCGGATCAACCAGGCCGAGGGGACCATCACCTACTTCGACACCGAGAACATCGGTATCGCGGTGGACTCCGAGAAGGGCCTGATGACCCCGGTCATCAAGAACGCCGGTGACCTCAACATCGCCGGTATCGCCAAGGCCACCGCCGACCTGGCGGGCAAGGTCCGCAGCAGCAAGATCACGCCGGACGAGCTGGCCGGTGCGACCTTCACCATCTCCAACACCGGTTCGCGCGGCGCGCTGTTCGACACGATCATCGTGCCGCCGGGCCAGGTCGCGATCCTCGGCATCGGCGCCACCGTCAAGCGCCCGGCCGTCATCGAGACCGAGGAGGGCACGGTCATCGGCGTCCGCGACATGACCTACCTGACCCTCTCCTACGACCACCGCCTGGTGGACGGCGCCGACGCGGCCCGTTACCTGACGGCGGTCAAGGCGATCCTGGAGGCGGGCGAGTTCGAGGTCGAGCTCGGTCTCTGATCAGGGATCGGGGATCTGAACGAAGCGGGGCTCGGGCTCTGAGCCCCGTCCTCGGGAACAGCAGTGCGGCGCCCCCGTCCGGAGCAATCCGGGCGGGGGCGCCGCTTTGCCCGTTCTTGGTCTTGACGCTGTGTAAGCCTCGTCTCACCTGCGTGAAAGCGCCCGTATGCGCCCTTCCGCGCGTCGCCGACCGCCGTATTGTCTAAGAGCCCGCCGTCAAACTCCCGCCTGTCCGGCGACGCCTGGCACGCACGCTCGCTGCGTTGCCGAACCGCCCTCCGGGCGAACGACGGGAGTTTGACGGCAAGCTCTAGCGTCGACGCCCCCGGGACCCGCCGGTCCCCCGCTAAGGAGCCCTCCATGACCTCGCCCCTCGTCCACTCGCTGCGCGAGCAGATCCGCGAGCACATCGTGGAGGGGATCGTCAGCGGGCGCTGGAAGCCGGGCGAGCGGATCGTGGAGCGGCGGATCGCGACCGAGCTGGAGGTCAGCCAGACGCCGGTGCGGGAGGCGCTGCGCGAGCTGGAGTCGCTGCGGCTGATCGAGTCGGCGCCCAACAAGGGCGTGCGGGTGCGGAATCTGACCGCCGCCGACCTGGAGGAGAGCTACCCGGTCCGGGCCGGCCTGGAGGCCATCGCGGCGGAGCTGGCGGCCCAGCGGCTGGCCGAGGACTGTTCGGCGCTGGAGCCGCACGTGGCCGCGCTGTACGAGGCCGACCGCAAGTCCGACGGCACGGCCCAGGTGCGGCACACGGTGGCCTTCCACCGCGAGATGGTCCGCGCGGCCGGCAACTCGGTGCTGCTGCACACCTGGGAGAGTCTGGGGATCGAGGTGTTCACCGCGCTGTCGATCCGCTGGCTGGGCACGGTCCAGCAGTCGTACGCGGAGGAGCACGAGGAACTGGTGCAGGCGTTCCGCAGGCGCGACCCGCGGATCGCCGAGCTGGTGAAGGCGCACGTCCTCGGCTGCGCGCCGCGCGCTTGATCCACGCGAGCCTTCCCCCGCTCACCTGCGAAAACCACGTGAAAATGCGGCACCGGGTGCCCGATTCCAAGGCACCGCGTGCCGACTTTCTGGCAATCGAAGGGTTTTGATCGCCAAATCTTTGATCGATCATCGATCAGGGGGTTACAGTCACCGTTGGGCTTCCACCAAAGCCTCACGCCCTGTCCTGCCAAAGACCTAGGGCACCCCTGAACCCTTCGATGAGGGAACCCCCTTCGACTGAGGAAGGCGGCGACATGACCGACCCCCACGCCATCCAGCCGAGCGAGCTCGACCAGCTCCCGGACCGCGACCCCGAGGAGACCGCCGAGTGGCAGGCCTCCCTGGACGCCGTCGCCGAGGCGGCCGGGCCGCACCGTGCCGCGTACCTGATGCGCCGCACGCTGGAGCGTGCCGAGGGTATCGGCGTCGCCCTGCCCAAGCTCCTCGAGACGGACTACGTCAACTCCATCCCGACCGCCGCCGAGCCGGCCATCCCCGGTGACGAGGCCCTGGAGGCCCGTGTCACCGCCTGGAACCGGTGGAACGCGGCGGCGATGGTGACCCGCGCCAGCAAGTACGGCGTCGGTGGCCACATCGCCACCTTCGCCTCCGCCGCCTGGCTGTACGAGGCCGGCTTCAACCACTTCTTCCGGGGCAAGGAGCGCGACGGCTCCGGCGACCAGCTCTTCATCCAGGGCCACGCCTCCCCGGGCATCTACGCCCGCGCCTTCCTCGACGGCCGGCTGACCGAGCAGCACCTGGACAACTTCCGCCAGGAGGTGGGCGGAGGCGGCCTGCCCTCCTACCCGCACCCGCGCCGTCTGCCCTGGCTGTGGGAGTTCCCGACGGTGTCGATGGGCCTCGGCCCGATCTCCGCCATCTACCAGGCCCGGTTCAACCGCTACCTCACCAGCCGCGGCATCAAGGACGTCTCCGACTCCCACGTCTGGGCGTTCCTCGGCGACGGCGAGATGGACGAGCCCGAGTCGACGACCGCGCTCACCCTCGCCGCCCGCGAGCGGCTGGACAACCTCACCTTCGTCGTCAACTGCAACCTGCAGCGCCTGGACGGCCCGGTCCGCGCCAACTTCAAGATCGTGCAGGAGCTGGAGGCCCAGTTCCGCGGCGCGGGCTGGAACGTGATCAAGACCCTGTGGGGCACGGCCTGGGACGAGCTGTTCCGGCTCGACACCACGGGCGCGCTGGTACGCCGGCTGCGCGAGGTACCGGACGCGCAGATCCAGACGTACCAGACCCGCGACGCCGCCTACATCCGCCAGGACTTCTTCGGGGCCGACCCGGCGCTCGTGGAGATGGCGGGGCTGCTGAGCGACGACAAGATCATCGAGTGCTTCCACTTCTCCCGCGGCGGCCACGAGTCCCGCAAGGTCTACGCCGCCTACAAGGCCGCCCTCGCCCACAAGGGCGCCCCGACGGTGATCCTGGCCCAGACGGTCAAGGGCCACACCCTCGGTGAGGGCTTCGCGTCGAAGAACGCCAACCACCAGATGAAGAAGCTGTCGGTGGACGAGTTCAAGGCGATGCGCGACCGCCTCGAACTGCCCATCCCCGACAGCGC
This sequence comes from Streptomyces triticisoli, assembly GCF_003270085.1. Taxonomy (GTDB): domain Bacteria; phylum Actinomycetota; class Actinomycetes; order Streptomycetales; family Streptomycetaceae; genus Streptomyces; species Streptomyces triticisoli. The sequence goes on along the minus strand of NZ_QFDQ01000261.1, from coordinate 7,822 downwards.
CTTCGCCGACGGCGAGGTCCCCTACGCCCACCCCGGCGCCGACTCCCCCGAGGTCCGCTACCTCCAGGAGCGCCGCGCGGCCCTCGGCGGCCCGGCCCCGGTCCGCCGCGTCCACCCGGTCGCCCCGCTGCCCGCGCCCGCCGACAAGGTGTTCACTTCCTTCGACAAGGGCTCCGGCTCGCAGAAGGTGGCCACCACCATGGCGTTCGTCCGCCTGGTCAGGGACCTGGTCCGCGACGAGGAGACCGGCGGGCGCTGGGTGCCGATCGTCCCCGACGAGGCGCGCACCTTCGGCATGGAGAGCCTGTTCCCCTCCCTCGGCATCTACTCGCCCGTGGGCCAGACGTACGAGCCGGTCGACCGCGACCAGCTGATGTACTACAAGGAGGCCAAGAACGGCCAGATCCTCAACGAGGGGATCACCGAGGCCGGTTCGATGGCCGACTTCATCGCGGCGTGCACGTCGTACGCGACGCACGGCGAGGCGATGATCCCGTTCTACATCTTCTACTCGATGTTCGGCTGGCAGCGCACCGCCGACCAGATGTGGCAGCTCGCCGACCAGCTCGGCCGCGGCTTCCTGATCGGCGCCACGGCCGGCCGTACGACGCTGACGGGCGAGGGCCTGCAGCACGCCGACGGCCACTCCCCGGCCATCGCGGCGACCAACCCGGCCGCGCTGACCTACGACCCGGCGTTCGCGTACGAGCTCGCGATCATCGTCAAGGAGGGCCTGCGCCGTATGTACGGCGAGGCGGCGCCCGGCGAGGACCAGGACGTCTTCTACTACCTGACCGTCTACAACGAGCCGCTGCCGCAGCCGGCGAAGCCGTCCGGCCTCGGCATCGACGAGGGCATCGTCAAGGGCCTGTACCGCTTCAACACGGCGGAGTCGGCGGAGCTCTCCGTCCCGGCCAACGCCCCGCGGATCCAGTTGCTGGGCTCCGGCACGGCGATCCACTGGGCGCTGGACGCGCAGCGGCTGCTCGCCGAGGAGTGGGGCGTGGCCGCCGACGTGTGGTCGGCGACCTCCTGGGGCGAGCTGCGCCGGGACGCCTTGGAGGCCGACGCGGCGCTGCTGCGCGGCGAGGAGCGGGTGCCGTACGTCCGTCAGGCGCTGCAGGGCGCCGAGGGCCCGGTCCTCGCGGTCTCCGACTACATGCGCCAGGTCCCGGACCAGATCGCGCAGTGGGTCGAGCAGGACTACACCTCGCTGGGCACCGACGGCTTCGGCCTGTCGGACACCCGTGAGGCCGCCCGCCGCCACTTCGGCGTCGACGCCCAGTCGGTCGCCGTCGCCGCCCTGGCCCAGCTCGCCCGGCGCGGCGAGGTGAAGGCCTCGGCGGTCAAGGAGGCGCGGGAGAAGTACGGCCTGTAAGGGCCGAGGCGTGACGGAGGGGTGCGGCGGCCGCCGTGCCCCTCCGTCGTCGGTTCCGTTGTCGGTGGTCCCCGGCATGATGGCCGTATGCGTGCCGCCCGTCTGATCAAAATGGTGCTGCTGCTCCAGTCGCGGCCCCTGATGACCGCCGCCGAGCTCGCCCGGGAGCTGGAGGTGTCGGAGCGGACCGTCACGCGGGACGCGCAGGCGCTGTCGGAGGCGGGCGTGCCGGTGTACGCCGACCGGGGCCGGGCCGGGGGCTACCGGCTGGTGGGCGGCTACCGCACCCGGCTGACCGGGCTCGCCCGCGGTGAGGCCGAGGCGCTGTTCCTGAGCGGCGTGCCGACGGCGCTCAGGGAGATGGGGCTGGAGGACGCCGCCTCGGCCGCCCGGCTGAAGGTGTCCGCGGCTCTGTTGCCCTCCCTGCGCGACGCCTCCCGTACGGCGGCGCAGCGCTTCCACCTGGACGCGCCCGGCTGGTTCCGGGAGCCGAGGGCGCCCGAGCTGCTGCCGGCGGTCGCGGACGCGGTGTGGGACGACCGGCGGATCACCGCGCGCTACCGGCGCGGCGAGGAGGAGGCCGTACGGGAGCTGGAGCCGTACGGGCTCGTGCTCAAGGCGGGCGTGTGGTACCTGTGCGCGCGGGTCGCCGGGACTCCCGCGACACGCCCCGGCGCCTTCCGGGTGTACCGCGTCGACCGGTTCACCGCGGTGGAGGCGGCCGGGGAGCGGTTCGAGCGGGACGGCGGCTTCGACCTGCCCGGCTTCTGGGAGGAGCGGGCGGAGCAGTTCGCGCGGTCGATCCTGCGGGCCGAGGTGGTGGTGCGGCTGTCCGAGGAGGGCGTACGGCGGCTGGTGCACGCCGTGGGTCCGGTGCCGGCCCGGGAGGCGCTGGCGGCGGCCGGCGCGCCCGATGGGCGCGGGTGGGTGACGGCCACCGTGCCGGTGGAGTCCGAACAGATCGCGCACACCCAGCTCATGGTGCTCGGGCCGGAGGTCGAGGTGCTGGCCCCGAAGGCGCTGCGGGAACGTTTCGCGCGCGACGCGGCACGGCTGGGCGCGTTGTACCGGTCCTGACGATCCGCCGCACTCCGCGTGCGCCCCCCGGCGCGAGGGCCGATGCTTGAGCCGTGATGGACGAGACGGATTTCTGGGAGCTGGTCGACGGCAGCCGCGAGGCCGCCGAGGGCGATCCGGGGGAACAGGCCGACCTGCTCGTCGAGCGGCTGCTCGGCTGCGAGCCCGAGGTGGTCCTGGACTTCGCCCGTCACTTCGAGGCCCGGTACAACCGCGCCTACCGCTGGGACCTGTGGGGCGCCGCCTGGGTGCTTCTGGACGGGGCCAGCGACGACGCCTTCGACTTCTTCCGGTGCTGGCTGATCGGCCAGGGCCGGGAGGTCTTCGAGGGCGCCCTGCACGACCCGGACTCGCTCGCCGACCTGCTGGACGACTTCGACGAGGAGATCGACGGCGACGGCGAGGAACTCGGCTACGCCGCCGACGAGGCCTACGAACAGCTCACCGGCACGGTCGCCCCCGACCTCGGCATCGCACCGGCCCCCGCCGAACCGGAGGGCACCCCGTTCGACTTCGAGAACGACCGGGTCCTCGCCCAGCGCTACCCCAAGCTGTGGGGCCGCTTCCGCGAATAGCTCCCGCCCCGCGTGAAACGGGGTGCCGCGTTGGCCTGGTCGAGGGCGGAGGCGACGGCCTCAGCGGGGCCGAGGACGACCGTGGCGACCGCGCACACCACCGCCCAGGGACCACGAACGGCCGCCGCCCATCCCGCCGCTGTGCGCTCCCGGTCCGCCCGCCCGGGGGCGTCCCCGGGACTCAACTCCTTCCCTGTGGCCGGGCCGCAGCCTCCCGGGCAACCGGCAGGCGGAGCGTCGGGGCCGCTCCCGGGCAGCGGGTCCTGAAGCCGTCCTCGTGGCCGGACCGGGCGGGGAACGGGGCGGTGGCACCCGGCGGACAGCACAGCCGCGCCGCCGGGGCGCGGGGTGGCCGTCCCGGGCGCCGGTCCCGGGCACGCCCGGTGATTCGCACAACTCGCATGCCCCCACTGTCGGCCCGTTCCGCCCCGCCCGCGATGTGCGCTGTGCCACCTGGTGGAACCATCGTCCTGATCCGGGACGTTTCTGCGGGTACACGTACACGTGGCCGGTCCCCGGATCCACGTGCGCGTGGCTGATCACTGGGCCCGTCCCGCGCGTACGTGAGGGTCCGAGAGAAAGGCGGCGCGAGTGGACCTGCTGGACCTGCTGTTGGTGCTGGTGATCCTCGTCTACGCCGCGTCCGGCTACCGGCGGGGCCTGGTGGCCGGATGTGTCTCACTGGCCGGTTTCGTCGGCGGTGCGGCCGTCGGCGTGTGGATCCTGCCGTGGGTGATGGACTACGTCACTCGGGGGACGACGACGGCGACGGTCACCGCCGTGCTCACGGTGCTGGTGCCGGCCGCGGTGGGCCACGAGCTGGCGGGGCGTCTGGCGCTGCGGCTGCGGCGCGAGCTGGACCACGGCCCGCTGCGGGTGGCGGACGGCATCGGCGGGGCCGTCGCCAACTCGGTGGCGGTGCTGATCGTCGCCTGGGTGGCCGCGAGCGTCCTGGGCGCCTCCTCCTCCCCGGTGGTGACCTCGGCGATACGCGACTCGAAGCTGCTGGGGGCGGTGCAGAACGCGATGCCGGACACCACCCCGGCCTGGTTCTCGCGCGCCACCTCCGCGCTGACCGAGGCGGGCTTCCCGCAGGTCTTCAACCCGTTCGAGCACGAGCCCGCGGCGGGCGTGGCCAGACCCTCCGGTGACAGCGTGACGGAGAGCGCGACGGCCGCCGCCCGGCTCAGCACGGTCAAGATCGAGGGCATCTCGGGCAACCAGGGCCGTGAGGGCAGCGGCTTCGTGTACGCGCGCCGGCACGTGATGACCAACGCGCACGTGGTGGCCGGCATCGACAACCCCACCGTGCGGGTCGGCGGCGTCGGGCGGTCGTACGAGGCGCGGGTGGTGCTGTTCGACCCGGACCGGGACGTGGCCGTGCTGTACGTCCCCGAGCTGCGCGCCCCCGTGCTGCGGTTCGACGACACCGCCGCACGCGGCGAGGCGGCGGTGGTCGCCGGCTATCCGCAGGACGGCAGCCTGGATCTGCAGGCGGCGACGGTCGCCAACCGGATGCGGGCGACGGGCCGGGACATCTACAACAGCGCCACGGTCACCCGGGAGATCTACTCCATCCGCTCCACCGTCCGCCCCGGCAACTCCGGCGGTCCGCTGCTCACCACGGACGGCCGGGTCTTCGGAATGGTCTTCGCCCGCTCCACCTCCGACAGCGAGACCGGCTACGTGCTGACGGCGGCCGAGCTCGCCCCGGACGCGCGGCGGGCGGCGACCGCGACGACGCCGGTGGACACGGGCCGGCTGGTCACCTCGTGACGCGCGCACGCACGCGTACACGCACACGGCTCACACGGCTCACACGGAGCGGCCCATGAACACGTCGTCGACGTAGGCGCCGTCCAGGTGGAACTCCTCCGGCAGGACGCCCTCCACCACGAAGCCCTCGGACTCGTACAGCTTGCGGGCCGGGGCGTTGTGTCCGAGCACCCGCAGGGTGAGACGGCGGGCGCCCTGCCGGCGGGTCTCCTCGACGGCGGCGCGCAGCAGGGCGCGGGCCACCCCCTGGCCGCGGGCCTGTTCGGACACCGCGAGCCCGCAGACCATCCGTACGTGCGCGTTCGACGCCAGCTCGGTGGCGCGGCCGAGGCGGAGGAAGCCCACGAGGCGGCCGTCGAGTTCGGCGACGAGGTGGTCCTCGGGCCGGAGCCGCTCGCCGAAGAAGGGTTCGTACGGCTGTTGGGGGTACGGCTGAACGGAGTGCAGCGGGGACCAGGTCGCGCGGTCGAGCCGGCCGAGGGCTTCCTCGTCGTCGTACCTGGCGTGGCGTATGAGCGGAACCGGCATGGGGTCACCCTATGCGCGGGCCGAGTGGCGTCCACCGGATTTCCGGGTGGTCACCCGGCAGGATGGTGGCCATGGAACGTTCGCGAATCGCGGTGGCCGGCGCGTCCGGTCTGATCGGCAGCGCACTGGTGCGGTCCCTGAGGTCGGACGGGCACGAGGTGGTGCGCCTGGTGCGCCGTGCGCCACGCGGCGCGGACGAGGTCCGCTGGGACCCGGCCGGGCGGTCCGTGGACACGGCCGGGCTCGCCGGGTGCGACGTGGTGGTCAATCTGGCGGGCGCGGGGGTGGGCGACCGCCGGTGGACCCAGGCGTACAAGAGGGAGATCCGGGACAGCCGGGTGCTGGGCACGGCGGCGCTCGCCGAGGCCGTCGCCTCCCTGGACGTACCGCCGCGGGTGTTCGTCAGCGGCAGCGCGATCGGCTTCTACGGCGACACCGGGGACCGGGTGGTCGACGAGGACGCGCCACCCGGGGACGGTTTTCTGCCACGGCTGTGCGTGGAGTGGGAGCAGGCCGCCGCTCCCGCGCGGGAGGCGGGCGTGCGGACGGTGTTCGCGCGCACCGGGCTGGTGGTGGCCCGCCGGGGCGGGGCGTGGGGGCGGCTGTTCCCGCTGTTCCGGGCGGGGCTCGGCGGACGGCTCGGGGACGGGCGGCAGTACTGGTCGTTCATCGCGCTGCACGACGAGGTGGCCGCGCTGCGCCATCTCGTCGACACCCGGAGCCTGTCCGGGCCGGTCAACCTGACCGCACCGCAGCCGCTGACGAACCGTGAGATCACGGGGGATGTGCTGGGCAGCGCACGGGTGGTGCCCAAGCGGCTGCTGGAGTCGGGGTTCTCGTTCGCCTTTCCGGGGATCGAGGACGCCGTACGAGCGGCACTGTGACGCCTGCGACAGCAGCGACGACCCCCTGGGACCGTGTGCGACCGCCGTGCGACCGTGCTCTGCCCGTGTGCGACCGTTCCTGACCGGTCACGGGCCTAACCTCGACGCGAACTCGGGTATTCCTCAAGCCGGTTGAGGGCATCACCGCCCCACCTGCCGCGCAACCTCGAGGAGGGGCACGTGCTTGAGCCCGCGTATGAGGCGGACGTCGTCGTCGTGGGGGCCGGGGTCGCCGGACTCTCGGCGGCGCACCGGCTGACCGGCGCAGGAGTGACCACCGTGGTCCTGGAGGCCGCCCCCTGGGTGGGCGGCCGTATGTCGACGGAGAAGGTCGACGGGTTCCGGCTCGACCGGATCGGACAGTTGCTGTCCACGTCGTATCCCCATCTGGCCCTGAGCCAGGGGCTCGACGCGCTCGTGCTGCGCCCCTTCGCGCCGGGGGTCCTGCTGCACAGCGACGGACGGCACCACCGCGCGGGCGCCCCGGCGCACGGAGGGAGCACCAGGAGCGCACTTCACGTCGTGCGCGCCCTGGCAAGCTCCCCCCGGTCGCCCGCGGCCCGCCCGGGCGTGCGGCCCCGCACGCGTGACGCCCTGCCGACCACCGCGGCGTTCCTCGACGGTCCGCCCTCCGGACGGCTCGGCCGGGGCGCGTCCCTCCGGCTGCGCTCCGCCCTGGCCCGGATCGCCGCCACGCCCGTCGACCGCCTGCTGTCCCGCCCCGAGCTGCCCGCCCGGGAGGCGCTGACGGCCCGGGGCCTGCCCGCCCGCACCGTCGACGGCTTCCTGCGTCCACTGCTGGCCGCCCTGCTGTGCGACCCGGACCTCACCACGTCCAGCCGCTGCGCGGACCTCGCCCTGCACGCCTTCGCGTCCGGCCGGCTGTGCCTGCCGGAGGGCGGCGCGGAGGTCCTGCCGGAGCTGCTCGCGTGCACCCTGCCGCCGGGCACCGTGCACACCGGCGTCCGGGTCACCTCGGTCTCCACCACCGCGGTGACCACCGCCGAGCACGGCGAGATCCGCTGCCGCGCCGTTCTGCTCGCCACCGACGCGCGCGCCGCCGCCGAGCTGCTGCCCGGGCTGCGCGTGCCGGACTTCCACCCGGTGACGGTGGTCCACCACACCACGGACGAGCCCCCGGCGACGGGCGGGTACCTGCTGCTCGACGCGGACCGCGGCGGCCCGGTCGCCCACACGGCGGTGATCAGCCGCGTCGACCCCTCCCGCGCCCCCGCCGGCCGCGCCCTGGTGTCGTCGACGGTCCTGGGCCCGCCCCCGCCCGACGTCGACACCGCCGTACGCCGCCACCTGTCCCGCCTCTACGCCACCTCCACCACCCGCTGGGAGACCCTGGCCGTGCACCACACCCCCGAGGCCGTCCCCGCGATGCGTCCCCCGCACGACCCGCGCCGCCCGGTACGGCTGCTGGCGGGCCTGTACGTCTGCGGCGACCACCGCGACACCAGCACCGTCCAGGGCGCCCTGCACTCCGCCCACCGGGCCGCCACGGCCGTCCTGGCCGACCTGCGGTCGGGCCACCCGACGCGCACCGCGGACCCCGGCCCGACAGCCCCCCGGGCCGCCGCGGCCTGACCCGCGCCGGG
>NZ_QFDQ01000260.1 GCF_003270085.1 Streptomyces triticisoli | reverse complement strand
CGCCGCCGGCGGCGAGCCGCGGCTGCCGCGGCGGCGGCCCTTCGCGGACTACGCCGCCTGGCTGGCCGGCCGGGACACCGCCGCTGCCGAGGAACACTGGAAGGCCGCCCTCGCCGGCTACGCCGCGCCCACCCCGCTGCCGTACGACCGCAGGCCCGCCCCCGGTGCCGCCGCCCGGTCGGGAACCTGGCTGTCGCGGCGGCTCGGCGCCGACGGCACGGCCCGGCTGACGGACTTCGCCCGCCGCCACCGGCTCACCCTCAACACGCTGGTGCAGGGCGCCTGGGCGCTGCTGCTGGCGCGCTTCGGCGGCGAGCGGGAGGTGTGCTTCGGCACCACCGTCTCCGGCCGGCCCACCAACCTGACGGGCGCGGACACGATCACCGGCCTGTTCATCACCACCCTGCCCGCGCGGGTCCCCGTGGACGAGTCCACGCCGTGCGCCGCGTGGCTGCGGGAGCTCCAGGCCGCCCGCGCGGAGGACCGGCGCTTCGACCACGTGCCGCTGACGGACCTGCACCAGTGGAGCGAACTGCCCCCGGGAACACCCCTGTTCGACAGCCTGCTGGTCTTCGAGAACTATCCCGTGGGCGACGCCACCGCCGGCGCGCACGGCGTGCGCATCCGGGACCTCGACGCCCGCGAGGCCACCAACTACCCGCTCACCGTGGTGGTCTCGCCCGGCGACGAGCTGGGCGTGGAACTCGGCTACGACCCCCGGTACTTCGACGAGACCACGGCCCACGCCCTGGCCGCCCGGCTGATGCACACCCTGACCGCCCTCGCCGCATCCGGTGACCGGGCGCCGTTGCACACGGTCGACGTGCTGCCGCCCGGTGAACGGCACCGAATGCTGCACGGCCCCGCACGCCCGCAGCTGCCGCCGGTGACCCCGGCGACGCTGCCCGCGCTGATCGAGGCCGCGGTCGACCGGTGGCCCGACCGGACGGCCCTCGACACGGGGGAGTCACTGCTGACCTTCGGCGAAGTGGAGGCACGCGCCGACCGGCTGGCGCACCGGCTCATCGCGCGCGGGGCCGGGCCCGGCGACATCATCGCGCTGGTCCTGCCGCGCTCGGCGGACATGGTCCTCGCCCAGCTCGCCGTGGCCAAGGCGGGCGCCGCCTTCCTCCCGGTGGACCCGGGCTACCCGGCCGAACGGGTCGCGCTGATGCTGCGCGACGCGGACCCCGCCGTCACCCTCACCGCCGAGGAGGTCGCCGGCCTGCTCGCGGCCCCGCCGGACGACGTTCCGGACCACCGGCCCACCGACGCCGACCGCGTCCGCCCGCTCCACCTCGACGACCCGGCGTACGTCATCTACACCTCCGGCTCCACCGGCACCCCCAAGGGCGTCGTCGTCACCCACCGCGGACTGGCAGGCTTCGCCGCCGCCGAGGCCGCGCACTACCAGGTCGGGCCGGGGGACAGGGTTCTGGCCTTCGCCACGCCCAGCTTCGACGCCTCCGTGCTGGAGCTGTGCATGTCCCTGCCGAGCGGCGCGGCCCTCGTCGTACCGCCGCCCGGCCCGCTGCTCGGCGCCGAACTGGCGGACGTCCTGCGCACCGCGCGCATCACGCACACCCTGTTGCCGCCCGCCGCACTCGCCACCCTCCCGCCGGACACCCCCGGCACCCTGCCGGACCTGCGCACCCTGATCGTCGGCGCGGACGCCTGCCGGGCCGAACTGGTCGCCCGGTGGGCACCGCACCACCGCATGGTCAACTCCTACGGACCCACCGAGGCGACCGTCGTCGCCACCTGGTCCGACCCGCTGGAACCGGACGGCACCGCGCCGCCCATCGGCCGCCCGCTGCCCGCCACCGGCGCCTACGTCCTCGACGCGCGCCTGCGCCCCGTCCCCGACGGCGTGCCCGGCGAACTGTGGCTCGCCGGACCGGCCCTGGCCCGCGGCTACCTGGGCCGCCCCGGCCTGACGGCGACCCGCTTCACCGCCGACCCCTTCGGACCGCCCGGCACCCGCATGTACCGCACCGGCGACCTGGTCCGGCGCGACGCCCGCGGCGAACTGCACTACCTGGGCCGCACCGACCACCAGCTCAAGCTGCGCGGCCACCGCATCGAGGCCGGCGAGGTGGAGACGGCCCTGGTACGCCACTCGGCGGTGCTGGACGCCGTGGTGAGCGTGCGGGAGGACGAACCGGGGCTGCCGCGCCTGGTGGCCCACCTGCTCCTCGCGCCCGGCGCCGAGCCGCCCGCCGGCGCGGAGCTGCGGGCCTTCGCCGCCCGCACCCTGCCCGGCCCCATGGTGCCCTCGGCCTTCGTGACGCTGGACCGCTTCCCGCTCACGGAGAGCGGCAAGACCGACCGGGCCGCGCTGCCCGCGCCCGGCCCTGAGACGCAGGAGCGGACCACCGGACACGTGCCGCCCCGCACACCCACCGAGGAGGCCCTGGCCGCCCTGTGGGAGGAGGCCCTGGAGATCACCGTGGGCGCCGAGGACGACTTCTTCGCCCTGGGCGGCGACTCCCTGCGCGCCCTGCTCATCGCCTCCCGCGCCAACGACACCTTCGGTGTGACCCTCACGCCCCGCGACGTCCTGGTCCACCGCACGGTCGCCGCCCTGGCGGACCTGGTGGAGGAACAGGTGCTGAGCGAACTCGAAGACGCCGCACGCGGCGACAGCGACCACGAAGAACGGTGAGGACCGGACGACCATGACGTCTTCGAAGCGAAACCGCGCCGAGGCCCTGCCGCAGGACCTCCAGGAAGTGCTCCGCCGCCGGCTCGCCGGACGGGCCGCCGGCACCCCCGGCGCCATCGCCCGGCAGGTCATCGGGCGGGCGGACCGCACTCGGCCGCTGCCGCTGTCCTTCGCCCAGCAGCGCCTGTGGTTCCTGGACCGGCTGCGCCCCGGCGACCCGCGCTACAACAGCGCGGTCGCGCTGCGCCTGACCGGACCCCTCGACCACACCGCCCTGTCCGGCGCGCTGGAGCACGTGGTGGGGCGGCACGAGGCGCTGCGCACCACGTTCCAGGAGACCGACGGCAGACCCGTGCAGACCGTGCACCCCGCCGGGCCGCTCCCGCTGCCCGTCCGCGACCTGACGGCCCCCGGCGACGGGCCGGCGGACCTGGACGCGGTCCTGCCGGCCGAGTACGAGCGTCCCTTCGACCTGCGGACCGGGCCGCTGCTGCGCGCCCTGCTGATACGGGAGTCGCACGACACGCACGTCCTGCTGCTGACGGCCCACCACATCGTCACCGACGGCTGGTCGATGGGCGTGCTGCTCCAGGAGCTGTGCGCCGCCTACGACGCCCTCGCGCGGGGCGCGGAGCCCGCGCTGCCGCCGGTGGCCACGCAGTACCCGGACTTCGCCGTCTGGCAGCGCGAGCAGCTGTCCGGAACCCGGCTGGAGCGCCAACTGGCGCACTGGAAGGAGCGGCTGTCCGGGGCGGTGGCGCCCGAGCTGCCGCTGGACCGGCCGCGCCGCGGCGAGGAGTCCGGCGCGGGCGCGGTGCACACCTTCACCGTCCCCGCGGCCACCACGGCCCGGCTCAAGCACCTCGCGGCCGAGCGGCACACCACGCTGTTCACCGCCCTGGTCGCCGCCTGCCAGGCCCTGCTGGCCCGCTGGTCCGGGCAGGACGACATCACCGTCGGCTCGCTGACCCCCGGACGCGGCCGCACCGACCTGGAACGGGCCGTCGGGTTCTTCGTCAACACCGTCGTGCTGCGCACCCGCGTCGAGACCGGCGGTTCCTTCCGCGATCTGCTCGCCGCCGCCGCGGACACCGTCAACGACGCCTTCGCGTACGGCGACACGCCGTTCGAGCGGCTGGTGGAGGCCGTCGGCGCGACCCGGGAGGCGGGCCGCAACCCCCTGTTCGACGTGATGGTCCTGCTGCACCCCGCGCCGCCCGCCGCACCCGACCCGCACGGCCTGGCCACCGCCCCGGTCACCGTGCCCCGGCGGGCCGCCACCTTCGACCTGAGCGTGGAGTTCGTCCCGGACGGAGACGGTCTCACCGGCCTGCTGGAGTACCGCACCGACCTGTTCGACGCGGCCACCGCCGAGCGCATGGCCGACCAGCTGCTGCGCCTGCTGGACGCCGCCGCCGCGGAGCCGGACCGGCCGCTGGGCACCCTGCCCCTGCTCTCGCCGCGACAGCTGGAGCAGGTCACCCGGGGCTGGAACGCGACCGCCCTGCCCGTTCCCGAGGACACCCTGCCCGAGCTGTTCGCGCGGCAGGCCGCCCGCACCCCGCACGCCACCGCCCTGGTCGCGGGGGACGTACGCCTGGACTACGCGACGCTCGACGCGCGAGCCGACCGTCTGGCCCGCCACCTGGCCGCGCGCGGCGCGGGCCCCGAGCGGCTGGTCGCCCTCAGGCTGCCGCGCACCGCCGACATGATCGTGGCGATCCTCGCCGTCTGGAAGGCCGGCGCCGGCTACCTGCCGCTGGACCCCGCCCTGCCCGAGGACCGGGTGCGGTTCCTGCTGGACGACGCGCGGCCGGCCCTCGTCCTGGACGAGGCCGCGCTGCGGAACCTGCCCGCCGCCGGTCCCACCGCCGCCGCCGGCCCGCTCACCCCGCCGGACCCCGACACCACCGCCTACGTCATCTACACCTCCGGCTCCACCGGCCGCCCCAAGGGCGTGGCCGTGGCGCACCGGTCCCTGGCGAACCTCCTGGCGGGCCACCGCGAGGGCTTCGTCGCCGAGGCGGGCGGCGGTCCGCTGCGGGTGGCGCTGACGGCGTCGTTCTCCTTCGACACCTCACTGGAGGGCGTGCTGCTGATGGCCGACGGCCACCCGCTGCACCTGGTCGACGAGACGACCCGGCTGGACGCCGCCGCGCTGGTCGAGTACGTCGTCGAGCACCGCATCGACTTCCTCGACCTGACCCCCACCCACCTGCGCCAACTGCTGCCCGCCGGACTGCTCGCCGACCCGCGCCACCACCCCCGGGTGCTGATGCTCGGCGGCGAGGCCGTCGGGCCCGGCCTGTGGCGGGAGCTGGCGGAGCGGCGGGACGTGGCCGCGTACAACTTCTACGGGCCCACCGAGTGCACGGTCGACGCCCTGGCCTGCCGCATCGAGGGCGACGGCCGCCCGACCGTGGGCCGGCCGCTCGCCAACGTGCGCGCCTACGTCCTCGACGACCGGCTGCAGCCCGTGCCGCCCGGAGTCGGCGGCGAGCTGTACCTGGCCGGCGTGCAACTGGCGCGAGGCTACGCGGGCCGGCCGGGGCTCACCGCCGCACGGTTCCTGCCCGACCCGTTCGGTCCGCCCGGCGCCCGCATGTACCGCACCGGCGACCTGGCCCGCTGGACCGCCGACGGACGCCTGGACTACCTGGGGCGCGCCGACGACCAGGTCAAGGTGCGCGGCCACCGCATCGAGCCCGGCGAGGTCGAGGCCGCCCTGACGGACCTGCCCGACGTCGCCGCCGCCGCGGTCGTCGCCGTCACCGACCCGCAGGGCCACACCCGGCTCGCCGCCTACCTCGTCCCCGCGGACCGCGACGCGCACCTCGCTCCGGGCGACGTGCGGGCGGCCTGCCGGCGCGTGCTGCCCGACCACATGGTGCCGTCCTCCTTCACCGTGCTCGACGCCCTGCCGACGACCGTCAGCGGCAAGGTCGACCGGCGTGCCCTGCCCGCCCCCGACCTCGGCGGCGGCGAGCGCGGCAAGGAGTTCGTCGCCCCGCGCACCCCCGAGGAGGAGACCCTCGCCCGCATCTGGGCCGAGGTGCTGGGCGTGCGCCGGGTCGGTGTGACGGACAACTTCTTCGAGCTGGGCGGCGACTCCATCCTCAGCATCCAGGCCGTCTCCCGCGCCCGCGCGGCCGGCCTGCACCTGACCTCGCGGGACGTCTTCCGCCACCAGACCGTCGCCGACCTCGCCGCTGCCGCGTCGGTGCGCACCGCCGGCGTGCCCGCGCCCCGGCGGCCGCGCGAGGAGGGCCCGGCGCCGCTGACTCCGGTCCAGGAGTGGTTCTTCGCCGCGCACGGCCCGCTGCGCCACTTCAGCATGTCGATGCTGCTGGACCTGCCGCACGACCTGGACGAGCGGGCCCTTCAGCGCGCCCTGGAGGCCCTGGCCGCCCACCACCCCGCGCTGCGCACCCGCTTCGCCCGCTCGGGGGGCACCTGGCGCCAGCACCCCGGCGACGGCCCGGTCACCGGCCTGCTCACCCGCCACGACCTCTCCCGCGCCGCCGACCGGGCGGCCGCCCGCGAGGAGGCCGCCGAGGCCGCCCGCGCCGCCCTCGACCCGGAG
>NZ_QFDQ01000259.1 GCF_003270085.1 Streptomyces triticisoli | reverse complement strand
CCGCCGGGTCCTCCGCGGAGGACCCGGCGGCCACGGCGGCTCACTTGCTGAAGTCCGGGACCAGCTTGGTGATCGCGAGTTCGGCGTCGTTCAGGCCCTTGTCCAGGGTCACCTTGCCGGCGGCGATCTTGACCAGCTCGGTGTCGAGCGGACCCCACAGGGAGCTGTACTCGGGCAGCGCCGGGCGCGGCTGGGCGGCGGAAAGGACGCCCTGGTAGCCGGCGAAGCCGGGGTCGGCCGTGACCTCGGCGGTGTAGGCGTCGTCGCGGGTGGGCAGCGTGGAGTTCTTCAGGGCGATGGCCTCCTGGGACTTCGCCGAGGTCATGAACTTCACGAACTTCAGGGCCGCTTCCTGGTGCGCCTTGTCGGAGCCGGCGTAGACCGAGAGGTTGTGGCCGCCGGTCGGAGCGCCCGCCTTGCCGGAGGAGCCGGCCGGGACGGGGGCGACGCCCAGGTTGGCCTTGTCCTTGAAGGCGGAGCCCTGGTAGAAGTTCGTGATCTCCCAGGGGCCCTGGATGATCGCGGCGACCTTGCCGTTGACGAACGCGTCCTGGATGTGGGCGTAGGCGTCGGCGGTGGTGTCGGCCTTGTGCAGGCCCTTGCCGTCGAACAGGCTCAGCCAGGTGCCGTACGCCTTCTTCGCGGCGGGCGCGTTCATGGTGATCTTCTTGGCGTCGGCGTCGACGGTGTCGGTGCCCTCGCCGTACAGGAAGCTCTGGGCGTAGTAGGCCTGGGTGGAGCCCCAGTAGCCGTCGACGCCGGTCTTGTCCTTGATCTTGGCGGCGGCCTTCTTCAGCTCGTCCCAGGTCTTGGGGGCCTCGGTGATGCCGGCCTTCTTGAACAGGTCCTTGTTGTAGACCAGGGCCAGGGTGTCGGTGACGAACGGAACACCGTAGGTCTTGCCCTCGTACTGGGCCTGCTCGATCAGGTTGGGCTGGAACTTGTCCTGCTCGGCGAGGGCCTCGGTGCCGTCCAGCGGCAGCAGGTAGCTCTTCTTGGCGAAGGCCGGGGTCCAGCCGACCTCGGCACGCAGCACGTCCGGGGCGCCCTTGGAGCCGGCGGCGGTGTCGAACTTGTTCTGTGCCTGGTCGAAGGGCACGTTGACGTACTTGACCTTGATGTCCTTGTTGGCCGCCTCGAACTGCTTGACCAGTTCCTGGTACGTCGGCGCCTCGTTGGTGGCGTTCGAGGTGTCCCACCAGGTGATGGTCACCGGACCGTCCGACTTGTCGCTGCCGCTGTCGCTCCCGCCGCACGCCGTTGCCGCGAGGGCGAGGGACGCCACCAGCGCGGTGGCCGCTATGCCACGCCGCATGAGTTTCTCCTTGAGGTGAAAGCCCGTGAGCGGGAAGCGGTCCCGTCCGCCGCTCCCGCCGCGCCGTTGCCGCCGCCGGGCGACGGTGAAAGTAACAGCGTTGCAAGCTTCGCGAAAGACCTTGCAGAAAAAAAGCGCAAGAGATCGTGAAGGTTACCCCTTCGTGACCTGTCCGCACCCGCCCCGCGACCCTGGTTTCACGCGGGTGGACGGGGACTCGGATACTTGTGCAAGACTCTGCAAGCCCTTGCCATACGGTGGCGAGGGGGGAATCATCCCGTTGCAGACCGGACGCCGAGACCCGGACGTCGACCGAACACGAGGGAACGCGATGACGCAGCAGCCCGCAACGGGCCGTCCAACGACGCGCACCAGGCGGCCGGCCGGTGGGCAGGGCGGAAGGCGACCGGTACAGTCCACTCATGTGACCACACGGCTTGCCGACATCGCTGCCCAGGCGGGGGTGAGCGAAGCGACCGTCAGCCGCGTCCTCAACGGGAAGCCGGGCGTCGCCGCCGCCACCCGCCAGTCCGTGCTGGCCGCCCTCGACGTCCTGGGCTACGAGCGTCCGGTGCGGCTGCGGCAGCGCAGCGAGGGCCTGGTGGGCCTGATCACCCCCGAGCTGGAGAACCCGATCTTCCCGGCGCTGGCCCAGGTCATCGGCCAGGCGCTGACCCGGCAGGGCTACACCCCGGTGCTCGCCACCCAGACCCCCGGCGGCTCCACCGAGGACGAGCTGACCGAGATGCTGGTGGACCGCGGGGTCGCGGGCATCATCTACGTCTCCGGCCTGCACGCGGACACCACGGCGGACATGGACCGCTACGAGCGCCTGCGCGCCCAGGGCGTGCCCTTCGTCCTGGTGGACGGCTTCTCCCCGAAGGTCCAGGCCCCCTTCATCTCCCCCGACGACCGCGCGGCGATGACCCTGGCCGTCACCCACCTGGCCTCCCTGGGCCACACCCGTATCGGCCTGGCCCTGGGCCCCAAGCGCTTCGTCCCGGTCCAGCGCAAGATCGAGGGCTTCGTCAGGGCGATGCACGAGCAGCTCGGCCTGTCCCCGGACGTCATCGGGTCCGAGCTGGTCCAGCACTCCCTCTACACCCTGGAGGGCGGCCAGGCCGCCGCCGCGGCACTCATCGACCGGGACTGCACGGCGCTCGTCTGCGCCAGCGACATGATGGCGCTCGGCGCGATCCGCGCGGCCCGGCAGCGCGGACTGGAAGTCCCCCGGGACGTCTCCGTCGTGGGCTTCGACGACTCCCCCCTGATCGCCTTCACCGACCCTCCCCTGACCACGATCCGCAAGCCGGTGCCGGCGATGGGCCAGGCGGCGGTGCGCACCCTGCTGGAGGAGATCGGCGGGACGCCCGCACCGCACAGCGAGTTCGTGTTCATGCCGGAGCTGGTGGTCCGCGGCTCGACCGCTTCGGCCCCCGGTGACCGCAATCGTCCGTGAGGCGGAGAACGTGGGAGCCGCACCCGACCGGGGGATGATCGTCCCGGAAAGGTTTGTCTGGCAGACTCTGTGCCCATGGGTGACACGACCGTGACTCGGCTGGAAGACCGGGAAGAAGACGTTCCGCCCCCCGTCACGGACGACATCCGCCCCACAGCCGTACGACGCCTGCGCACCCCCCGGCGCCCCCGGCTGTGGTTCGAGATCCTGCTGATCGCGGTGAGTTACTGGACGTACTCGCTGATCCGCAACGCGGTCCCCGAACAGAAGGCCCAGGCCCTGCGCAACGCCGACTGGATCTGGCGCGCCGAGCACCACCTGGGCATCGCCGTCGAACACTCGATCAACCATGCGGTGAACTCCGTGACTTGGCTGATCATCGGCATGAACTACTACTACGCGACCCTGCACTTCGTGGTCACCATCGGCGTCCTGGTGTGGCTCTACCGCAGCCACCCCGGCCGCTACGCGGCGGCCCGCTCCACCCTCTTCATCACCACGGGCACGGCCCTGCTCGGCTACTACCTGTACCCCCTGGCGCCCCCACGCCTGATGACCGGCGACCACTTCATCGACACGGTCCAGGTCCACAACACCTGGGGCTCGATGGCCTCCGGCGACCTCAAGCACATGTCCAACCAGTACGCCGCGATGCCGTCCATGCACATCGGCTGGTCCCTGTGGTGCGGCCTGATCCTCTTCGCCCTGTGCGCGATCCCCTGGGTCCGCGTCCTCGGCCTGCTCTACCCCGTCGCCACCCTGGTCGTCATCGTCGCCACCGCCAACCACTTCTGGCTCGACGCGGTCGGCGGCGTCCTGTGCCTCTCCTTCGGCTTCACAGCGGCCCGCACCTGGTACGGGGCGCTGCCGCACGCGCTGCCGAAGGCGGTGGCTCTGCAGCCGGCGGGGGCGTAGAGCCCGAACAGTTCCCGGAGTTCGGGTGACCGTGGGAACGGGTGCCTCCCCAGGCGTTCAGCACTGGGGGAGGCACGACTGCCCGCAGGCTGAGCGGCTGCAACTACCTGCAGCTGTGCGGCCCCGCACCCGCACGACGGCGGAAGGGGCCGTGGGGGTGCGTCAACCCGCCGCATACTTCGTCTCTGCCCAGTCCAGCCATGACAGCCCACAGCAGTACGCCCGTGCGCGGCGGGCTGGACGCACCCCCACGGCCCCGACCCCACAACCCACCGCAGGCGCCCCGCCCCAAACCGCCGAAGGCACCCGCACCCCCACGGCCCCGACCCCACAACCCACCGCAGGCGCCCCGGCCCAAACCGCCGGAGGCACCCGCACCCCAGCGGAGCGCTACGCTCCGTAGAACAGCGACTCCATGACCCCCCGAGCCCGCCGAGCAGTCCGCCGATACGCATCCAGCATGTCCCCCACATGCCCCGGCCCGTACCCCAGGTACCGCCCCACCGCAGCCAGCTCCCGCGACTCCGTCGGAAACGTGTCCCCCGCCCGCCCCCGCACCAGCATCACCGCGTTCCGCACCCGCGTGGCCAGCACCCACGCCTCGTCCAGCGTCGACGCGTCCTCCTCGGACACCAGCCCCAGCCCCCGAGCCGCCGCCAACGCCTCCCGCGTCCGCGGCGTACGCAACGACGCCTCCTCCGCCCCGTGCCGCATCTGCATCAGCTGCACGGTCCACTCCACATCCGACAGCCCACCCGGCCCCAGCTTGGTGTGCAGCTTCGGATCCGCCCCCCGAGGCAGCCGCTCGGACTCCATCCGCGCCTTCAGCCGCCGGATCTCCCGCACCGCGTCATCGCCCAGCCCACCCCGCGGATACCGCAGCGGATCGATCAGCTCCACGAACCGCCGCCCCAGCTCCTCGTCCCCCGCCACCGGCTCGGCCCGCAGCAACGCCTGCGACTCCCACGTCTGCGACCACCGCCGGTAGTACGCCTCGTACGACTTCAGCGTCCGCACCAGCGGCCCATTGCGCCCCTCGGGCCGCAGATCCGCGTCGATCAGCAGCGCCGGATCCGCACTGGGCACCTGCAGCAACCGCCGCATCTCGGCAACGACCCGGTTGGCAGCCTCAGCCGCCTCCTGCTCGTCCACGCCCTCGCGGGGCTCATGCACGAAAAGAACGTCCGCATCCGACCCGTAACCCAGCTCATGCCCCCCGAACCGCCCCACCCCGATGATCGCGAACCGGGTCGGCAGAGTGTCCCCCCACCCCTCGCGCACCACCGCCCGCAGGGTGCCGGCCAGTGTCGCCGCCGTCAGGTCGGAGACGGCCTGACCCACCCGGTCCACGAGCGCGCCCCGGTCGGCCTCGGCGGACCGGGTCTCGGTGCCGTAGGAACCGACGATGTCGGCGGCGGCCGTACGGAACAGCTCCCGCCGCCGCACGCCACGCGCCGCCGTGACCCCCTGCTCGGCGCTCTCGGCGCGCCCGACCGCGGCGAGTATTTCCTGCTCCAACTGAACCCGCCCCCGCGGCGCGAGCCCACCCCCGTCACCTCCGCCGTCGCCCAGCAACGCCACGGCCTCCGGCGCCCGCATCAGCAGATCAGGGGCAAGCCGCCCGGCCGACAGCACCCGGGCCAGGTTCTCCGCGGCAGCCCCTTCGTCCCGCAGCAGCCGCAGATACCACGGCGTCTTCCCCAACGCATCCGACACCTTGCGGAAATTGAGCAGCCCCGCATCCGGATCGGCCGAGTCCGCGAACCACCCCAGCAGCACCGGCAGCAGCGTCCGCTGAATCGCGGCCTTCCGCGTCACCCCCGACGCGAGGGCCTCCAGATGCCGCAGCGCCGCGGCCGGATCGGCGTACCCGAGCGCGACCAGCCGCTCCCGTGCCGCCTCGGGACTCAACCGGACCTCACCGGACGCCAGTTGGGCGACCGCGTCGAGCAGCGGCCGGTAGAACAGCTTCTCGTGCAGCCGCCGTACGACGCTGGTGTGCCGCTTCCACTCCCGGGTGAGTTCGGTGATCGGGTCGCTGCGCAGCCCGAGCGACCGCCCGAGCCGACGCAGATCGGCCTCACTCTCGGGGACGAGGTGGGTCCGCCGCAGCCGGAACAGCTGCAGACGGTGCTCCATGGACCGCAGGAACCGGTAGGCGTCGTCGAGCTGCACGGCGTCCACGCGGCCGACGTAACCCCCCGCGGCCAGCGCCCGCAACGCATCCAGCGTGCACCCGCTCCGCAGCGACACATCGGTCCGCCCGTGCACCAACTGCAGCAACTGCACCGCGAATTCGACGTCCCTGAGACCGCCCGGCCCGAGCTTCAGCTCACGCTCGACCTCGGCCACGGGAATGTTCTCGACGACACGGCGGCGCATCTTCTGCACGTCGGCGACGAAGTTCTCGCGCTCGGCGGCCTGCCAGACCAGCGGGGAGAGCGCGGCGACGTACTGCCCGCCGAGTTCGAGATCGCCGGCGACCGGCCGGGCCTTGAGCAGCGCCTGGAACTCCCAGGTCTTGGCCCACCGCTGGTAGTAGGCCACATGACTGCTGAGCGACCGCACGAGCGGCCCATTACGCCCCTCGGGCCGCAAGTTGGCATCGACGGGCCAGATCGACCCCTCCACGGTGGTCTCGGAACAGATCCGCATCATGTGCGAGGCAAGCCGGGTGGCGGCTTTGAGCCCCTTCCCCTCGTCCGCGCCCTCCGAGGCCTCCCCCACGAAGATCACGTCGACGTCGGAGACGTAGTTCAGCTCGTGGCCGCCGCACTTGCCCATGGCGATCACCGCGAGCCGGCACAGCGCGTCGTCCTCGGGCGCGGCGGCGCGGGCGAGCCGGAGGGCGGCGCGCAGGGTGGCGGTGGCGAGGTCGGCGAGCTCGGCGGCGGTCTCGACCACGTCGGTGGTGCCGCACACGTCGCGGGCGGCGATGGACAGCAGACAGCGCCGGTAGGCGACGCGCAGCGCGACGGGGTCGCCGGCCTCCGCGAGCCCCCGCTCGAACTCCTCCACCCCGGGGTGCAGGTCGCGCGGCTCGTAGGTGACGAGCGCGTGCCAGTCACCGGCGTGCCGGACGAGGTGGTCGCCGAGCGCGGCAGAACAGCCGAGCACACCGAGCAGCCGATCGCGCAGAGGCTTGGCGGCTATGAGGGTGTCGAGCAACTCGCGCCGGTCCGTCGTCGTGGGCTGCGCCTCGAGCAACCGCACGAGCCCCCCGAGCGCGAGATCCGGATCGGCGGTGGCCCCCAGCGCCTCCAACAGCACGGGATCGTCCCTGAGCGGGACGAGCTCCGGGCTCTCCAGCAGCCGCTCGGCCCCCGAGGCATCGATGAAGCCGTGCCGCAGCAGCCGCGTGAAGGTACTGCTCCTGCGCCCCGGCGCCGTCATCCCGGCCTCCCGTCGGATCGAGCCCACCCTGGCCAGAGCCTAACCGGAGCACCGGGCTCGGGTCCCAGCGGCGGGCCCCGATTTCAGCGCCTCGGAGGCACCGGGCACACCCGAGCGTGGGGCGGGCGCACCATGTGATCGCCATCGCCTCACCGAGCGGGCTCTCTGGGGCAAGTGGAAGGTTTGAGCCACGACGGAGGGGCGCGACCTGCGGTTTTGCCACAGCGGGTTGGCCCAAATCCTCCACTTGTTGTCCGCCCACAGGGCTACTTCACTCGTAGGTGTGAGCTCCGGGTCGCTCCTGTCACTCAGCGTGGCCGATGCCCCTACCGTCCGATACGTCGCGATACGACGCGTACGACGGAGGGGTGCGGCATGTCGGTGGACGGCGAGGCGGTACGGCTCAGGGGCGAGGCGGACGAGCCGGGATGGGAGGTGGACCCGGACGACGAGTGGGGCGTCGCGGTGATCGCCACCGTGGGGCGGCAGTTGAAGCTGCGGCGGGAGGCGGTGGGGATGCGGGTCGCCGAGTTCGGGGCGGCGATGGGGTACGGGGAGGACCTGGTCTACAAGATCGAGGGCGGGAAGCGGATCCCGCGGGAGGAGTACCTGGACAAGGCCGACGAGGTGTTGGGCGCGGGTGGGCTCATCTCGGCGACCTGGGAGGACGTGAGGAAGGTCCGGTACCCGAAGAAGGTACGGGACCTGGCGATGCTGGAGGCCAAGGCGGTGGAACTGCTCTCGTACGGCAGCCACAACCTGCACGGGCTTCTCCAGACCGAGGAGTATGCGAGGGCTCTCCTGAGCACGCGGCGACCGACGCTGTCGGAGGATGAGCTGGACCTGGCACTCGCCGCTCGTATGGCCCGCAGGACGATCTTCGAACGCACTCCCGTCCCAGAACTCAGCTTTGTCCAGGAAGAGGTGACCCTGCGCCGCCCCGTCGGGGGCAGGATGGTGTTGCGCAGACAGCTCGAACACCTCTTGCAGGTAGCGCAGTTGCGTCACGTCGAGATCCAAGTGATGCCCACGTCTCGTGGGGACCACCCGGGAACGGGAGGGCGGATTCAGGTGCTGAAGTTCGCGGACGGCACGGCGGTTGGCCGGGCCGACGACGAGTTCGGCAACCGTCCTGTCTCCGAGCCCCGGCAGCTGCGGATCTTCGAACTGCGTTATGGCGTCATCCGGGCCGAGGCTCTGACCGCACGAGAGTCGCTCATCTTCATCGAACAACTGCTGGGGGAGACATGAACCGCAAGGAATCGGTCGGCGACGTTGTCGAACTGACCTGGTTCAAGAGCACCTACAGCGACAGCAGCAACCCCAGCGACTGTGTCGAAGTCGCCATGACCCCCGCTGTCGTCCACGTCCGGGACTCCAAGGACACCTGGAGGCCCTGTCTCGCCCTCGCACCGACCTCGTGGGCCGACTTCGTGGCCTTCGCCGGCAGGAACTGACCCCGCAGAACCGCTTAGAGGTCGTCAGGGAGGATCCGGAAGCAGGAGTACCGGCCACGGCCACCCACCGGGCGTACGGTCCGGAAGTCCCGTAGGTCCCTGGTGAGGACCACGTCCGTGTCGTACTCGGCGGCGAGGGCGACGTTCACCGCGTCCACCAGGTCCAGATCGAGCGACGCGTACCGAGCCCGCACGGACAGCGCGGCCTCAAGGATCTCCGGCGTCGGCGGGGCCAGGACCAGCCGCATCTGCCGGACGCGCGCGGTGAGCGAGCGGAGGATTCCGTCGGCCGCCGCCCGTCCGGCCCGGCTGGTCGCCACCTGGTGCACCTCGGTGAGCGCGAGCGGCGTGGCGACGAGGAAACCGCACTGGTCCGCGGCTTTCCTCGCGGCGTGATGGTCGGGATCGGACCGGTTGAACAGGGTCAGGATGCCGGAGGTGTCGGCGACAGCGATCACGCGGCGTTGCCCCGCCGGTTCCGGCGCTCACGTTCCTCGTATCCCCAGGACACCGCGGCGCTGATCTCGTCCTCCGCCACGGGACCGCCGAGGTCGAAGGTCTCCTCGTCGGACACGAACGGCTCCTCCCAGACCTGGTGTGCCAGCGCGATCCGGTGAATGCCCTCGCGGATTATCTCCGCCTCCGACACACCCAACCGCGCCGCGGCCTGCTTGATCAACTGCAGGTCACTGTCCTCGGCGTAGACGTTGGTGCGCTTCAGAGCCATACCGACATGGTACAGGTTATGTACCTTCCGAGCCTGCGAGTGAACGCGGCGTCCGCAGATCCTGGCGGCGGCCTCACTCACGGACGCCAGGGCCGCCTACGAACAACTGACCGCTCGCGGACTGGAGGCCACCGGGCCCCAGCAGTTCACGCCCCAGGACGGGGCCACGTTCATGCATTTCGCGGGCCCCCACGGCATCGCCCGTCCACCGCTCCGGAGTCGACTGCCTGCCCTGCTGCGAGCGCCGATGCACCGGCGAGTGCGAAGGCCACGGGCCGATCGACGAGGCTGCCGTGTTCCGGGCCGACGCGCTCGGCCCGCAGTCGTCGGGGTGTCACTGGAAGACGATGGCACGGCCGCCGGCGATGCTCGCCCGGCAGGCACGATAGAGCTGGTGCCAGGTGAACTTCTCCATTTCGAAGGGGGCGTCGAGCGGGAGCTCGGCCAGCTTGGTCTCCTCGGCGGCGGAGAGCGTGCCGTCGGCGTCGAGGTGGATGCCGAGTGACGGTGCGACGCCGACCAGTTCGGTCAGCAGGCCCTGGCTGGAGCCGACCATGCCATGCCCCTCGACATCCGCCTCCGGCGGGAGGAAGAGCGGCCCGTCGAGGTCGACCGGTATGTAGTAACCCGAGCAGTCGGAGTGGCAGAGCAGGTGGGAGTCGAGCATGGTCGCCTCGTCGTCGATCTGGCGAAGATGCATCAGATAGCCGTAGGGGAAGCCCGTGGAGACAGCGGGGTCGGCGGGCGGATCGCTGATCTCCGGCTCGTGCCAGTCGATGCCGTTGTCCGCGAGTGCCTCGGTGAGACGCGCGAACGCGCCACGATGGTATGCCAGCCCCTCGGCGTCGTTGCGCGCCAGGCCGTCCAGGAGCCCTACGGTAATGGAAAGTCCCATGGCCGCACAGAGTAGCGATCACCACTGACAACGGCCGACGAGTGAGCCGACGGACTCGGAAGCACACAGAACACTTGTGGAGCTGTGACGGCGTCGGAAGGCCGTGGACAGCCTGTACGAGGGCACCGGCCCTGTGCCGGACGGCCCAGGGGCGGCGAGACGCCGTGGAGCCGACGGTCCGCGATCGTCGGCCCCATTCGTCGAATGGGCGGGAAACCCGCTCTGACCCGCGCTTACAGCACCGGCAGGTTCTTCTTCAGTTCGAAGGCCGTGACCTCCGAGCGGTACTCCACCCACTCCTGCCGCTTGTTGCGCAGGAAAAAGTCGAAGACGTGTTCGCCGAGGGTGTCGGCGACGAGGTCGCTGTTCTCCATCAGCTTCAGGGCCTCACCCAGGTTCTGCGGGAGCGGCTCGATGCCCATCGCGCGGCGTTCGGCGTCCGAGAGGGCCCAGACGTCGTCCTCGGCGCCGGGCGGGAGTTCGTAGCCCTCCTCGATGCCCTTCAGGCCGGCGGCCAGCAGGACGGCGTAGGCCAGGTACGGGTTGGCGCCGGTGTCCAGGGAGCGGAACTCCACGCGTACGGAGCCCATCTTGCCGGGCTTGTACATCGGGACGCGGACCAGGGCCGAGCGGTTGTTGTGGCCCCAGCAGATGTACGAGGGGGCCTCGCCGCCGGCGCCCGCGGTGCGCTCGGAGCCGCCCCAGATGCGCTTGTAGGAGTTGACCCACTGGTTGGTGACCGCGGCGATCTCGGCGGCGTGGCGGAGCAGGCCGGCGATGAAGGAGCGGCCCACCTTGGAGAGCTGGTACTCCGCGCCGGACTCGTAGAACGCGTTCCGGTCACCTTCGAAGAGGGACAGGTGCGAGTGCATGCCGGAGCCCGGGTACTCCGAGAACGGCTTCGGCATGAAGGTCGCCTGCAGTCCCTGCTCCAGCGCGACCTGCTTCATGATCAGGCGGAACGTCATGATGTTGTCCGCGGTGGACAGCGCGTCGGCGTAGCGCAGGTCGATCTCCTGCTGCCCCGGCGCGCCCTCGTGGTGGGAGAACTCCACCGAGATGCCCATCGACTCCAGCATGGTGATCGCCTGACGGCGGAAGTCCATGCCGACGGCCTGCGGGGTGTGGTCGAAGTAGCCGGAGTTGTCGGCGGGGGTGGGACGGGAGCCGTCGACCGGGCGGTCCTTGAGCAGGAAGAACTCGATCTCCGGGTGGGTGTAGAAGGTGAAGCCCAGGTCGGAGGTGCGGGCCAGGGCGCGCTTCAGGACGTAGCGCGGGTCCGCGAAGGACGGGGAGCCGTCCGGCATGAGGATGTCGCAGAACATGCGGGCGGTGCCGGGGGCCTCGGCGCGCCAGGGCAGGATCTGGAACGTGGACGGGTCGGGCTTGGCGATCATGTCGGACTCGTAGACCCGGGCGAAGCCCTCGATGGCGGACCCGTCGAAGCCGATGCCCTCGTCGAAGGCCTGCTCCAGCTCGGCGGGGGCCACGGCCACGGACTTGAGGAAGCCGAGCACGTCGGTGAACCACAGGCGTACGAACCGGATGTCGCGCTCCTCCAACGTCCGGAGCACGAACTCCTGCTGCTTGTCCATCTTCCGCTTCCCCATCCTTGCCCGCAGGTGTACCGCTCTGCCGTCCATCTTGCCCGCTGAGCGCCGCTCTTGTGATGCGCCCTCCTCATGGCCGAACTCTTTCTCACGTGACGGAGACCACGCCCGCTTAATTTGCATCTCAAATGCAAGTTTCAATACCGTTTCGATCAGTCGAGCGATCGAGCAATCCGGTCGAGTCTTCGAGGAGTCACCATGCTGTCCGAGCAGTCAGCGGCCACCGTCCGCGCCACCCTCCCCGCCGTCGGCGCGGCCATCGGCGAGATCACCGAGCGCTTCTATCCTCGGATGTTCGCGGCCCACCCCGAACTGCTGCGCGACCTGTTCAACCGCGGCAACCAGGCCGCCGGCACGCAGAAGCAGGCGCTGGCCGGCTCCATCGCCGCCTTCGCGACGCACCTGGTGAACAACCCCGACCAGCGGCCCGACGTGATGCTGCAGCGCATCGCCCACAAGCACGCCTCGCTGGGCATCACCCCGGAGCAGTACCCGATCGTCCACGAACACCTGTTCGCCGCCATCGTCGAGGTCCTCGGCGACGCGGTCACCCCCGAGGTCGCCGCCGCCTGGACCGAGGTCTACTGGCTGATGGCCAACGCCCTCATAGCCATCGAGAAGCGGCTGTACGAGCAGAGCGAGCAGACCGGCTGGCGCGAGTGGGAGGTCGTCGAGCGGATCGAGGAGACCGCGGACGTGGCCACCTTCAGGCTCCGCCCCGTCGACGGCGGCCCGGTGCCCGGCTACCGCGCCGGACAGTACGTCTCGGTCGGCGTCCGGCTCGCGGACGGCGCCCGGCAGATCCGCCAGTACAGCCTGACCGCGGCGCCCGGTTCGCCGGAGCGGCAGTTCGCCGTCAAGCGGGTGGCCGGTGACGCCACGACCCCCGACGGCGAGGTCTCCAACCACCTGCACGCACACGTGCACGTCGGCGACGTCCTGCAGCTGTCCGCCCCGTACGGCGACCTCGTCCTCGAGGACACCGACGCGCCGCTGTTGCTCGCCTCCGCCGGCATCGGCGTCACCCCGATGATCGCCATGCTGGACCAGCTCGCCCTCACCGGCCACAGCACCCCGGTGACCGTGGTCCACGCCGACCGCTCCCCCGCCGCGCACGCGCTCCGCTCCGACCACGAGGCGTACACGGCCAAGCTGACGGACGCGCGGGCGGTCTTCTTCTACGAGCAGGACGCCCAGGACGCGGCGGGCGTCGGGCGGCCCGGCCTGGCCGACCTCACCGACGTCGACGTCCCGGCCGGCACGCGCGCGTACCTGTGCGGCCCGCTCCCCTTCATGCGGGCGGTGCGCGAGCAGCTCCTCGCCAAGGGTGTGGCCCCGGCCGGCCTTCGCGTGCCACGATGCGCGTCCGCTCAGGGCGTCGAGGACGCCGGGGACGTCGAGGGCTCCGAGGACGCCGTCCGGATGCTGGGCAGTCCCAGCAGCAGCGGGCCCGTCGGGGCCGCGACCATGTCGTCGACCGTGAGCGGGTCGAGCGTGGCGTAGAAGGCTTCCTGGGCCCGGCGCAGGGCGCCGCGCAGGCGGCAGTCGGAGCTGAGGGGGCAGGGGGTGGTGCCGTCGCAGTCGGCGACGTCGCCCTCGCCCTCCAGGGAGCGCACGAGCGCACCGACCGAGGCGTTCCGGCCGGCCTCCGTGAGGCTCAGGCCGCCACCGCGGCCGCGGCGGGCCGTGAGCAGCCCGCGGTGCTGGAGGTCGGCGACGATCTTCGCGGCATGCGTGTACGGCACGCCCATGTCCGCCGCGACCTCCCGGGTCGTGGGGCTGGACCCGCCCGCGACGGCGAGCCGCATCAGGACGCGCAACGCCATGTCGGTGGAGCGCAGCAGCCGCATGCGGCCAGGGTAAATAATGCGCATCCGGCGTTCAACTTATGTGCACCGACTCTCTCACCTGACGTCCGGTCACCAGGACGTGCGTGACGCCCCCGTTCGCGGCAAGGGCCTTCAGCAGCCCTGCTCCCGCTGCTCGTTGTCGCAGGACGGGCACGCGTGCGTGTGCAGTACGGCGTCGGCCACGTCTCCCGGGCGGTCCAGCATGAGCAGGTGGCCGGCCCGGGCGCTGACGCGGAAGGTGCCGCCGAGGGCCGTGGCCAACGCCCGCTGCCGGGCGAGCCAGTTCTCCCGCCGGCGTGCGGGCCGGCGCGGGTCGTCGGCGGCGAGCACGGTGACGGGCAGGCCGGTCGGCAGCGGCCGTGACCGGCGCAGGGTCGCGAGGGCGACGGCCTGGTCGGTGTAGGTGGCGTTCTCGGCGAGGGCCGCGCGCAGCCAGCGGCTGGTGGAGTACGCGCGCCGGACCAGGTCGTACGACGCCGGCTCCCCGCCGCCGACCCGGCCCTCCCGGACCGCCGCCCGGCGCAGCGAGGGCCCCGCCACGCGCGGCAGCCCGGCCGCACTCGCCAGCGTGGCGCACG
>NZ_QFDQ01000258.1 GCF_003270085.1 Streptomyces triticisoli | reverse complement strand
ACCGCTCGGGCCTGCGGCGCTCGGGGACGCGGCCGACGGTGGCCGCGGTCGCGGCGAGCGCGGTGATCAGCTCGGCGTCGGCCTCGGCGCCCGCACGGGCGGAGTCGCGGCGGTCGGCGGCGCCTCCCCCGGCCTCCCCGCTCCGTTCGAGCAGGGAGGTGCCCTCACCGACCCAGGTGCCGTGCTGCTCCAGAGTGGCGGCGTCCATGCCGGCGACGGCGGCCTCGCCCATCAGGGAGAAGCCGGGCTCGGCCACGACCGGGGCCGGCGGGCAGCCCTCCTCGGCGCCCGCGCCGGCCGGCGGCAGCGGGGTCTCGCGGACGTCCGCCCCCACCGTCGTACGACCGCTGTCGTGCCGCTCGGCGTCGGCTTCGGCGACGGCGGCGGGCGCGCCGGTGCGGCCCGCGACCGCGGCGGCGATCGTCTCGGCGCTCAGGACGAGTCCCGTCGCGCCGGTGCAGGAGATGGCGACGTCTGCACGTGTCAGCTCGTCCGGTACGGCGTCCATGGGTACCGCGCGGGCCCGTACGGCCGCGTCGTCGCCCTCGGTGAGGATCTGCACGAGGCGCTCGGCGCGGTCCTGCGTACGGTTGGCGATCACGACCTCGGCGACACCGGCCCGGGCGAGCGTGGCGGCGGCCAGCGACGACATCGAACCGGCGCCGATGACCAGGGCCTTCTTGCCGTGCGCCCAGGCCTGTACGTCCGCGCCCGTGGACAGCTGTTCCAGGCCGAAGGTGACCAGGGACTGCCCGGCGCGGTCGATGCCGGTCTCGGAGTGGGCGCGCTTGCCCACCCGCAGGGCCTGCTGGAACAGGTCGTTCAGCAGCCGTCCGGCGGTGTGCAGCTCCTGGGCGCGGGCCAGGGAGTCCTTGATCTGGCCGAGGATCTGCCCCTCACCGACGACCATCGAGTCCAGGCCGCAGGCCACCGAGAACAGGTGGTGGACGGCCCGGTCCTCGTAGTGCACGTAGAGGTGGGGGGTGAGCTCCTCCAGGCCGACCCCGCTGTGCTGGGCGAGCAGCGTGGACAGCTCGGCGACACCGGCGTGGAACTTGTCCACGTCGGCGTACAGCTCGATGCGGTTGCAGGTGGCCAGCACGGCGGCCTCGGTGGCCGGCTCGGCGGCGACCGTGTCCTGGGCCAGCTTGACCTGGTCGTCCGCGCTCAGCGAGGCGCGCTCCAGGAGGCTGACCGGGGCACTGCGGTGACTCAGTCCGACGACGAGAAGGCTCATGCCTGCATCACGGCGGGCATGTCCCCGTCAGGTCCCTGGTCGGCGGACTCGTCGCGGCCCGCGGCGGTCCGCGGAAGGGCGCCCTCGCCGACGGTCTCCTCACCGGCCTTGCGCTGTTCGTGGAAGGCGAGGATCTGCAGCTCGATGGAGAGGTCGACCTTGCGTACGTCGACGCCGTCCGGGACGGTCAGCACGGTCGGCGCGAAGTTCAGGATGGAGGTGACGCCGGCGGCCACGAGCCGGTCGCAGACCGGCTGGGCGGCGCCCGCGGGGGTCGAGATCACGCCGATCGAGACGCCGTTGTCCCGGATGATCCTCTCCAGCTCGTCGGCGTGCTGGACCGGGATGCCGGCGACGGGCTTCCCGGTCAGGGCCGGGTCGGCGTCGATGAGCGCGGCGATACGGAAGCCGCGGGAGGCGAAGCCGCCGTAGTTGGCGAGGGCGGCGCCGAGGTTTCCGATACCGACGATCACAACCGGCCAGTCCTGGGTCAGGCCCAGTTCGCGGGAGATCTGGTACACGAGATACTCGACGTCGTACCCCACCCCGCGGGTCCCGTAGGAGCCGAGGTAGGAGAAGTCCTTGCGCAGCTTGGCGGAGTTGACCCCCGCCGCGGCCGCGAGTTCCTCGG
The DNA here is from genome assembly GCF_003270085.1 of Streptomyces triticisoli. Lineage (GTDB taxonomy): Bacteria > Actinomycetota > Actinomycetes > Streptomycetales > Streptomycetaceae > Streptomyces > Streptomyces triticisoli. The sequence goes on along the minus strand of NZ_QFDQ01000258.1, from coordinate 4,846 downwards.
AGGAGACCGTGGGGACCGAGCGCTCGGACAGCGCGGTCAGCGCGCGGAGGTACAGCGGAAGACGGGCGACGGTGGCCTCGGGAATCCCTCGGCTACGGGTCGCCGGTCGGTGAGTTCGGCCAGTTGCCACGGTGCTCCTGCGGGTAGAGCGGGGCTGCAGGCGGTCGTACGTCCCCAGACCGCCCCGTCGACAGCAGGCTATGTCTTTGTGAACGCGTGCACAAAGATGGTGTCCGATTTGTCCGGCCAACGTGACCGGGGTCACGCGCCCCCGGCGCAGGTGTGTGGAACCGGCGCACACGCACCTCTGTCCCTCTCTTGCTGGGGGCAAAACCGCACACTCTCCTCTACGATCACCGCCCCCGAGACCAAGTCGCCATCGATCCTAAGCGACTTCCGGCCGTTTTGAACTCCTCGGTCAGTGTTGATCAGCGACGATCGGCCGCCGGGCGTCAGCCCGTGAGCGCCTTGCGCAGCCGCTCCTCGTTCACACGCCAGAAGGTGTGCTGCTCCCCGTCGACGAGCACGACGGGGATCTGCTCCCAGTACCGGTCGTGCAGTTCCCGGTCCTCGGTGATGTCCTTCTGCTCCCAGGGGACGCCGAGGTCGGCGCACACCTTCTCCACGACGGCCTGCGCGTCGTCGCACAGGTGACAGCCCGGCTTACGGACCAGGGTGACGAGCCGATTCCGGGGATCGGGGGACTTACGGCGGAAGATGGGACTCATGTCGGCCATTCTCACCCGGTCACGCGCCCACGGAACCCCACCGTCACCGAGAGTTCACGCCCTTCCAACGTCACGATTCCGGAACCACCGAACAACCTGGCTATGCTCAGCGCCATGGCCGCTCTAGGATGGCTCACCCCCCGTAGGCGTTCCGCCACGGCGCGCAGCGTGCTGGCAGGCGAGGCCTCGGCGGAGGCAGCACGCAAGTCCTCCCAGGAGGCGGAAGTCCCGCCGTCCCCCGACAAGGGGGAGGAGTTCCCGGTGCACGGGGACGACCGGGCCGCCGCGTTCTTCGACCTGGACAACACCGTCATGCAGGGCGCCGCGCTGTTCCACTTCGGCCGCGGCCTGTACAAGCGGAAGTTCTTCGACACGCGTGAACTCGCCAAGTTCGCCTGGCAGCAGGCGTGGTTCCGGCTGGCCGGGGTGGAGGACCCCGAGCACATGCAGGACGCGCGCGACTCGGCGCTGTCGATCGTGCAGGGCCACCGGGTCTCCGAGCTGAAGTCGATCGGCGAGGAGATCTACGACGAGTACATGGCCGAGCGGATCTGGCCCGGCACGCGCGCGCTCGCCCAGGCCCACCTGGACGCCGGCCAGAAGGTGTGGCTGGTCACGGCCGCGCCGGTGGAGATCGCGCAGGTCATCGCCCGCCGCCTGGGCCTGACCGGCGCGCTGGGCACGGTCGCGGAGTCCGTCGACGGCGTCTACACCGGCCGCCTGGTCGGCGAGCCGCTGCACGGGCCCGCGAAGGCGGAGGCGGTACGCGCCCTGGCCGCCGCGGAGGGCCTGGACCTCTCCCGCTGCGCCGCCTACAGCGACTCCCACAACGACATTCCCATGCTGTCCCTGGTCGGCCACCCCTACGCCATCAACCCCGACGCCAAGCTCCGCCGCCACGCCCGCGAAATGGACTGGCGCCTGCGCGACTACCGCACCGGCCGCAAGGCCGCCAAGGTCGGCATCCCCGCGGCGGCGGGCGTCGGAGCGGTCGCCGGCGGCACAGCGGCGGCCATCGCCCTCCACCGCCGCCGCCGATAAACCGGCGCCTCCGCGCCGCTTCCCCCCGGCCCGGCACCGGCCATACCCGTGGCCTGGCACCGGCCACACCCGCGGACCTCCGCGCCGCTTCCCCCCGGCCCGGCACCGGCCACACCCGTAGCCCGGCACCGGCCACACCCGCGGACCTCCGCGCCGCTTCCCCCCGGCCCGGCACCGGCCATACCCGTGGCCTGGCACCGGCCACACCCGCGGACCTCCGCGCCGATCACGCCCGCGGACCTCCACGCCGATCACGCTCTTGGGACCCGCTGCCGGCCACGACCCTCACGGACCCACCGCCGACCACGGCCCGCACGGGTTTCACCACCGGCCTGAGCCCACGGGCTTCGGCGACCAGGGATCCTCCCGGCCTCGGCCCGGCGGCGGCGCGCGCCGGGAACGGGGCACCGCCTGCCCCTCAGCTCTCCCCCTGCGCCCATGCCGACGTGGTCGGCCAGGGCACTCGGGTTGGCGGTGCACCGCCAGGATGCGTCCCGGACTCACACCGAAGCCGGACTGGATCGATCAGAAAACGGTCACTCTCCGGTACGCCACCGGACATCAATCGGTTACGGAAGCGACGTAATCGGTGATTTGAGCAACTCGGTGTAGCGGGCTCTGTACGAAGCGTTATTCTCCTCAGACGCAAACCGGTACCCCTCCGTCGCTACGACGGGTGAAAGGTCCCGCACTGCACGTGATGGAAGCTCTGCCTCTGGGAGTCCCGTGTACCCACACGTCGGGGTTGACGCCTCGGGCCTGGCCACGCTCCGCGCAACGGTCCTGGACCTGCTGCGCGACCTCGTCCCCACCGCGTACGCCGGCCCCGCATTCGCCACGGCCGCACCCGCGGGCCCGTGCTACGCGCTGGCCGGCAGCATGGAGCAGGGGCCGGCCCACCGCACCGTCGTCGAGGGGCGTCGGACGGGGGAGACGCGGACGGCCGGCAGACGAGGGCGTGCCGCGGGGACCACCGTCCGGCGCCCGGCCGCGGACAGCGACAGCGCCCGGATGATGGAGCTCGTGGAGCGCGCCCAGGCCGGCGAGGCCGACGCCTTCGGCCGCCTCTACGACCAGTACAGCGACACCGTGTACCGGTACATCTACTACCGCGTCGGCGGCAGGGCGACCGCCGAGGACCTCACCAGTGAGACCTTTCTGCGCGCCCTGCGCCGTATCGGCACCTTCACCTGGCAGGGGCGCGACTTCGGCGCCTGGCTGGTCACCATCGCCCGCAACCTGGTCGCCGACCACTTCAAGTCCAGCCGCTTCCGTCTCGAGGTCACCACCGGTGAGATGCTCGACGCCAACGAGGTCGAGCGCTCACCGGAGGACTCCGTCCTGGAGTCCCTGTCCAACGCCGCCCTCCTGGACGCCGTGCGACGGCTCAACCCCCAGCAGCAGGAGTGCGTCACGCTCCGCTTCCTGCAGGGCCTGTCCGTCGCCGAGACCGCCCGTGTGATGGGCAAGAACGAGGGCGCCATCAAGACCCTCCAGTACCGGGCCGTACGCACTCTGGCCCGGCTCCTCCCGGACGACGTCCGCTGATCCGCCCACACTCGGCCACCCCAACTCACCCTCTGCAGAGGCACGTTGACTTCTCCAACGGATCCTGTGCCGTCCGTAACCCAAGTGCCGAGCCGCTCGTTGTGCGGGATAGAGGCTCCCTGCGGTCACGCCTTGGCCAACCCTGATCACTCGTTCGTGTGGACTCGGCCGTGGACGTGCAACCCTCAGGACACCCGGGGAGTCGACCGTCATGACGAGAGGAGGTGCCGCCAGTGATCGCGAACGTATCGGCGCACCGGCGGGCGAACGCCTTCGCCCAGGCCCTGGAGGAGCTGTCCGACCAGGGCACGGCGGCCGAGCAGTCCGAAGGACCGGCACCGGACCCGGCTGCCGCGGCCCAGACCGAGCAGGGCCGTCTGCTGGCCCTCGCCACCGGTCTGGGCGCGCTGCCCCGGCCGGAGCTGGACCCCGAGGTCAAGGCCGTCCAGCGGGCCCGCCTGGTGGCCGCGATGGAGGCCATGCTGCAGGAGGGCACCGCGGGCGAGGCGACGGACCCATCAGTTCCGGGACAGCGTGCACACCGTGCGCGGGGTGCCCACCGGGCGAGTGGCCTGGGGAAACTCCGGCCGCACACGCGGCTGGGCAAGTCACTGGCCGCCGGCGGGCTCAGCCTCGGGGTGGCCGCCGGGACCTTCGGAGGAGTGGCCGCTGCCAGCTCCGACGCCCTCCCCGGTGACTCCCTGTACGGCCTCAAGCGCGGCATCGAGGACTTCAAGCTCACCTACCTGACCGACGGCGCCGACGAGCAGGGCCAGGCCTACCTCGATCTGGCCTCCACCCGGCTGAGCGAGGCCCGCAGGCTGATGGAGCGCGGCCGCGGCGGCCACCTCGACCACGAGTCGCTCGGTGAGATCCGCCGCGCCCTGTCCGGGATGCGGCACGACGCGGCCGAGGGCCACCGCCTGCTGCACGAGGCGTACGAGCGCGACCCCGACTCCCTGGGCCCCATCCAGGCCCTCTCCGCCTTCTCCCGGACCCACCGCGGGGCCTGGGGCGAGCTGCGCGACCAACTGCCCGTGCAGCTCGGGGACGTCAGTCAGCAGGTGTCGTCGGTGTTCGACGCCATAGACGAAGAGGTCGCGCCGCTGCAGTCGCTGCTGCCCCAGCCCGCCACGCCGGGCGCCGGCGACGACAAGCGGCACCGAACCGGCCCGACGCCGTCCCCCGGCGCCTCCGGCACCGGCCCGTCCGCCCAGCCCAGCACCGGCGGCGACGCCTCCTCCGGCAGCCACCACCCCGGCACCACCGGCCCCAGCAAGTCGGCCGGCGGCGAGGGCGAGGGCCTGATCGGCGGCAGCACCGGCGACCTGCTCGATCCGCCCAAGCCCAGCGGCAGCACCGCACCGTCCGCGAGCAGGTCGGCCCCCAGCGGCCCCGAGGTGACCATCCCTCCCCTGCTCCCGGGCCTGCTGCCCGGCCTCGGCATCGAGGCGGAGGACGCCAAGTAGCCGTACGACTACGGCGGCGGGGGTGCCCCTCTCACCGAGGGGCACCCCCGCCGCCGTAGG